>NZ_JFYX01000006.1:0-142929 GCF_000632245.1 Pseudomonas sp. RIT357
GACATGGGAAGCGGGGACAAGGGGGACGGGGGTTGGTTCCGTAAATTTCTGCCGTTATCCGGCGAGCTGTTTGCGAGGTGTCTGGAGAATCCGGGGCGATTCAGTTCTGGCTCTGAGTGTCAGCGCCGATATGCTGCTATTTGATGAGGGAGAACGTGGGCCGGATGACCTCCTGAAACTTCAGTTTGAGGCCATTTCCAAGCTGGATGACAAAGAGCGCGAAGCCCTGGAGACAGTGATCAGTAGCGTATTGCACATGCACGACGCCAAGCGCTGGACACAAGCTGCGACTAAAAGAGACAGCTTGCCGGGCCAATAAAACGGGCCAACCTTGAAAAAAAGACCAGTTCTGTGGGGCTGCCGCTGTGTATAACAAATGCTATACAACTCACGTCAGTGCTTGCTGGGCGAAACACTCGTTCTGTAATACAAATGTATAGCAGCACCCAGAAGACAGAAACCGGATAACCAATTGATACATATAGAAAATACCCACCTCGCGGGAGGTGCGTGATGTGTATTGAGATTTTGCTCCTGTTAAGGAGCGAAAAATCATGCTCAAAAAAAGCGTATTGAGCAGATAGACCGTAGGTCGTCAGGGGTGGGTGCAAATTGAGTGCAGAAAGGTTGCAACTTGGGAGCAAAAAGGGTGCAAATAGATAGCAAAAAGGAAGCAAAAGCACCGGCGCAAGGCCGGTGCTGGGAGAGTGCTATCACTATACAGTCAACTTAACTCAATTGATTTCAGCTGCCCCTCGCCATCGCACAAAATAATGACCGTACCGTACGGACAATCTAGAGTTATCACCCTGTCCTTGTACTCATCATCAACCATTCCGGATGGCTTACGAGTAGGGCTGTCAAATCTAATCTCTAGAAAATAGCCCTCCCCATTAGCTTGATTTGGCAAGGCATCTTTATTGCCTTGCTCAGACAAGATTTTTTGAATTTCCTCAATATGAATTGACGCCATAAGCCCTCCGCGAACTCAAGGTAACGGGACAAAATCGCCTTTGCCTAATAAGTTTTTAACTTGGTTAGGTCTAATTGGACCAACGGAAATAATTTTCATCTCGTCTCTTGGCACAGTAATTCGAATCAGCTTCCCTTCAACTTCTTGAATTACATTGATATGCCCTGTCCTTGCATCCATAAACCGAGTAGCGCTGGGATTATTGGCAAGTTTCTGCAAAGCATCGGCATCAAGCTTTCCTGCAAGCTGACCCATTCGAGGATCGTTGAGCTGGCCAAATACGCGATCAGCAATTGAGAAGTTTTTTGCGGAACCAGCAACTTCGCCTACGCCTTTTGCACCAACAGACCCAACCGTACTCGTCCCGCCCTTCCCAACAACAAGCCCCACCCCCGGAAGCATACCAGCTATCTCGGCATGCGTTCCCTGCAAGGTCTTCTGCACGGCCAATCGCATGTCATCCTGATTGCTATCCAGAAACCCTCGGACGATTAGCCGCTCTTCCCAGTTGAGTGCGCCGCTACTTTCGTATTTATCAAGTGCCGCATTTCCCACGGCAATTAATGACCGTTGAGCGTCGCAACTGGCGACATCGGTGCAGTGCATCAGGTCCATCCCGGACTTCTGGTCGCTGATGCCTTCGTACTTGAGCGTCAGGTCTGCTCGACAGGCAGCAGGATTTTCTGCTCCCCTGCACCCTTTCAAGTCCTTTACCAGGTCATCCACTTCGTGGTGATTGAGGTAGTTGTAAGCCGTGGCGTTCTTGGCGATTTCGGCGCCTTTCTGTACATCGCCTTCCGTAGCGCCAGCCGCCGCGATACCTACCAGTTGCGAAGCTGCCAACAAGAGCGCCGGGTTACCTTCCACCGCGTGCGCAAGACTGGTGACCAACGCTTCATTTGCACCTGCTGCCAGCGCCCCTGTGGCAAAACTGCCGCCACCGGCCTCGCTGACCAAACCACCGACCAAAGCATGGAGCGCTACTTTTTCAGGGCCGGACTCGGGCCAGTTTTGACTTTGAGAGAAGTCCCCCACTGTGTTAAAAGCGATGGCCTGCAAGGTACTCTGGAGTTGCGAAACAAGGGCCTGATTAAGGTTTTCTTTCAGGCCACCACCTTGCAGCAAGGTACTGAGGCCTGCCTGGGTAGCCCCTTGTGCTCCTGAGTACGCTGCAAACTTGGCAATATCGGAAGCCGAGGCAAGATCCAAGCCTTGGGTAATGCCGTTGACCTTATCGCCTGTCACACCGAATGCGGGGTCAATTACGCCGGCAGTGAATCCAGCGGTCAGAGCGTTGGTGGCGTAGCCTTCAAAGCGGCGCTTGACGTAACTGGTAGCGCAGTAGCAGGTAACTTAATGACTGGGCTACTCTGAAGAACCCCCTTCAACTCATTTGGGCTAATAGTAAACACAGAGCGGGAATTGGAGACTTCTACGTCGAAATGACCTTTCACGACGTGATCAAAGCCCGCAGATACAGGTTTTCCAGTATCACGGATACGGAGTAGTTTCTGTGCGCCCATTGGCAATATTTATACGAGATTGCACTCGACCGGACACAGGTATTGCAGCCTCACCTGCGGCTTTTGCACCAGAGGAAACTCAGACAAATGAAATGTCTAACCTATCGACCCGCCATGAAATCAGCTTCCCCTCAAGGAAACCAAAGTCCGCCAGAAAAACCTCATCACAGAAGGTCAATCCACTACAGCACAAACAACTATCCCTCAACTCGCCGATAATTCTGTATGAATAGCCTGGACCTTCTCTAAGGACTGAGGGTGTGACATGAAAAACCTCTTGAACAATATACTCACCAAAAACCATGGGCAACAACTCTGCCCGATACACTCGCCCTATCTCAAGCTGATAGGGAAGATAACTTGCAAAGCAGGTAAGCCGCTGACCACATACAACAATCGAGACCTCCTCTTCTATTTCAGGATTGATGCCATCAACAAGCACTGAATAAATCATGGCACAGGCCTTATAGTTTTATCTTTAGGATCACCATTCAACATCTTCCAAAAACTCTTGCCACTTTCCACATGGATTGTAGTTATGGCGCCATCAGAATTAGTTCCTACGAACCCATACTTCGCATCTCCACGGGACGAATTACCCATGAACTGCACGTAGCCAGTTCGCATTTCGCCCTTGTACAGATACTGAACCTTATCCCCGCCTTGCATAATGTCTTTGCCCACCTGCAAATATTCGATAGACGACTTTGCCCCAAATTCAGCACCGTGTTTTTCAAAGTGACCAATCAGCTTTGCTTCATCAGCAAAACTAGCCGACCTCACATTTACAGGCGCTTTTGCACCACCCGCCACAGCCCGCTTGTAAGCCAAACCCCCTGCAACAGTACCCAACCCTACAGCCAGCGCAACCTTAAGACTATCCGCAATGTCCTTCGCCTGGCTATCGCTCAGCTCCCATTTCGCCTTGATCGAATCGACCATGGCGCCGACTGAATGCTCGGTCGTGGCTGTCGCCAGCATTTCCTGGAACTCAAAATTGCCGTTGATGAGGTTCTGTATCGCATCCCGGGCACCGGGCGAGGCGTATTCAGCGATGTCTTTGATGGCGTCCAGATTCGCCATGGTGTTGGCGACTTCTTTGGACAATGCGGCACAAGACCTGGGATCAGCCTTGCAGCCGACAATAGCGTCAATGTCCTGCTGCAGGCTTAACTCTTTGAACTTACGTGTGGTGTCTTCGATGCAGGAGGCATCGGTGCAGCGGGTTATCTGTTTGGCGGCTCGCTCAAGTTGGTTGTGTGCCAGGTAGTTGTACTGCGTTGCGTTCTTTGCAACCCAACCGCCTTTCTCCAGCGCGGCCGCATCCGTATCTTCTTTTGCTGCAGCCGCTAACACGCCGACGATTTGTGAGCTCATCGTCAACAGGTTGTCATTCCCCTTGACCAAGGAATCCAGCTGGGTGACCAACGCCTCGCTTGCAGCGGCGGCCAAGGCGCCAGTTCTAAAGTCTCCGCCCGTGGCTTCTGCCAGCAGTCCACCGACCATGGCGTGAATCGCTACCTTCGGCGCCGAACCATCCGCGAGGACGTTTTTGGTGTAATCGCCCACCAGGTTGAAGCTGGCTGCAGCCAGTGTATTGAACAGCGCGTTTTTCAATGCATCACTGACGCTTGCGCCCTGCCCCAGCGCCTTATTCAGTAACAGAGACGTGCCATTCTGCAGCCCCTGATTGGCCGCAAATTGGCCTACGCCAGTCCAGGTGTTCAGCGAGCCCGATGCAGTGACTTTCTCTAGGGCCGTATTGGTTTGGGCCCCCGTCCACTGATCAAAATACCCCACAGTCAGACCAGCGGTGATTGCCGAAACGGCGTACCCCTTCATCGCGTCGGAGGACGTCACGTCCTTGAAGACGGCGCCGAGATTGCCTCGGTTATTGATCGCGCTGACGCTGGCATTGGTAGAGGCGCCTGTTGCTACAGCACCTACCATGGCGCCCCCCACACCGCCCCCTGCGGCGGCGGCAGCCATTGGCCCGATAACCGCCGACATCACAATCGCGATGATGATTTGCGACGCAGGTCCTAGCCCCGAGTGGCTGTACTTGAAGCTGTCGTGCACCTCCCTGACTTGGCGCCAGTCCACATCACCGCGATTTTCTGCGTCCTTGAGCCAAGCCAGTTGTGGATCTGCTTTGACCATTGCCTCGATGGACTGGCTGACGGTCTGCTGATTAACCTGTTTGATATCGATCTTCAAACCTTCAACGGCCTTGATCGCAATACTGCCCTCGGCAACCAACTGACTTTGCCGCAGCGTTTCGTCGGTACTGCCCTTGCCCCTGGATGAAACCCAGAACGCGCTGTTGTTACTCTTCTCGTGACTCTCCTGGCGCAAATCCTTCACCGCCTCAAAGGTCACTGCACCACCGCTGGTAATGGTGATATCCGCACCACTCTCCAGCCGCGCGCCCTGGTACAACTGGTCGCCGCCACTGACGAGGTTGAGGCTGCCGCCGGTGCTGATCTGGCTGCCGACAGCGCGTACGTCGGTGACTTCATCGCGCTGGGTTTTGATCGCGCCAAAACTGCCCTTTTTCTTGTAGTCGTACAGGCTGTAGTCGCTGTCATTGGCGCTCAATAACTCCAGTTGTCCGCCCGCGATCAGGTAAGCATCCTTGCCGCTGGTGACTTGGCTGGCATGCAGCAGGATGTCTTGCCCGGCCGTTGCCGTGAGGTTGCCGGCCGCGTTGAGTTGGCTGCCGATTTGGCGCACTTGGGTGGTTTGTTCGTGGGTCTTGGCACCGTTGCGTTTGCTGTGTACCTCGTGGTCGGTTTCGTTGGCGGCGGCAAGTAGGTTGATGTTTCCGCCGGCGGCCACGCTGAGGTCTTTGCCGGCATTGGCCTGGCTCGCCAACAGCGTGATGTCGCCGCCGGCTTGCAGGCTCAGGTTGCCGGCGGCGTTGACGTTGGCGCCAAGGTGTTCGGTACGGCTGTGTTGGGTGACAAGGTGCCCGCCGTTTTGCGTGGTGCGCACTTGCTGGGTGTCGGTGACAGCGATGAGGTTGATATCGCGGGCGGCGGTCAGGCTCGCGTCGCCGCCGCTGCTGATGGCGCCTCGGTTGTTAATGTCGCGCCCGGCATCGAGAGCCAGTTGCTGGCCCGCGCTGATCTGGCTTGCGTGATCGAGATGGGTGATGAGCGTGCCGTCACCCTGGTATTGGGCGTGGGCGGTTCGCTCATTGACGATGTCGCCGGTGAGGCTGGTGAGGTCCACGTGGCTGGCGCGGATTTCGCCGGCCATAGCGTTGCGGATGCTGTCGGTGGCCAGCAGGCTGAGGCGTTCGCCTGCAGTCATCGAGCCACCGTTGAGCAGGCTGCCATCAGCCATGGCGGTCAGGTCCTGGGTGGCCCTGAGCGTGCCGACACTGACGATATCGCCGCCGCTGACCAGGTTGATGTCCTGGCCCTGCACCAGGCTGGCGCCACGCAGGTTCTGGTGGTTAACCGTCGCCAGGTACAACACCGGTACCAGCACGTCTTCGCCTTGTACCTGGCGTTTTTCCATCCATACGATGTCGTGGGTCAGCGCGGCGACTTGTTGCGCGGTGAGGCCGACGCCGACGCTCAGTTGCAAGCTGTCGCGCGCGCTGAGGCCGTTGTCCATCAGGTGACGAAACTGCGCTTCATCGCTGTTCTGACCATCGAGAAAGCGTTGCCCGGTCTTGGCCAGCACGGCGTCACGGATCAGGCGACTTTCGTAGTAGCCGTCGCCGAGGCGGCGCCACGCCTCGTCGGTGTTGTAGCCGATCTTATCGAGCAGGTACTGGGAACTGAGGAAATTGCCCAGGTGGGTGAACAGCGGGTTGGTCTCGATGAGGTACGGGCTGCCGGGATCCTTGCTCGGGATAAACAGGCCGTACTCGCCGCTGGGCAAGTGAAACTCAGGCGGACGGGTCAGGTCATCGCTGAGTCGGTCGGGGCTCAGTTCAAGGTCATTGGGGTTGTGGCCGACCTCACCAATCAGCTGCGCCAGGGTGTTTTCGCGCAGGGTGCCATTTTGCAGGTATTGCGTGGCGTTCAGGTTGAGGCTGCCGCCCGCTTGCAGGGTGGCGGCGTACACTTCGCGGCCGTCTTCACGCCAGGTAGTGAGGGTGCCGGGATTGCTGAAGCCGGGGCCTTCGGAACGGGCCTTGAGTTCGGCAAAGCGCAACGGATCAAAAGGCGCGCTGTTGAAGGCCGGCAGATCGTGAAACTCCATCTGGTCCCACACGGCTTTGTCGATGCGCCCAGGGGTGCCGATGATCGTGCTGGACAGGCCGGTTTGTGAGGCGGCGCCCTGGTTGAGCAAGCGACGCGCGCTGAGGTGCATGTCGCCGTTGGCGGCCATCAGGCTGTAGCGGTTTTCCAACGTGTCGGCGTCGATATACAACTGTTGACCGGCCACCAGGCGGGCAGCCTTGGTGGAGCCGGGAGCGGCGGTTTCGCGCCAGGTTTCGGTGATGTAGATGGTGCCGCGCTTGAAGCTGTCATCGCCGTCACAGTGCTGGCCACAAACCCACTGAATGCTGCCGCCGACCAGTTCGCGCTCAAGGGCAAGCACCGTGCGGGCGTTCTCGAATTCAAGTGCCTTGATGTGCAGGTTGCCTTCGCTTTCCACGGTGCCGGACAGGTTGCGAAAGCTCGTCGCCTGGCCGCCGTCGGCGGCGGCGAAACTGAAATCGCCAACGCTGTAGACGTCGCCTTCGAGGTTGCTGAAATGCTCGCCGCGTATGTGCAAGTCACCGCCGCTGAACAGCAGTCCGGTATTGGCCACGTTGGCGCTGATCAGCAGGTTGCCTTGACTGCCCAGGCTGCCGTCGTTATTCAGTTGGGTTGCGTTGAGCTGCAGGTGACGGGCCGCACTCAGCACACCGAGGTTGTGCAGCACATCACGTACGCGCAGTTGGATGTCGTTGCCGCTGAGGATCTGGCCGTGGTTCTGGATGAGGTTGCGGGCGCTGAGAGTGGCATCGCCCTTCACGGCGATCAGGCCACTGTTGTGCAGATCTGCGTCAAGGGTAAGTTGCAGGTCACCATCGCTGAGCAGTTCGCCGCTGTTGTCGAAGGTGTTTGCGGCGAGGGTAATGTTGCCTGCCGCGACGGTCTTGCCGCTGTTGCTGACAGCATCGGCAATGAGATTCAGGTGGCCTTCGGTATGGAGCGTGCCGCTCTGGTTGTTGACCTGTTGAGCCGATAGGCTCAGTTCGCGGGCGGTGACGATCTGCCCGCTGTTGTTTATTTGTTGGCGGGCTTCGATCTCCGCGCTGTCTGCAGCGATGTTGCCGCTGTTGTCGACAACAGCGGTCTTGATGTCCAAATGGCCGCTTGCGTTGAGCTCACCTTGATTGTCCAGGCGTTCGGCGGTGATCCTGAGTTGCTTGCCGGCAATACGCTGGTCCTCCTGAATCCCACTGACCACCTTGCCCTGATTGCTCACGGTTGCCGCTTGCAAGTGCACATTGCCTGCACTGGCGAGGGTGTGCTGAACCACCAGATCGCCCTTCGCCTGCAGGTCCACATCTCCCGCTGCAAAGGTTGGGCCTTGCAACTCAATTGACGCGGCCGTGGCGTTCAACGCGCCGACGCTGGTGGTGTGGGCCAGGCTCAGGCCACCGTTGGCATTGATGACTATGTCCCCGGCGGTACTCGCCATATCCCCGGCCAGCCTTACGCCCACGCCTTGTTCCGTGCCAATCAGACGAATCGCCCCGGCATACATGCCGCCAAGGGCGCTGGCGTCGATGGCCAGTTGCGGCTTTTCGCGGCCATCATCGGCATGGGCACGAGTCTGCAGGCTGTCGGCGCTGACGTCATTGCGGCCGGTAATGATGTTGAGCTGGTCGGCGTGCAACTGCGCATTGAGTTTGGCGGTGCGAGTGATCAGATCGAATTGACCGACATTGCGCGCATTGAGTCCGGCGCCTTCCAGGGCGATATCACCGCCGTCCACGCGAAAGTGATCCAGACGCCCGCCGTCCAATACTGGTTTGCCAGTGGTCAGCGTCGCCCGTGGCGTATTGATAAAACCGCAGCCATTGCAGGTGATGCCATGGGGGTTGGCGACAATCACGCGCGCAGCCTGTCCGGCCACTTCGGTGTAGCCCCCCAGGTGGCTGCGATTGCCACCGGTGACCTCATTGAGAATCACGCTGGCTGCCTGCCCCTGCAAGCCGGGGTTGCCGAGGATCACCCCACCGAGCTGGGTGTTTTGCGTGGCATTCGTGGCGTTGTTTAGGATCAACCCGTTGCTGCCGACGTTGTAGTCGGTGAACAGGTTATGGGACAAGCCGCTGCCGTTGGGACCGGCGATATTGACCACCGGCACGCCATTGGGCGCTTGATCGATGCTGGTGCCGGGGCTGGCGGGGTCGACGCTCAGTTGCGCGGCAGCCGAGACGATCGGGTTGAGAAACAAAATACCTGCGAGGCTCAGGGCCAGGCACTGGTTAAAGGGGCTGCGCGCGTCCATAGGCAAGGTTCCTTGTTGTTAGAAGAAGAGGTCGATTCGGGCGTACATCGGGTGCTCGCGGTGCTCGATCACGGCCGGGCGCTCCAGAGCACGGGCGAATACCAGCGATGCGGCAAGGTGCCGGCCGCGCGCGCTGAGTTCCCAGGCATTGCCAGTGAGGCGCCCGGCCACGTCGGGGTTGTGCGGCCCACGGCGAATAACCCCAACGTCGTAGCCGAAGCCGACGCCCACTTCGTGCACCCACGGGCGCAAGGCGTCCCAACCCACGGCGTGGCGCCAGCGCAGTTGGCTGCGCCAGTAGCCGCCGCTGTTGCCCGAGAGATTCTGTTCGCTGAACCCGCGCACCGCGCCAAAGCCGCCGACGCTGAGGCGTTGTGGTCCATAGAGTTCGTCTTCGGCACGTTGGCCGGTGGCCAGGCTGTCGACGCTCCAGTGCTGGTCCAGCCAGCGAAAGGACTGCAGGTAACTGAGGGTCAGGCTGTATTTCTGATAGCGGGAGGTGGGGGCGCCGGAGCGTGTGGAGAGGTCGCGCTGGGCGTCCAACGCGCCGATGCCTTGCTGCCAACCGGCATCAAGGTTGAAAAACGCATTGCCGATGCGACGCCCATGGTTGAACCCCAACTGGCGCTCAGTGATGCGATGGCTGGACGTGCGCAACAACGCGTCTTCCAGGTAGTTACGTGTACGCAGGTGGCTCAGGCCGATGTTGAGCGCGGTCTTGCCGAGGTTGTCGCGGTGTAGCACGCGTTCGGCGCGAAGTTGCTGGGTGGAGGTGTCGCCGGACAACGCGAAGGCAAAGCCGGACGCATCATTTCGGGTGCGGTAATAGCTTTGGCTGTGGCTGAAATTGAAGGTCCACCAGCCATACGGCAAGCTGTAGAACAGGCTTTGGCTTTCGGAATGTCGCCAATGGTCGCTGACCGTGTCACGGTTGGCGCGCAGGCTCAGTTGGTCCGCCAGCCCCAAAGGGCTGTCCCATTCAAGGCCAAGACCGGCCTGCTGGCGGCCGGTGCTTTCGTCTCCATGGTTGTTGCGGTTAGCCGAGACGCGCCAGGGCTTGAAGCGTTCGCCCTTGAGTGCGACACGGCTACCGCCCACCGCTTGGCCCGGCATCAACTCAAGCTGCGGCTGGCGCGAGGGCAAGCGTCCCAGCTGATCGACCCATTGCTCCAGCTCGCGTAGATCCAGCACGTCACCGACGCTGCCAGGAAAGGTCATGGCTGACTCGGCGGGACTGGCCAGTGATGAGCTGTCGAGGCCTTCGAGGCGCCCTTCCACCACGATGATTTTAAGCTCGCCGTTTTTCAGGTCTTGCTGCGGCAGGTACGCCCGGGTGGTGACGTAGCCACGGCGCAGGTAATGGTCGGTGAGGCTTTTGAGCACCTCGTTTAGCTGAGGAACGCCAAGGCAGCGCCCCGACCAGGGAGCAAGCAAGGCCTCGCGCTTTGCCTCGGAGAGCAAGGTGGCACCTTCAACGGTGATGCGCGTGAGGGTCACGCACTGGCCGTCTTCAACCAGAGCAGGTGCGGTGCGTACTGCGGCTTTTCCAGGAAGGTTTTGCAGTTCGTCCAGACGTCGACGCTGCTCTTCCAGCACTTGCTGTTGTCTTTCCCGGGCCAGCTCTCTGTCGCCCGGTAAGGTTTGCGCCGCGGCAAGAAGTGGACCGCAGAGCAGCGCCACGCCAAGTAACGCGGGTCGTAAAACGGCTGACATCCTTTTCACCCTCACTGGTACTCATATGGAAAGAGCACGCAGCTTGCCGAGGCTGAATTGGTAAAGGAAAAGCAGAAAGGTTACAAAAATCTCAGGATTGCGAAGGGTATTCCTACATCTGTCACGCAGCGTTAAAAAGTCCGTCAGATTTTTCCTAAAAACATGGGAAAAGATCAGGTACCGAGCAGGAAAAAAGAATAAAAAAAGAAACGTATGGTTTTTTCTCCCACTCGAAATCTTCAAACCTACAAGCACATCGGAAAAAAGATAGGAATGGATAAACCAATTTGTCAGAGAGGTAACGCAGGACGCTTAGCCATCAGGCTTTTGCGCTTACCTGAAAACGAAAACCGCAGATTAATACCCCGCAGCTACCGTTTTACATCGTAAAAATCGTAGTTTCATCGACAAGCGGTCACGCTTCCCGCGTCTTCACCTTCAAATGCCGCGCATACCACGGCCGCTTCGGCACGCGCTTGAACAACCCTGTGAGCGCATCGTCGTCAGCACCAAAGGTAATACGCAACGCGAGCTTCATGGTCTCCGGGTCCATTTCCATCGACTTGCCCATTTGCAACCCCGGCGTGGTGCTGCAGCCGTGGGTGTCCGGGCCGAGCCACGGGTCGCCGACTTCGACCCAGCGGCCCGGGGCGAACCAGGCTACGCCGTTGACTTCCAGCCGGCTGACTTCGCCTGGATTGAAGCGTTCATGGGCCCGGAACCAGTCTTCGATGCGGTCGTCGATCCAGCCGTGGAAGTGCCAGAACACCGGGTTTACGTGGGAGGAAAACGGGTCGCCAAGGAAGTCGTTTTCGGCGGCGTACCACCGCGCGGCAAAGTCTGCCGGGTCGCGGGCAAAGGGCACTGGCGCGCCGTTGGAGGGATCGCGGGGCACGGAGGCCCAGCGCATGTGCAGCCAGTCGTGCAGGCCCAGTTCCATCTCGGAACCCAGTTGGCCCAAGGTGTATTTGGCCAGGTAACGCGGGTCGCGGTATTGGGACTCCCAGACCTGGAAGTTGCTGTGGTACGTCTCTTGCGACTTGATGTCGCTGACCCACTGGGTGTATTCGCTGTCGTCGGGGGCCAACCAGGTCGGCGGCAGGGCGAAGCCATCGTGGTTGTCGAAATAGCGTACAAACCCCAGGCGATCACGCTCCAGCGCCGGTTGCGGTTCGGGGAAGGCCGGCCAAGAGGGTAAGTCCTGCATGGCGCGTGCAGTGCCGAGCATGTGTCGATGCATAAAGAAGAAGTCGATGCCCGAGCCGTTGCGATCTTTGCGCTTGCCACGGGCGTCGCGCTCCTGGCCCCGTGGGCCGGGCTGCCAGCCGATGCCGCGCAGGGCATCGCGTTTTTCTTCGGAGAGTTTGTGCCATTGGTCGCGAGTGGCGTGCCACAGCTGGTGGAACAGGCGGTGTTCGGGGGCGATCAGCCAGGCGAGCAAGGTCGGGTTGTGACCGATGCGCTCGCGGGCTTCAGGAAACAGCTGTTTGTGGGCGATAAAGCGGTTGTCGCGTTCGGTCAGGGCCAGGGGGCGATTCAAGTCGAGGATCTGCCCGCTGAGGGTGCCGCTGCCGGCGTTGCCGAAGTCGGCCCAGACTTCATCAAGGGTCATCTTGAATTCATAGGCGGGCCTGCCATCGGCCGAGTCGCGGTCGATCAAGCGCCAGTAGAGCAACGCGCCCTCGCCCGTCAGCAAATCGCCCAATACCCGGTAACGCGGTTCGCCTTCGGCACGCAGGTTGGCGGCGGTGTCCAGGTAGCCGCGCAGGCCTCGGCCACGGGGGGCGATGTCGAGCAGCAGTTCCAAGCCTTGCAGCGGCAGGCCCTTGAGGCCAGCGTCGAGGCCTTCCAGGCGCAGGCTCCAGACGCCACGCAAGGTATTGGCCAGTTGCTGGCCGGCGGTGTCGGCCAGATCGACCGTGGCTTCGCCGGGGGTGATGGGGAATTCTTCACGCGTCCACTCGCGATGGGCATAGAAAGCTGCCGGCACAGCGGCGCCGGTGAGCGCGAGGCCTGCGATGAACCCACGTCGAGAGATGGTCATTGTTTACCTTAGGAAACGGCTTGATCAGAGCTAGAACGTTTGCTGGCAGGGGAAATTTACCGCCGCCGTCTCGCCCGCCTAAATTTCCCCGCTCATCGCTCGTTCTTCCCAGATAGCAAAGGCCTCAACTGACTGAGATGGCAATGACAAAATCACGTTCGAAAAAGGCGTTGTATATCGGCCTGCCGCTGGCCCTGGCCGTCGGCGCTGGCTTGCTGGTCTGGGATCACTGGTTCAGGGGCAACGCCGGCTACTCGCTGGAGGTGATCAAGCAGGCCAACGAGATGCAGGATCGGTTGTTGTCGTTCGACAGCCATATCACTGTGCCGGTGGATTTCGGCACCGCAGGCAAAGAAGCGGACAAGGACGGCAGCGATCAATTTGACCTGGTCAAGGCCAGTCGGGGCCGCTTGTCCGGCGCCGCCCTGACCATCTTCGGCTGGCCGGAAATCTGGAACGGCCCGAACGCACCGCACAAGCCCACCGAAGGGTTTGTCGAAGCGGCACGCCATGAACAGGAAGTGCGCTACAAGATCATCAGCGCCATGGTGCGCGACTTCCCCAATCAGGTCGCCATCGCCTACACCCCGGACGACTTCCGGCGCCTGCATGGCGAGGGCAAGTTCGCGATCTTTATGAGCATGCTCAACGCCTACCCGCTGGGCAACGATCTGAACCAGTTGGACCTGTGGGCCGCGCGCGGCATGCGCATGTTCGGCTTCAGCTATGTGGGCAATAACGCCTGGTCGGACTCATCGCGCCCGCTGCCGTTCTTCAATGATTCGGTGGATGCGCTCGACGGGCTGTCCGACATCGGCAAACAAGCCGTGCACCGTCTCAATGACCTGGGTGTGATCATCGATGTGTCGCAGATGTCGACCAAGGCCCTGGAACAGGTGGCGCAGCTGAGCCGCACACCAATGGTGGCGTCCCACTCGGCGCCGCGTGCGGCGGTGGATATCCCGCGCAACCTCAGCGACAAGGAATTACAGCTGATCAAGCACAGTGGCGGCGTGGTGCAGATCGTGGCCTTCTCGGCCTACCTGCGCCCGCTGAGCCAGCCAACCCAGGACAAGCTCAACACGCTGCGCGCCCGTTTTGACCTGCCGCCCCTGCCGAACCTGGCCATGGCCCTGATGCCAGGCGATCCCATCATCGCTGCCTGGCCCGAGCAGCGGTTCGGCGAGTACGCCAGCGCGCTGTACGGCATCCTCGACGAGGAACCCAAGGCCACCCTCAAAGACCTGGGCAACGCGATCGACTACACCGTGCGCAAGATCGGCATCGACCACGTCGGCCTGTCTTCAGACTTCAACGACGGGGGTGGCATCGACGGCTGGAACAACGTCGGCGAAATCCGCAACGTCACCGCCGAGCTGATCCAGCGCGGCTACTCCGAAGCCGACATCGCCAAGCTGTGGGGAGGCAACTTCCTGCGGGTCTGGGACCAAGTACAAAAAGCCGCCAAACCATTGGCCAACCGTTAACCCTCTAGAAGCCAGTCCATGACCGACCGCCGTACGTTTCTCAAGCAGGCAGGGGTACTTGCCGCCAGCCTGCCGCTGGGCGCTGCCATCCTGCCTCAGGCGCAAGCAGCCGCAACACAAGACCCATGGACCGGGTTCAAGCGACTGTTCAACCAAGACCCGGACTACCTGCACTTCTCCAACTTCCTGGTGACCTCGCACCCCAAACCGGTACGCGAAGCCATTGAGCGTTACCGCGCACAGATCGACCGCAACCCAGGGCTGGCCATGGACTGGGACTTGCAGGAAACCTGGAAGCGTGAAGGCCAGGTGCGCGAATGGGCCGGCCGCTACCTGAAGGCCTCTCCCCCGCAGATCGCCTTGACCGGCAGCACCTCCGAAGGGCTGGCGATGATCTATGGCGGGATCAAGGTACGGCCCGACCAGGAAATCCTGACCACGGTTCACGAGCATTACGCCACCCAGAACGTGCTGGACTTTCGTGTGCTCAAGCAAGCCACACAGGTACGCCGGATCGCACTGTTCGACAACGCCAACCAAGTCTCTGTCGATGAAGTACTCGGCAATATCCAGAGCAACATCCGCCCCAACACCCGTGTGTTGGGCATGACCTGGGTGCAGTCCGGCAGCGGCGTGAAGCTGCCCATCGGCGAGATCGGCAAGCTGGTGGACGAGCACAACCGCAACCGCGATGAGCAAGACCGCATCCTCTACGTGGTGGATGGTGTGCACGGCTTCGGCGTGGAAAACCTCGATTTCCCCGACATGCACTGCGACTTCTTCATCGCCGGCACCCATAAATGGATGTTCGGCCCGCGCGGCACCGGTCTGGTGTGCGCCCGCGACCCCGAGAACAAATACGTCACGCCGATGGTGCCGACCTTCTCCGAGGACAAGGACTTCGCCACCAGCATGACGCCTGGCGGCTACCACGCCTTCGAGCATCGCTGGGCCGCAGATGAAGCCTTCAAGCTGCACTTGCAGTTGGGCAAGGCCCAGGTGCAGACACGCATCCATGGACTGAATACCGAGCTGAAAGACCAATTGCTGGCGCAGCCACAGGTCGAGCTGGTCACCCCGCGCAACCCCGCGCTGTCCGCCGGTTTCACCTTCTTCCGAATCAAGGGCCAGGACAGTGAAGCAGTGGTGGCCCACATGATGAAACACCGTGTGGTGATCGATTCGGTGGACCGTGATGTCGGCCCCGTGATTCGCACCTCGCCTGGCCTGCTCAATAACGCCGACGAAATCCAGCGGTTCATGACCCTGCTGCGCCAGCGGGTGTGACGCTCACTTTTCCCTTTGAACGAGATGCCCACATGATTCCATTCCGACTCAAACCCTTGACCACTCTGGCGCTCACCGCCCTGTGCAGCGCCCTGCTGCCAGGCGTGGCCCAGGCCGCCGCGCCACAGCCGGGCAAAGTGTTCAAGGACTGTAAGGACTGCCCGGAAATGGTCGTGCTGCCCGCCGGCACCTTCACCATGGGGACGCCTGAGGATGAGGTCGGTCGCGAGCCGGATGAAGGCCCGATGCATGACGTGACCTTCGCCAAACCGTTCGCCATGAGCCGCTTCCACATCACTGCCGGTGAATGGGACAGCTATGTGCGCCAGACCGGCGTGAAGATCGCCAATGGCGACACCCGCCCCGGCCGCGAATGCATCGCCAGCAAGCCGCGCTATCCACAAGGCCCACGTCAGCCGGCAGTGTGCATGGACATGGACGACATCAAGGCCTACGTCGCCTGGCTGTCGAAAAAGACCGGCCAACACTACCAAATGGTCAGCGAAGCCCAGCGCGAATACGCCGCCCGTGCCGGTTCCACCGGGCCTTTCCCGTTCCCCTTCGATGAAGGCAAGGGCTACAGCATCGCCGAACACGCCAACACCTACGGGCCTGCGGACGGCTACAGCTACTCGTCGCCAGTGGGCAGCTACCCGCCGAACGCGTTCGGCATGTACGACATGCACGGCAACGTCTACGAGCGCGTCGCCGACTGCGAACATACCAACTACATCGGCGCCCCTGCCGACGGCAGTGCCTGGGTAGAGCCTAACTGCGAGTCCTATCAGATTCGCGGCAATGACTGGGGTGAAGCACCGGTATTTTCGCGCTCGGGCAACCGCAACACTATCTACCCGCAGACGCGGGGCGACTGGATCGGCTTCAGGGTTGTGCGTGATCTCTGATTACGCACACTGAAACCGGCAAAAAAAAACCGCCTGGCATGAGCCAGGCGGTTTTTTTATGTCTGGAGGGCGCCGGCACACGTGCCGGCTCCCGGTGGATCAGAACGCGTACTTGGCGTTGATCATTGCGTTGCGAGGTTCGCCGTAGGAGCCCGAATTGAACGTGCCCATGCCGTCGTAGTACTTCTGGTCAAACAGGTTGTTGACGTTCAGCCCCACACTCAGGTGGTCATCCACTTGGTATTTGGCCAACAAGCCAACCACGGCGAACGGATCCTGCGTTGCCTTGTAGTAAGGGCCGGAGTAGTTGATTTGCGATGCAGCGTACATCTCGCTTTGCCAGGTCACGTTGCCACCGACAGTCAACTTGTTCCACTCACCCGGCAGGCGATAAGTAGTGCCGAACTTGAACTGGTTGATCGGCTGGTTGGTCTGCACCCGACCCCCGTCCTTGTCATGGGACTCGCGGTAGGTATAACCACCAAACACGTTCCAGCCACTGACCACTTCACCCGAGATCTCGGTCTCGACGCCACGGGTGTTGGTACCACTGATGGCCTTGTACACAGCGCGGCCCGAAGAATCCGTGCCCGACTGTTCCGGCGTGTTCTTCTGATTAATCTCAAACACCGCGACGCTCGCGTTCAGCGCGCCGTCGAAGAACTCACCTTTGAGACCGATCTCGTAGTTGTCGCCTTCAAGCGGCGCCAGCGAAGTG
Organism: Pseudomonas sp. RIT357; assembly: GCF_000632245.1. Classification (NCBI taxonomy): domain Bacteria; kingdom Pseudomonadati; phylum Pseudomonadota; class Gammaproteobacteria; order Pseudomonadales; family Pseudomonadaceae; genus Pseudomonas; species Pseudomonas sp. RIT357. Next base: position 17,119 of record NZ_JFYX01000006.1, read on the forward strand.
CCCGACGCTGTTTTGTAGAACGTCTGCGGCAAGAAGATGCTGGTGTAGCTGGCGTACGCCGAATAGGTGTCGTTCAGCTCATAGACGATACCGGCATACGGCGTGACAACGCCGGTCTTTTTGGTCTTGTCGGTCGTCTTGGTGCCATCGAGATAGTTCTTGACCTCGTCATCCTGATTCCACCAGCTGAGCCGGGTACCCAGAATGATGGTCAGCGGATCGAACGGTTTCAAACGCAGGGCGCCGTACATGCCGGTCTGCTGCAAGGTCGTGACGGTACCGCCATCCTTTTGATACTCACGATTGCCGTACTCACGGCCGTCCCAGTTGAAAATATTCGCCGAACCGTAGTCGCCGTCATCATTGTGGCTGGCGTAGTTAGGGAAGTTCAGGTGAGTGCGCGAAGCACTGGCACCCACCACCAACTCATGCTCGCGACCGCCCAGGTTGAACGGGCCGGACGCATAGGTATCGAGCGTATCCTGGGTCTGGTAGCTGTCCAGGCGGTAAATAAATACGCCTGTGCCTTCACCAGTCACAGGGTCAGGGTAGCCGCCACTTGCCGATGCGCCCTGGCCTTTACGGTAGGAGTATTGATGGCTGTAAGCAGTCTTCAGGCTCCAGTCATTGTCCAGCTTGTGATCAAGCATGGCGGTGAAGTTATAGCTGGTGTTGTCCATGTAACTCGAACGCGAGGCCGGGTTGAATGAACGGGAGAAATTGGTTTGCTTGCCATTGCTGAAGAACAGCGGGATATGCCCGTAGCTGGTGCCTTCGGCGTCGTTGTTCTGGTAGTCGAGGCTAGTGCGCAGCGTAGTGCTGTCGTTGAGATCGATATCCAACGCGCCGTACATCACGCGCTTTTCCTGGCTGTACCAGTCAATGAACGAATTTTGCTTCTGATAAGCCGCGACGAAACGTCCACGCACATTGCCGGTTTCTGTCAGCGGACCCGAGACGTCAACTTCGGAGCGGTAACGGTCCCACGCCCCCGCTTCTCCGGAAACGTAGGCCTGGAAGTCCTTGGTCGGACGCTTACGCACCAGGTTGATGGTGGCCGACGGAGTGCCCGCACCGCTCATCAGGCCGGTCGCGCCGCGCACCACTTCGACACGGTCATAGATGGCCATGTCCGAGATTGCGCCTACGTATTGCTGGGACTCGTTGGCCACCTGGGACGGGATGCCGTCGTACTGGAAGTTCTGGATCGCAAAGCCACGGGAGTAAAACGTGTAACGCTCACTGTCGCGGTGGTTGATGCTGATACCCGGCGTGAACGCCATCACTTCGTTAAGCGTCGAAAGATGCTGGTCGTCCATCAGTTGACGGGTAATCACGCTCACCGACTGCGGCGTTTCGCGCAGGGACAAGGGAAGCTTGGTGGCGGTGCTGGTCGCCCCCGTGGTGTACGAACCGGTGTTTTCAGTCGTCTCCCCAAGACCCTCGGCACTGATCGTGGTCGCGCCCAGGTTCAGCGCCGAACCGCTGGATGGCGCCATCACGATATAGCTGCCGCTGGCTTCGCGACTGGCCTGCAAGCCACTGCCCGACAACAGTCGAGACAGGCCTTCATCCACGCCAAACTGCCCTTTCAACCCTGGAGTGGAGCGCTGGCTGGCGATCGCTGGATCGTAGGAAATCGAGACACCGGCCGCCGAGCCGAATGCCATCAGCGCATCCGATAATTTACCGGCCGGAATCGCGAAGGCAACCTTGCCGGCTTCGCTCTGGGCAAGTGCGACGCTCGGCATCAATGTGGCGGCAGCCGGCACAGCCAGCGCGGCGCCCAACATCATCAGACGCACAGTCTGCGGCAATTTCTTCAGCGCGTAATGCTTGGGCGTAGACAACCAAAGGAGATAAGGCATCGACAGCAATCCTTGAACAATGAGGCGTGTGTTTGGCAGAAATTAGTGGCGTCTTTGAGCGCCTCTGGTTAATAAGACGGTTCAGGTAATGAAAACCAGACTCATTTACCTGCTTTTTTTTACCACCCCTCTAAACGCGCTCAACCCTCAACCGCCAGGGGCACTGAGGGTCGAGCACGCGTGCTCATAGAAATGAAAGCATCCATGGGAAGGGATCGGCGCACCGGCCTACGGGTGCCGGCCATGGAACATGGCCGCATCCAATCTATAACGTGGGGCTGGCGGACAAATTTAGGGCCCGCGCCCAACGCAATGAGGCTAAATCGCGCCGTAGTCGAAACGTCTTCTACAAAAGCCCGCGAGCGATCAAATGGATCGCCGGGCCTCCACTCGCCCTTAGCACGTAGCCACGTCGCGACCGAGGTAGTTTCATGACTGCAAAACCGCGTAGCGCCCTCAGCGAACTCTTGAGCCTGCTCAAGCCCTATCGCTACACCGTCATTCTGTCGATTCTGTTCGGCATCCTTGGAGGGGTGAGCGTCACGGCTCTGCTTGCCACGGTTAACCAGGGCCTGCACAGCGAGTCCGGCCTCACCACCGCAGTGGTCCTGGCCTTTGCCGGGCTGTGCCTGCTCGCCCTGCTCAGCAGCATTGCCGCCGACATCGGCAGCAACTTCGTGGGCCAAAAAGTCATCGCCAGGCTGCGCAAGGACCTCGGCGCCAAGGTGCTGTCAGCGCCAATCGAACAGATCGAACGCTACCGCAGCCACCGCCTTATTCCGGTACTGACCCACGACGTCGACACCATCAGCGACTTCGCCTTCGCCTTCGCTCCGCTGGCCATTTCCATCACCGTCATCCTCGGCTGCCTGGGCTACCTGGCGAGCCTCTCGCTGCCGATCTTCATCATGACCCTGCTGGCCATCGGCATCGGCTCGGCGATCCAGTTCATCGCGCAAAGCAAAGGCATCAAGGGCTTCTACGCCGCGCGGGAAGCTGAAGACAACCTGCAAAAGCATTACTCGGCCATCGCCGAAGGCGCCAAGGAACTGCGGATCCATCGCAAGCGCCGTCACGCCATGCTGACCCGCAACATCCAGGCCACCGCCGACCACATCTGCGACACCCACGTGCGCTCGATCAATATTTTCGTGATCGCCAAGAGCCTGGGTTCGATGCTGTTCTTTGTGGTCATCGGCCTGGCACTGACCCTGCAATCGTTCTGGCCCAGCAACAACCCGGCCATGATGAGCGGCTTTGTACTGGTGCTGCTCTACATGAAAGGCCCGCTGGAAAACCTGATCGCCAACCTGCCGATCATCAGCCGCGCGCAGATCGCCTTTCGACGCATTGCCGACCTGTCCGAACGCTTCTCGTCGCCGGAACCGCACTTGCTGCTTGACGCCGATGAGAGCCGCACGCCGACCATGAAGCATCTGGAATTGCGCGACGTGCAATACGCGTTTCCGCCCGTGGAAGGCAGCGCGCCCTTCAAGCTGGGCCCGGTGAACCTGACCATCGAGCCTGGGGAAATCCTGTTTATCGTCGGCGAAAACGGCTGCGGCAAGACCACCCTGATCAAACTGCTGCTGGGCCTGTACACCCCGCAGCAAGGTGAGATCCGCCTCAACGGCACAACGGTGGACGCCCACGGCCTGGATGATTACCGGCAGATGTTCACCACCATTTTTGCCGACTACTACCTGTTCGACGAACTGGTGCAAAGCGATAAAGCCCTGCCGGACGACGCCAACCAATACCTGGAGCGCATGGAAATCGCGCACAAGGTCAGCATCCGCGATGGCGCTTTCACCACCACCGACCTCTCCACCGGGCAGCGCAAGCGCCTGGCGCTGATCAACGCCTGGCTCGACGAGCGTCCAGTGCTGGTCTTCGACGAGTGGGCCGCCGACCAGGACCCGACCTTCCGCCGCGTGTTCTACACAGAGCTGCTGCCGGACCTCAAGCGCCTGGGCAAGACCATCATCGTGATCTCCCACGATGATCGTTACTTCGATATCGCCGACCAACTGGTGCGCATGGAAGCCGGGCGCGTCATTACCGAAAAAGCCTTCGCCTGACCTCCCCCTCCGGCGAGCGCCCTGCCGCTCGCCGCTGCCTGCCAAGTCCCACGTCACACCTAAATCTCGTCGGCCACGCTTCGTCTTTCTGACAACGCATATTTACGCAGCCGATGGCGACGAGACCAAACATGAACCCACTGAATCAACTCCCCGACGACGACTTGCTGGCTTTGTTGATGGCCGACGACGTCGGTTCAGAGCATTCCATCAAGGCTTCCACCCATCGCGGCCCCACTCCCCTGTCCTTCGCCCAACAACGCCTGTGGTTCCTGCAACAACTCTCGCCCGACAGCAGCGCCTACAACCTGCCTAATGCGCTGCACCTGCGCGGCCCGCTGGATACATCGGCGCTCGCCGCGGCCTTGCAGCAGATCATCGACCGGCACGACGTGCTGAAAACCGCGTTCCAGACCGTCGATGATGAACCCCGGCAAGTGCTTGACCCGCAAGCCCGCATCCACGTGCGCGAAGAGGACCTCTCAGGCCTGGCACCGCACGCCCGTAGCACCGCCGTGACTGAGCGCCTGGCCGCCGAGGCCGGTGCACCGTTTGACCTGGGACGCGCCCCACTGATTCGCGCCACCCTGATCACCCTTGAGCGCGACGACCATATCCTGCTGTTGAACATGCACCACATCGTCTCGGACGCCTGGTCCAACCCGATCCTGATGCACGACCTGATCCAGGCTTACCAACGCGCCTGCCAGGGCGATACCACGCCGCTGGCGCGACCTGCCATCCAGTACGCCGACTACGCCCGCTGGCAGCGCGAGGAGTACCCGAACACGCCGGCACAACAGCGGGCCGCCGACTATTGGGCGGGTTACCTGGGACGGGAGATTCCCACGCTGGACCTGCCTACCGAGTTCCCCCGCAATGCCGAACAACAACACCGTGCCGGCAATCTTCAACTGTCAGTGCCCACAGCCCTGAGCCAACAGTTGCACAGCTTCTGCCAGCAACAGGACCTGACGCCGTTTATCGTGCTGCTGGGCACCTGGCAACTGCTGCTCAGTCGCTACAGCGGCCAGCAGGATTTCACCGTTGGCGTGCCGAATGCCAGCCGTAATCAGAGCGAGACCCAGGACCTGGTGGGGTTCTTCGTCAGCAGCCAGATCTATCGCACGCAACTCACCGACGACCTGACCACAGGCGAGTTTCTCCAAGCGCTGCGCCAGCAATCGCGGGCGGCGATGGAACATGCCGACTACCCGATTGAACTGATCATCGAGCGCTTGCAGCTGCAACGCAGCACCCAGGCCAACCCGTTGTTCCAGACCCTGTTCAACTGGCGGGTGAGCCAGGATCAACCGGCCGCTCTGACGCTGGGTGAGCTGAGCCTGGCGTTCCTGCCGGTGGCGCAACATGAGGCCAAGTTCGACCTGTCGATGGACGTGGACTACACGCCACAACAGATCACGGCGAGCATCGAGTACAGCACGGCACTGTTCGGCGCGGCGACGATTGAACGCCTGGGACAGCACTGGCTGCGCTTGCTGCAAAGCCTCGTTGACGGGCCGCAACGGCGACTGGCCGAACTGCCGATGCTCGACCACGCCGAGCAACATCAGATGGTCAGCGCATGGAACGCCACCGCCACCCACTACCCGCTGCACCACAGCGTCCAGCAACTGATCGAAGCCCAAGTGGCGGCCACACCCAATGCCACGGCGCTGGTGTTCGGCGATCAACAGCTGAGCTATCACCAGCTCAACCAGCGCGCCAACCAGCTCGCCCACAAGCTGATGGAACTGGGCGTCGGCCCCGATGCACTGGTGGGTATCGCCACCGAGCGTAGCCTGGAGATGGTCATCGGCCTGCTCGCCGTGCTCAAGGCCGGCGGCGCCTATGTGCCGCTGGACCCGGAATACCCGCAGGACCGCCTCAGCTACATGATCGAAGACAGCGGCATTGGCCTGCTGTTGACCCAGCAGCACCTGCTCACGCAGTTGCCGATTCCGGCTGCGCTGCCGGTGCTGGCCCTCGATCAACTGGACGTCAGCGCCTATGCCGACACCAACCCGGAGGTCGCCGTTGACGGTGAAAACCTGGCCTACGTCATCTACACCTCAGGTTCCACCGGCAAGCCCAAAGGCGCCGGCAACCGGCATTCGGCCCTGACCAACCGGCTGTGCTGGATGCAACAGGCCTATGGGTTGACCGCCGACGATACGGTGCTGCAAAAGACCCCGTTCAGCTTCGACGTGTCGGTGTGGGAGTTCTTCTGGCCGCTGATGACCGGCGCACGCTTGGCCGTTGCCGGGCCTGGCGATCATCGCGACCCGGCCATCCTGATCAGCCTGATTCAGCGTTACCAGGTCACGACCCTGCACTTCGTGCCGTCGATGCTGCAGGTGTTCCTGCTGGACGAACAGGTCGCCCAGTGCACCCGCCTGACACGCATCATCTGCAGCGGCGAAGCCTTGCCTGTGGACGCCCAACAACAGGTGTTCGCCAAGCTGCCGAACGCCGGATTGTTCAACCTCTACGGCCCCACCGAAGCCGCCATCGACGTAACCCACTGGACCTGCCGCGAGGAAGGCAAGGCCAGCGTGCCGATTGGCCAGCCGATCGCCAACCTCACCACCTACATCCTCGATGCCGAACTGCAACCGGTGCCCGCCGGTGTCATCGGCGAGTTGTACCTGGGCGGCGAAGGCCTGGCGCGCGGTTACCACCGCCGCCCTGCCCTCACCGCCGAGCGCTTCATGACCAGCCCGTTCGGTGATGGCCAACGCCTGTACCGCACCGGCGACCTGGCCAGCTACCGCCCCGACGGCGTGATCGAATACCGTGGCCGTATCGACCACCAGGTAAAAATCCGTGGCCTGCGCATTGAACTGGGGGAAATCGAAACCCGCCTGATGGAATTGGACTGCGTGCGCGAAGCGGTGGTGATCGCGGCTGACGGGCAGTTAGTCGCCTACGCCGTGCCCACTCAAGCCCGTGACGCCGCTGAATTGCGCAGCGACATCAAACACCGCCTGAGCGAACACTTGCCCGACTACATGGTGCCGGCCCAGTTGATCTTCCTCGACCAACTGCCCCTGAGCCCCAACGGCAAACTGGACCGCAAGGCTCTGCCGAAACCCGATGCAAACCTGCTGCAAAAAGCCTACGTGGCGCCGCAGAGCCCGCTGGAACAGCAGATCGCCGCCATCTGGCAAGACGTGCTCAAGCGTGAAGCCGTCGGCCTGCACGATGACTTCTTTGAGCTGGGCGGACATTCACTGTTGGCTACCCAGGTCGTCTCCCGTGTGCGTCATGCCCTGAACACCGATGTGCCCCTGCGCAGCCTGTTCGAGTGCAGCACCTTGCAGGCGTTCGTCGCCACCTTGGCGCAAGAACCGGTCCGCCACGAGCCGCCCTTGGTCCGGGTCGCGCGCGACCAGCCGCTGCGCCTGTCTTACGCTCAGGAACGCCAGTGGTTCCTCTGGCAACTGGACCCTCAAAGCACCGCGTATCACATCCCGGCGGCCCTGCGCCTGCGCGGCCATCTGGACACCCAGGCACTGCAGCACAGCTTTGAGCACCTGATCGAGCGCCATGAAAGCCTGCGCACCTCGTTCACCCAGGACGGCGAGCGTACCGTCCAACGGATCGCCGCCCACGCTCCGCTGGCGATCACCGTCGAGTCACGGCTGGGCGCAGACGAGCAGGCGATCCAGGCGTGTGTTGAACACGAAATCCAGCAGTTGTTCGACTTGCAGCATGGCCCGCTGCTGCGGGTCAAACTGCTGAAACTGGCGGATGACGATCACGTCCTGATCCTCACCCAGCACCATATTGTCTCCGATGGCTGGTCGATCAACGTGATGATCCAGGAGCTGATTGCCCTGTACGCCGGTTTCAGCCAGCAGCAACCCGTCAGCCTGCCTGACCTGCCCGTCCAATACGCCGACTATGGCGTGTGGCAGCGCCAGTGGATGGAGGCCGGAGAGCGCGAGCGCCAACTGGCCTACTGGACCCAACAGTTGGGTGGCGAGCAGACGGTATTGGAACTGCCCGCCGACCACACCCGGCCGTCGGAGCAAAGCTACCGCGGCGCCCAATTGGAACTGGCGCTGGGCCACGAGCTGAATCAGTCGCTCAAGCAATTGGCCCAGCAGCAAGGCGTGACGTTGTTCATGCTGTTGCTGGCCTCGTTCCAAACCCTGTTGCACCGCTACAGCGGGCAAACCGACATCCGTGTCGGTGTGCCGATTGCCAACCGCAACCGCGTGGAAACCGAAGGGCTGATCGGGTTTTTCGTCAACACCCAGGTGCTGCGCGCAGAGCTCAACGGCCAGGCGCGGTTTGTCGACGTGCTGCAACAGGTCAAACACCACGCCTTGCAAGCCCAGGCTCACCAGGACCTGCCCTTTGAGCAACTGGTGGAAGCCCTGCAACCGGAGCGCAGCCTCAGCCACAGCCCGCTGTTCCAGGTGATGTACAACCATGCCAGCGTGCAGCCGCAAAACAACGTCAGCCTGCCCGGCCTGAGCCTTGAAGTCTTGGAAGGCACGCTACCCAGCACCCAGTTTGACCTCTCGCTGGACACCACCGAGTCCGCCGACGATCTGCTGGCCACCCTCACCTATGCGATCGACCTGTTTGAAGCCTCAACCGTCCAGCGCCTGGCCGGGCATTGGCAAAACCTGTTGCAGGCCATCGTCCGTAACCCGCAGCAACGCCTGGGTGAACTGGACATGCTTGGGCGTGAAGAACGGCACCTGATGCTCCATGACTGGAGCAGTGCCACCCTCGATTACCCAAGTGAAGAACGGGTTCATCAGCTGTTTGAAGCCCAGGTGGCGAAGCAACCATCAGCCCCGGCCTTGCTCTTCGAAGACCGCCAGTTGAGTTACGCCGAACTCAACGCCCAGGCCAATCGCCTGGCTCGCCATCTGGTGAGCCTGGGCGTCGGGCCCGACGTGCTGGTGGGGATTGCCGTGGAGCGCGGCCTGGACATGATCATCGGCTTGCTGGCGGTGCTCAAGGCCGGTGGCGCCTACGTGCCTCTGGACCCTGAATACCCGCAGGATCGGTTGCTGTGCATGATCGAAGACAGCGGCACGCAACTGATGCTGACCCAGAGCCACTTGCGCGAACGCCTGACGATTCCTGCCGAGGTGGCGCACCTGTGCCTGGACCAGAACCAAGCCTGGGTCGATCTGGACGACAGCAACCTGGTCAATCGTGCCCATGCCGATAACCTTGCGTATGTGATGTTCACCTCCGGCTCCACTGGCCGGCCAAAAGGCGTGGGCATCAACCAGTCCTCGCTGACTCGCCATGCCTACGTGTCGTTGGGGTTCTTCAATCTCAATGGCGGCGACCGCATCCTGCAGTTTTCCACCTTCAACTTCGACGGCTTCGTCGAGCAGTTGTACCCGGCCCTGATCTGCGGCGCGTCGGTGGTGCTGCGCGGTACCGAAATCTGGGACACCGAGACCTTCTACCACGCACTGATCAAGCACCAGATCAGCGTGGTCGACCTCACCACGGCCTACTGGAACCTGCTGGCCAAGGATTTTGCCGCGGCTGGCCCACGGGATTACGGGCGCCTCAAGCAAGTGCACGCCGGTGGTGAAGCCATGCCGCCAGAAGGCCTCGCCGCGTGGAGCCAGGCCGGCCTTGGCCACGTCAAATTACTCAACACCTACGGCCCGACTGAAGCCACGGTGACGGTCACGGCCCTTGATTGCACCGACTATGTAACCCGCGCACGCCCTACGCCCTTGACTATGCCCATCGGCAAGGTCCTGGCCGGACGCAGCATTTACCTGCTGGACGACAGCGGTGCCCCGGCGCCGATTGGCGTGGTGGGCGAACTGGTGATCGGCGGCGAGTTGCTGGCGCGGGGTTATTTCAATCGCCCGGACCTGACGGCCGAGCGCTTCATGCCCGACCCGTTCAGCCAAAGTGGCGGCCGCTTGTACCGCACCGGCGACCTTGCGCGCTACACCCCCGACGGGGTGATCGAGTACGTCGGCCGGATCGACCATCAGGTGAAGATTCGCGGGTTCCGTATCGAGTTGGGCGAAATCGAAGCCCGACTGCTGGAGCACGACATGGTGCGAGACGCCATCGTCCTCGCCCAACCGGCCGCCAGCGGTTTGCAGTTGGTGGGTTATGTGGTGCCCGAGGCCACGGCCGTGCCGCACGCAGAGCTGCGTCAGTCGATCAAAGCCGCGCTGGCAGCCGTGCTGCCGGACTACATGGTCCCGGGCTTCCTGATGTTCCTTGATGTATTGCCCCTGAGCCCGAACGGCAAGCTGGACCGTAAAGCGCTGCCCAAGCCGGATGCCAGCCAACAGCAAAACCACTATGTGGCGCCGCGAACGGCCCTGGAAATCCAGGTCGCCGGAATCTGGCAAAGCGTGCTCAACCTTGAGCAGGTGGGCCTCACGGATGACTTCTTCGCACTGGGCGGCCATTCGTTGCTGGCAACCCAGATCATCTCCAGGGTGCGTCAGGCCCTGGGGCTGGATGTGGCCCTGCGCAGCCTGTTCGAACGCAGCGTGCTGGGGGATTTCGTCGCCGGCCTGGACGGTCGCGCGCGGCAGCATGAGCTGCCATTGGTGCCCGTCGAACGCACTCAATCGCTGCCCCTGTCCTACGCACAGGAGCGCCAGTGGTTCCTCTGGCAATTGGACCCGCACAGCGCCGCGTACCACCTGCCGGCCGCCCTGCGCCTCAAGGGCGCGCTGGATGTCGCGGCGCTGGAGCACGCGTTCAATCAACTGATCGCGCGTCACGAAGCACTGCGCACCACCTTCGTGGTGGACAACGAACAACCCCGCCAAATCATCGCCGACCAGGCACCGCTGGCGTTGGTGGTCGAGACGCTGAACGGCACGCCGGACGACGCCACGATCAAGGCCTTTGTGGAGCACGAAACCCGGCAACTGTTCGACCTGCAAAACGGCCCGCTGCTGCGGGTCAGGCTGCTGCGCCTGGCGGACGATGAACATGTACTGGTACTGACCCAGCACCACATCGTTTCCGATGGCTGGTCGGTGCAGTTGATGGTGGAGGAACTGATCAGCCTGTACGGCGCCGCCCAGTCTGGACAGCCTCACGCACTGGCACCGTTGCCCATCCAGTACGCCGACTATGCCGCCTGGCAACGGCAATGGATGCAAGCCTGCGAGCGCGAACGTCAACTGGCGTACTGGACCGGCCAGTTGGCCGGTGAACACAGCGTATTGGAGTTGCCGACGGATCACCCGCGCCCGGCGGAACAAAGCTACCGAGGTGCCCACCTGTCAATCACCCTGGCGCCTGGCCTGGGCGATGCCGTGCACGCCTTTGCCCATCGCGTTGGCGTGACGCCGTTCATGCTGTTGCTGGCGTCTTTTCAGACCCTGTTGCACCGCTACAGCGGCCAAAACGATATCCGCGTCGGTGTGCCGATTGCTAACCGCAACCGGGTCGAAACCGAGGGGCTGATTGGCTTCTTCGTGAACACCCAAGTCATGAAAGCCGAGTTCAGCTCGCACCTGCGGGTCGAGGCTCTGCTGCAACAGGTCAAGCAACATGCACTGGATGCCCAGGCGCATCAGGACCTGCCATTCGAACAATTGGTGGAGGCCTTGCAACCGGAACGCAGCCTCAGCCACAACCCGCTCTTCCAAGTGATGTTCAACCACCAGAGTGCCGACAAACCCAGCGCCACCGAACGTCCGTCACTGCCTTCGGCGTTGCAGGTCGAGGGATTGGACTGGGAAGGCAGCACCTCGCAATTTGACCTGACCCTCAGCACCAGCGAATCGGCCGAAGGCTTGAGCGCGACCCTGACCTACGCCACCGACCTGTTCAACGCCACCACCATCGAGCGCCTTGGGCGGCATTGGCAACAGCTGCTGCACAGCCTGATTGCCGACCCACAACAGCGAGTTGCAGATTTGGCGATGCTCGACCACGCCGAGCAGCAGCACATTGTCAGCGCGTGGAACGCCACCGCCACCCACTACCCGCTGCACCACAGCGTCCAGCAACTGATCGAAGCCCAAGTGGCGGCCACACCCAATGCCACGGCGCTGGTGTTCGGCGATCAACAGCTGAGCTATCACCAGCTCAACCAGCGCGCCAACCAGCTCGCCCACAAGCTGATGGAACTGGGCGTCGGCCCCGATGCACTGGTCGGTATCGCCACCGAGCGTAGCCTGGAGATGGTCATCGGCCTGCTCGCCGTGCTCAAGGCCGGCGCCGCCTATGTGCCGCTGGACCCGGAATACCCGCAGGACCGCCTCAGCTACATGATCGAGGACAGCGGCATTGGCCTGCTGTTGACCCAGCAGCACCTGCTCACGCAGTTGCCGATTCCGGCTGCGCTGCCGGTGCTGGCCCTCGATCAACTGGACGTCAGCGCTTATGCCGACACCAACCCGGAGGTCGCCGTTGACGGTGAAAACCTGGCCTACGTCATCTACACCTCAGGTTCCACCGGCAAGCCCAAAGGCGCCGGCAACCGGCATTCGGCCCTGACCAACCGGCTGTGCTGGATGCAACAGGCCTATGGGTTGACCGCCGACGACACGGTGCTGCAAAAGACCCCGTTCAGCTTCGACGTGTCGGTGTGGGAGTTCTTCTGGCCGCTGATGACCGGCGCACGCTTGGCCGTTGCCGGGCCTGGCGATCATCGCGACCCGGCCATCCTGATCAGCCTGATTCAGCGTTACCAGGTCACGACCCTGCACTTCGTGCCGTCGATGCTGCAGGTGTTCCTGCTGGACGAACAGGTCGCCCAGTGCACCCGCCTGACACGCATCATCTGCAGCGGCGAAGCCTTGCCTGTGGACGCCCAACAACAGGTGTTCGCCAAGCTGCCGAACGCCGGATTGTTCAACCTCTACGGCCCCACCGAAGCCGCCATCGACGTAACCCACTGGACCTGCCGCGAGGAAGGCAAGGCCAGCGTGCCGATTGGCCAGCCGATCGCCAACCTCACCACCTACATCCTCGATGCCGAACTGCAACCGGTGCCCGCCGGTGTCATCGGCGAGTTGTACCTGGGCGGCGAAGGCCTGGCGCGCGGTTACCACCGCCGCCCTGCCCTCACCGCCGAGCGCTTCATGACCAGCCCGTTCGGTGATGGCCAACGCCTGTACCGCACCGGCGACCTGGCCAGCTACCGCCCCGACGGCGTGATCGAATACCGTGGCCGTATCGACCACCAGGTAAAAATCCGTGGCCTGCGCATTGAACTGGGGGAAATCGAAACCCGCCTGATGGAATTGGACTGCGTGCGCGAAGCGGTGGTGATCGCGGCTGACGGGCAGTTAGTCGCCTACGCCGTGCCCGCTCAAGCCCGTGACGCCGCAGACCTGCGCAGCGACATCAAACACCGCCTGAGCGAACACTTGCCCGACTACATGGTGCCGGCCCAGTTGATCTTCCTCGACCAACTGCCCCTGAGCCCCAACGGCAAACTGGACCGCAAGGCCCTGCCGAAACCTGATGCAAACCTGCTGCAAAAAGCCTACGTGGCGCCGCAGAGCCCGCTGGAACAGCAGATCGCCGCCATCTGGCAAGACGTGCTGAAACTGGAACGCGTCGGCCTGAACGACAATTTCTTCGAACTGGGCGGTGACTCCATCATCTCCATCCAGGTGGTCAGCCGCGCCCGCCAGCAAGGCATCGCCTTTACACCCAAGGAACTGTTCCAACACCAGACCGTGCAAGGCCTGGCCAGCGTGGCCCGTATCGGCGCAAGTGCCCAGGTGATCGATCAAGGCCCAGCCACCGGCCCGCTCACGTTGCTGCCGATTCACCAGGTATTTTTTGAAACGGCGATCCCTGAGCGCCATCACTGGAACCAGTCGGTACTGCTCCAACCTGCGCAACCGCTGGTGGCCGAGGCACTGCAACGGGCGTTGCACGCGGTGATTGAGCACCACGACGCCCTGCGTTTGAGCTTTGCGCAACACCCCGGCGGCTGGAGCGCACAGTACCGGCCAATGGTCGACTGGCAGTTGCAACAGATTGACGCCACCGCCGAGCAATTGTCGGACCTGTGCGATCAAGCCCAAGGCAGCCTCGACCTGCAACACGGCCCGCTGATCCGCGCCTTGTTGATCCACTTGGCTGACGGTACCCAGCGCTTGTTGTTGGTGATCCACCACCTGGCAGTGGATGGCGTGTCCTGGCGGATTCTTTTTGAAGACCTGCAAAACGCCTATCAACAGGTCAGCGACCAGCAGCCGGTGCAGCTGCCGGCCCGCACCAGTTCGGTCAAGGCCTGGGCCGAGCGCCTGCAACGCCGCGCGCAAAACCAGACGTCCCAGGACGAACTGAACTACTGGCTGGCGCAACTCGACACCAACACGCCCGACCTGCCATGCGAACGTCCCCATGGCAGCCTGGACAATCGCCACAGCCACACGCTGCATACCCACCTCGACGCCCGGCAGACAAAGCAATTGCTGCAACAGGCGCCCAAGGCCTATCGAACGCAGATCAACGACTTGCTGCTGACGGCCCTGGCACGTGTCATCAGCCGCTGGACCGGCGCCCCGCACTGCCTGATCGAGCTGGAAGGTCATGGCCGCGAAGACCTGTTCGATGACATCGACCTGACCCGCACGGTGGGTTGGTTCACCAGCCTGTTCCCGGTCAAGCTCGTGCCGGCCGCCAACCTTGGCGACTCCATCAAGCAGATCAAGGAACAGTTGCGGGCAATCCCCGACAAAGGCCTTGGCTATGGCGCCCTGCGCTACCTGGGCACGCCGCAGGCACGGGCCAGCCTCGGCGCCTTGCAGGCACCACGCATCACGTTCAACTACCTTGGCCAGTTCGACGGCAGTTTCGATGCCAGTCAGGGCTCGTTGCTGGCCCCTGCCGCCGAAGGCAGCGGCCGTGAGCAGGCGCTGAATGCGCCACTGGGCAACTGGCTGAGCCTCAATGGCCAGGTATACGGTGATGAACTGACCCTAGGCTGGCAATTCAGCCGGGAGATGTTCGACGAAGCGACCATTGCGCACCTGGCCGATGACCTCAAGCGCGAGCTGCTGGCCCTGATCGAGCATTGCTGCGACACCGCCAACGTGGGGGTCACGCCATCCGACTTCCCGCTGGCGCGGATCAGCCAGGCACAACTGGATCGCCTGCCGGTGCCGTTGCCACAAGTCGAAGACGTCTACCCGTTGTCGGCGATGCAACAGGGCATGCTGTTCCACACACTGGAGGCACCGGAAAGCGCACTGTACGTGAACCAGATGGCCGTCTCGGTCACCGGCCTGGACGTTGCGCGGTTCACCGCAGCCTGGAACGCCGTGATTGAGCGCCATGAAATCCTGCGTACCGGGTTCTGGGCCGACAACCAACTGGCCGAACCGCTGCAAGTGGTCTATCGCGCGGCGACGATGCCTGTCGACGTACTCGACTGGCAGCAACGGGACGTCAACGCCCAAGACCTGGAGGTGCTCGCGAGCCAGGATTGCGCCCGTGGCTTCGAACTTCTGCGTGCGCCGCTCACACGCCTGACCCTGGTGCAGCTCGACCCGCAGACGCACTACCTGATCTGGACCAGCCACCACATCCTCATGGACGGCTGGTCCAACTCGCGGCTGTTGGGTGAAGTCTTCGCGATCTACAACGGCCAGGCCGCACCGGCCAAACGCGGGCATTACCGCGATTACATCCGCTGGCTGCAAGATCAATCCCAGGCGGTACTGGAGCAGTTCTGGAAAACCAAGCTCCAGGACTTGAACGGCACCTCGTCCCTCGCCAACAGCCTGTCGCCCAAACCGGCCATGGAATTGGAAGGCCACGCGGCGCTGTATCTGAATTGGGATGCGCTGCAAACCGCACACTTGCGTGAGCAGGCCCAACGTCTGCGCGTCACCCCGAACACGCTGATCCAGGCCACGTGGTTACTGCTGTTGCAGCGCTATACCGGCCAGGACACCGTGTGCTTCGGCGCGACGGTCGCGGGTCGTCCAGCCAGCCTGCCAGGCTCGGAGGACATGCTCGGGCTGTTTATCAACACCTTGCCCATTATCCAGACCCCGCAACCGCACATGCCCGTCGCCCAATGGCTGCAAGCGTTGCAGGCCTATAACCTGGAAGTGCGCGACCACGAGCACGCGTCCCTGGCGGACGTACAACGCTGGTCGGGCCAAGGTGGCCAGCCGCTGTTTGACAGCATTCTGGTGTTTGAAAACTACCCGGTGGACGAACGCCTGCAGGAAGCCGGGCAAGAACGCCTGAGCTTTGGCGACGTCAGCAGCCGCGATGTGACCAACTTTGCCATGGACCTGGCGATCAACCTCGGCGACACCCTGAAGATCGAGTTCCTGTACCTGCGCAACCGCTTTACCGAGGCCGCCACCGCACAAATCCTGCGCAGCTTTGAAACCCTGCTGCTGGAACTGCTGAACAACGCCCAGGCCAACGTCGGCAGCCTCACTATGCTGGCAGGCACCGAACAGCAACTGTTGCTGCAACGTAACGTGCTGAGCCCAGCCATGGCACCACGCGCCCACCTGGCACAGGTGATCCGTCAACACGCACTGGAGCGCCCTGACGCAGTGGCGGTGGTGTGCGACGGGATCGAGGTGAGCTACGGCGAACTGGATGCCCGGGCCAACCGCCTGGCCCACTGCCTCATGGCCCAGGGCATCGGGCCGGAGATGTTCGTTGGCGTCGCTCTGGAGCGTTCGGTGGACGTCATTGTCGCGTTCTATGGCGTCATGAAAACCGGCGCCGCCTACGTGCCGCTGGACATTGACTACCCGCAGGACCGCGTGCAGTGGATCGTCGAAGACTCTGCCATGAGCGTACTGATCAGCCAGCACTCGCTGCGGTCGCGCTTCGACGGCCTGGGCGAGGCGACGCTTATCGACCTGGATCGCCTGCCGCTGTCGGACTGGCCGGCGACGTGCCCGGCGCCGCAGGTGCACGACGATAACCTGGCTTATCTGATTTACACCTCGGGCTCCACCGGCAAGCCCAAGGGCGTCGCCGTGACCCATGGGCAAATTCGCATGCATTGCCAAGCGATTGCCGAGCGTTACGAGATGGACAGCGGCACCCGCGAATTGCTGTTCATGTCGTTCGCCTTCGACGGTGCCCAGGAGCGTTGGCTGTCGACACTGCAAAGCGGCGGGTGCCTGGTGGTGCGGGGTAACCAGTTGTGGACACCGGAAGAAACCTGGCAGGCGCTGCACGCCCACAGCATCAGCATCGCCTGCTTCCCTCCGGCGTATCTGCAACAGCTGGCCGAGTACGGCGACAGCCAAACCGATGCACCACCGCCCGTGCGCATCTACTGCTTCGGCGGTGACGCGGTGGCCGAGGCCAACTTCGAGCTGGTCAAACGCGTGCTCAAGCCGCAGTACCTGACCAACGGATACGGCCCCACCGAAACCGTGGTTACCCCGCTGCTGTGGAAAGTGAGTGCCGACGAACGCTGCAACGCGGTGTACGCGCCGATCGGCACCCGCGTCGGTGAACGTACCCTGTATGTGCTGGACGAACACCTCAACCCCGTGCCCGATGGCGTGGCGGGCGAGTTGTACATCGGCGGCGAAGGCGTTGCCCGTGGGTATCACCAGCGGCCCGGCCTGAGCGCGGAACGGTTTGTGGTTGACCCGTTCGCTGCCGACGGCACACGCCTGTATCGCACCGGGGATCTGGTACGCCAACGCCCCGACGGCGTGATCGACTACCTTGGCCGCCTGGACAACCAGGTGAAAATCCGCGGTTTCCGTATCGAACTGGGAGAAATTGAGTCACGCCTGCGCGAGATCCCCGACGTGCAAGACGCCGTGGTGGTCGCCCGCGATACGGCCGGCGGCAAGCAACTGATCGGTTACGTGGTGGCCGACGCTTCGGCCGGGCTGGGCGAACGTCTGCGTGCGGCTTTGCAGGTGGAATTGCCCGACTACATGGTGCCGGCGCAAATCCTCGCGCTGCCGGCCTTCCCGCTCAACCCCAACGGCAAGTTGGACCGCCTGGCCCTGCCTGACCCGGACTTCAAAGGCCGCGCCTTCGTTGCACCGCGCAATGCGTTGGAGGCACAACTGGCAGCGATCTGGCAGGAGGTGCTGGAGTTGGAGAGCGTAGGCGTCACCGACAACTTCTTTGAATTGGGCGGCGACTCGCTGCGCATTCTTAAAGTGCTGTCGAAGGTGCGCAGCCAGCCGGATATCGGCATCGAACTGAAACTGCGGGACATGATCGGCAAACCCACCATCGCTGAGCTGTCCGGGTTTGCCGAAGACGATGCCAGCCTGAATCCGCTGCTACTGCTCAACAGTGAAACGACGCACAGCTCGCCGTTGTTCTGCCTGCATGCCGGTTTTGGCACGGTGTTCGACTACGAGCCCCTGGCCCGTCGCCTGGATGGACAGCGCAGCGTCTACGGCCTGCAATGTCGCATGCTGCTGGACCGCCAGTGGAACGATGATTCCCTGGCGTCCATGGCCATCGATTACAGCCAGTACATCCGCCAGCAGCAAGCCAGCGGCCCGTACCACCTGGTGGGCTGGTCGCTGGGCGGCACCCTCGCGGTGCTGGTGGCCCAGGAGCTGGAAAGCCAGGGCCAACGCGTGGAGTTTCTCGGCCTGGTGGACAGCTTTGTGCCCACTGGCGAAGACGTCTTGAGCGACGACTGGAGCGACGACTTGCGCGGGTTCCTCGCGGTACTGTTCGGCCTCGCGGCCGAGGACTTGCCAGCCTTCGACGTCAGGGCGACGACGGACAGCGCGGTGCTGGAGCAACTGATCGCACAGGTCCAGGCAGGCGCTGCCGCGCGTTCGGTGTATGCCGCAATCAGCACCGAGGAGCTGGCTCACACGTTCCAGGTAGCGATGAAACTCAAGGCGTTGTCCACGGGACTGGACGGCTTGCCGCCCACCCGGGCGCAAGCCCATTGCTGGTGGGCCAAGGCGCTTGCCGACCAGCCGGCATCGAACCTGGCCAGCGCCCGGAGCAATGAACAGATCGCCGCCGGCCACTACGACATGCTTAACCACCCGACCCTGCTTCAGGGTCTGTTGCAGCACCTGGCGCTGCAACCCGTAGCCAGTTGAAACGTCGCCGCCCCTGATGGTCAGGGGCGGCGCTTCAGCCTATTTCACAAGGAACATGCAATGCCCCTGGACCCTGATCTCGAAGGTTTTCTGGAATTGGCGCAGATGGGTCGCCTGACCGGTAAAAGCCACCCCATGCACGCACTGAGTGTTGAACAGGCACGGCGGGAGTTCGAACAGACTTCGGCCATTCTCGACCCCAGCCCGCCGGGGTCGGTGGTGGTCACCCACCTGACGGTCACCGCCCGCGATGGCCATGCACTGCCCGCCCGTCTTTACCGGGCACCGGGCACCGCGCAATTGCCGGTGATTGCGTACTTCCACGGCGGCGGTTATGTGGTGGGCAGCCTGGACTCCCACGACTCCATCTGCCGCAGGCTCGCGGCCAGCGGTCAGTACGCGGTGTTCGCGCCCAGCTACCGTCTGGCGCCACAGGCGAGCTTCCCGACCGCAGTGAATGACAGCCTCGACGCCGCCAATTGGCTGGCCGAACAGGCCGGCAACCTGCAACTGGACAACCGCCGGATTACCCTGGCGGGTGACAGTGTGGGGGCAACGCTGGCGACCGTCCTGGCGATCACCGCAGTGAAGGCGCCGCAGCAACTGGCGTTCAAACCCTGGGCCCAGTTGCTGTTTTACCCGGTCACTGATACCTCGCGGCAGCGTGATTCCCATCGCCACTATGCCGAGGATTACCTGCTGGAAACGGCCACGCTGGAATGGTTCTACCAACACTATTGCCCGAACGCCCAACAGCGCCTGGACTGGCGAGTCTCGCCGTTGCTGGCCGAAGGGCTGACTGCACTGGCACCGGCCTATATCAGCCTGGCCCAGTACGATCCGCTGTATGACGAAGGGCAGGCGTACGCCCAGATGCTGGCCGCGAGCGGCACAGCGGTCAGCCTGCACGTGCAGTCGGGGCTGACCCATGACTTCCTGCGCATGAACGGCATTACCAGCGCGGTTGCAGGCATTTATGAAGACGTGTTGAGTTGGTTGGGGGAACAGCACTAAGCAACACTTGACCGTTCCCGCCATTAAACAACGGGGCTGATTGCCAGCCCCGTTTTACATCCCTACCCCTGCTCCTTGCTCGCCTGCAACTGCCTGGCCTTTTCCATAAGCGCCGCTTTCTCTTCAGGTGTCATTGCATCCATGCGCAAACGTGCCTGGGCGATTCTCTCCAACTGCCCAGCGACAGTTTCACGCTCGCGCAGCTCCCGCGCCAATGCCGCCACGCTTGGGTGATCAAACACCACACCGGGATGAATCTCGCATTGCAGCAGTTTGCGGATGCCTGCCACCAGCTTGATCACCAACAAGGAATGCCCGCCTGCGGCGAAAAAGTCCTCCTCGATGCTCAGCCGTTCCAACCCGACCAATTGGGCCATGCGCGTGGACAACAGGGTTTCAAGCGCATCCCGTGGCGCGACGTACACCGCCTGGGAAACCACAAGTTGAGCGTGCTGCAGCGCCTTGCGGTCAACCTTGCCGTTTGGCAGGCGCGGCATGCGTTCAAGGCTCACAATCTGGCGCGGCACCATGGCCGCCGGGAGATGCTGGGCCAGTTGGTTTTTCAATTGAGGCCCTACGTCCTCTGCCGTCGCCGCACGCATTACCACAAACGCTTGCGGCTCCTCTTGCACCAGCACCACCACGGCCTCACTGACCTCGGGCAAACGCAGCAACTGCGCCTCTATCTCGGCCAGCTCAATGCGGAAACCACGCACCTTGACCTGATGATCGCGACGGCCATACAGCTGCACGCCCCCCTCTACCCGATAACGGGCCAGGTCTCCCGTGCGGTAAAGGCGCGCGCCGTCCACCAGCGGGCTATGGATAAACGCGTCTGCATCCGCCTCGCCCTGCAAATAGCCTCGGCACAGCTGGTGGCCACCGATGAACAACTCACCGAGTTCACCCGTTGCCAGCAATTGCGCGTCGGCGCCCAGTACGAAGACTTGGTTTCCGGGAAGCACGTGGGTCAGCGGCACGCCATGGGACACGTCTTCCGCAGGCAGTAACGGATGCACCATCACACCCACTGTCGCTTCGGTGGGGCCGTAATGGTTGAACACGCGACAGTCGGGCCGCAGCTGGCGAATGCGCTGCACCAGGCTCGCGCCGATGGCTTCACCGCCCAGCACCAGCGTGTCAGGCAATACGGCGGTATCAGCCTCAAGCAAGGCGGCCAGGTGCGACGGCACGATTTTCAGGCAATCGATGCTGTTTTCCCGCAGGAACCCGGCGAAGCCCTGGGGATCTTGCAGGGTCGCATCGTCAGCTATATGCAAGGTCGCGCCGTTGTAGAGCGCGCCGAACAAGGCGGTGTTGCCCAGGTCCGCCGCTACCGTGGAACTAAAGGCAACGTGGCGGCAGGCGGACAGGCCCAGTTGCTGGCTGCTGCTCGCGGTGTAGTTGAGTAACGCGCCATGCTCGATCACCACGCCTTTGGGCTGGCCGGTGGAGCCGGAGGTGAACAGCACATAGGCGACGTCACGGGCCTGCACGGACACCGCCGGGGCCACCGTGGCATCCTGGGTTGATGCGCCCGGATTGAGCAGTTTGAACGCGGTCAGCGGGTCGTCCTGGCCTGGCGCGTGAGTCACCAGGATCAAGCTCGCGGCGGCGTGCCCTGCGATTTCAGCCTGGCGCGCCACTGGCCATTGCGGGTCCAGCGGCAGATAGGCTGCGCCCGCACGCCAGGTGGCAAGAATGGCGACGACCAGTTCCGCCGAGCGCGGCAGCGCCAGGCCCACGATCGACCCAGCGCCCACACCCTGGCGCAGTAATTCGGCACTCAAGCGCGCGGTGCGGGCGTCCAGTTCTGCGTAGCTAAGGGCCTGGCCCGCAGCGACCAACGCCACGGCGTCCGGCGTCTGATCAGCCCACGCAGCGATACGTTGCGGCAACAACTGCGGCGTTTGCATGATTTGCGCCGGCGGGTTCAGTGCCAGCAATCGGCTCTTTTCGTCGGCACCCAACAGGTTCAGGCGTGCAAGGGTTTCATCCGGTTTGTCGGCGATGCTGTGGAGCAACTCGCGGAGCTGGCCCAACAGCGTCTCGACGGCGGGCGCTGTATAGCGTGCGGGATTGAAGTCCAGTGACAAACATTGAGGTTCGCCAGACGCTGCGATTTCCAGCTGAAGGGCCAACTCGAATTCAGGCAGACGGGCCGGCAGGTCGCTGCCCACCCAAACCATCCCGGCCACTTCACGCGGTTCCGAAACCAACCGATTGCCAAAACCGACCGCAGGCGCGGCCTGTTGCGGGAACGACAACGGTGTCCAGTATTCCTGCCAGGTGCGGTGCTGATCCAACTGCGCGGCCAAGGTGGTCACCAGCTCACGGAAGGTGCTGGCCGGATCAATGCGAATCGCCAACGGCAGGGTTTTCTCGAACAGGCCCAGGCTGTGGCTGAAAAATTCATAGTCCAGGCGCGCATCATGCCGCCACCCCGCCAGGAATGACTCCCGGCCACTGATGCGCGCCAGCAGTACCCACCAGGCGGCGTGCATCAGCACGTCCAGCGGCAGCCCCGCCGTGCGCAGGCGAGCCAACAGCGATTGATCCAGTGGCACGCTCAAGCGTTCTGCTGGCAGGACTTCTGCGCACGTCAGGCGATAGGGCAAGTCTGGGCCGCTGAGCAGCCCCTCGTGCCCTTGCAGATACTGCTGCCAGTAAGCCTTGGCGGTGTCTGCGTCTTCGTCGAAGATCACCTCGCTGCGCCATTCCAGGTACTGGGAAAACTGCCCCGGCTCGTCCTCTTCAAACCCTTGCTGCCCATAAGCGGCCAACAACTCCTGCTGGATCAGGGCCAAGGTCCCGGCGTCGGCGGCGTAACGCGAAACGCCGATCAACAGTTGCCAGTGGTCCGTTTCCAGGCGCTGCAACAACGCGCCGATCAGCGGCTGTTGCTGCTGCAACCACTGCTGTTGGCGTGCAATCACCTGTTGGGGCGACGCCACGTCGAGCCACTGGGTCAAGCTCACCGCTTGAGCCGGCGCAACCCGCTGGCGCAATCCGTGATAACCACTGACGGGCGCAAACTGCGCACTCAATGCTTCGTGGCGCACCGCCAGGCTATCCAACGCGTGTTGCAGGCGCACCGGGTCCAGCTCGCCACGAATATCCAGTTTCAGGCAGTGGGTCAGATCCCCCCAGCTCGCCCCTTGTTGCCGTGCGTCCAGATGCTGTTGCTGCTCGACCAGCAACGCCAGTCCCGCGTCCACGGTTCCCTGTTGTGCAGTACTCATGCTCCGGCCTCTTCCTTTTCGGTCTCGCTATGCGCTAGGTGCAGCGCGCTGCGTTCAATCATTTCGCCCATTGCCACAACGATCTTGCGCGGTCCTTCGAAGGGATCACGTGCGTGGGCAGCCAGCATGTTGTCCAGCAGGATGACATCGCCCTTGTGCCAGTCGAATCGCACCGCGCAGGCTTCGTACAGCTCGCCCACCAAGGCCATGACTTCGTCTTCAATCGGCGAGCCATCGCCGTAGTACACGTGCCGAGGCATACGCTGCTCGCCGAACAGTGCCAGCAAGTCTTCGCGCACATCCGGGTCCAGGCAGAAGATGTGGTGCAACTGAACCTGGTTGAAGAAGGTTTTTTCCCCCGTCACCGGGTGCCGGATGATCGCCGGGCACGGGGTGCGGATTTGCAGTTCATCGTTGTCCAGCCAGGTCCACGCGATGCCCGCAGCCCGGCAACGCGCCTCGACGTCGGCACGCACGTCGGTCTTGAAGAAGTGCTGCCAGGAAACGTCGAGCTTGTCGGCAAAGGTGCGCACGTACAGCAACCCCTTGTCCTCGAAGCGCTCGCGGATCGCCGCCGGCAACTTGAGGTACATCTGCCGGCAGTCCACCACCGGTGTGGCGCCGCCGATTGGGGATGGCTGTTCGCAGAAGAACAGCTGCTTGCGCGGCCAGCGGTCCTGATGGGAGCTTTCGTTATGGAACAGGATCATTTTCTTTTCGGGGTACGGCGTGGACCGGTAGGTGTTCTTACCGCCCTCTTTTTTCGGCAAGTCGCCATATTGGCCATAGAGGCCCGGCTGTACAGCTTCAGCGAACGCTTCGAAGTCATGAATATCGCGCAGGGCAAATCCACGGAACAGAATCCCCGCATGGCGGGCCAGTTTTTCTTCCACCAGGGCGCGGTTGTCCTTGATCCAGGCCACCAGGTCCAGGCCCGGATCAGTGGGTTCCATCAGCAATGGAAAATCCTGCCCGGGTACCAGCAGCGATTCACGCATCAACGCGCCGGCAGGCCTGTCGGTGCGGCTCTGGGATTTTTTCAGGAACTTGCCCAGCTTGTCGGCCTTGATGGCTGGCGGTACGGGCGTCGTGGTTTGTTCCAAGGTGTTGGTAGGCATGGTGATATCCCCTAATTGAATGTTCGGATCACACACAATCTGTTCAAGAATTCCCGTCCAGGCGTTGACGAATGACTCGATGCGTTGGTGTTCAAACAGGTCGCTGGCGTACTGCCAGGTACCGTGCAGGCCGCCTGCATCCTCATCGATGAACAGGGCCATATCGAACTTGGAGTAACCGCCACGAGTGGGCAGTACCTCAACCTCGATCCCGTCCATCTGGCCACCCTGCACCGGCAGGTTGTTCATCACGAACAACACCTGCACCAGTGGGTTGAAACCCCGTTGGCGCGGGCGCGGCGAGGCCTCCACAATCATGTCGAAGGGCAGGTCCTGATGATCGAAAGCGTCCAGCGCGGTGCCTTGGGTGGCGGCCAGGAAAGCGCTGAACGGTTGCTGCGCCACGAAGGTCGAGCGCAGCGGCAGAATGTTCACGAAGAAACCGATCAGACCTTCCAGCTCAGGCTGCTGGCGCCCGGCAACGTCGGCACCGACCAGCACGTCATCGCTGCCGCTGAGGCGATGCAGCAGGATCTGGAACGCGGCCAGCATCGTGCTGTAAAGCGTCACACCGGCACGCGCCGACACCGCCTTGAGCCCTTCATGCAAGGCCACGGGCAGCGTGAAACCGAGGTCGCGACCTTCATGGGTCGGTGCCTGGGGACGCGGTTGGTCGGTGGGCAGTTGCAACACGCCGCTGTGACCGGCCAGTGCCTGTTCCCAGTAACGCGCCTGCGCGGCCAGCACGCCGGTGCGTTGCAGTTGCTGTTGCCAGAGGGCGTAATCGGAATACTGGATCGGCAGCGGCGGCAGCGGCTCAACGACCCCCGCCTTCGCCCGGCCATAGAAGCCCACCAGTTCATTGACCAGCACCGCCATGGACCAGCCATCAGAGATGATGTGGTGCATCGAATACAGCAACACATGTTCGGTGGGGCCCAGCTTGAGCACCTGTCCACGTAACAAAGGCGCGTGCAGCAGGCTGATGGATTGGCGGGTGTTCGCCTCAACGGCGACCGCGACCCGGCGCTGCTGTTCAGCGGGATCCAGGGACGACAGGTCCAGTAACGGCAAGTCGACCTCCACGTGCGCGGCGATGACGGCCTGCGGGTCACCCTCCTCGTCGGTGATGTAGGCCGTGCGCAGGGTTTCGTGGCGGGCAACCACCTGTGCCAGGCTGCTGACCAGTAGCGGCACCGACAACTCGCCGCGCAAGCGCACGGCCAGCGGCATGCCATAGGCGCCACTGGCCTGCGACAGCTGCTCCACTACCCATAGCCGGCGTTGCACCAGGGACAGTGCTGCGCTGGTTTTTTCGCCGTGAGCCACTAATGGGCTGCGCGCCGGCGACGTGTCCTGCCCGGTGCGGGTGGAGATCGCCGCGATAAAGTCTGCCAGTCGCGGCGCGCCAAACAGGTCACGCAGGGTCAGGTCGCAGGCCAACAGCGTCTTCAAGCGTGCGACCACTTGGGTGGCCAGTAGCGAATGCCCACCCAACTCAAAGAAGTGATCGTCCAGCCCGACCTGTTCCAGCCCCAGCACGTTTTGCCAAACCTCGGCGACCTGAATGTCCAGGGCCGTTCGGGGTGCCACATAGTGTTTTTGCCGTTGGCTGACATCCGGCTTTGGCAAGGCTTTACGGTCCAGTTTGCCGTTGGGGCTCAGGGGCAACACGTCGATCAGCATCAGGAAACTCGGCACCATGTAGTCCGGCAACGACTGACGCAACGCCGCCGTCAAGGCGTGCGCCTCCAGGGCATCCGACTGGGGCACGACATAGGCGACCAACTGCGCGCCGGTCGGCCCGTCCAGCGCAATCACCGCCGCTTCGCGCACCTGAGGCATGGCTTGCAGACAGGCTTCGATTTCACCCATCTCGATCCGGAACCCACGGATTTTCACTTGATGGTCAATGCGGCCCACGTACTCCAGGGCCGCGTTGTCGTTGTAGCGAGCCAAGTCGCCACTGCGGTAGAGCCGCGATCCCGGCACGCCGGAGAACGGGTCCGGCAAGAAGCGTTCGGCGGTCAGCGCCGGGCGATCGAAGTAGCCCTGGGCCAAGCCCGCCGCCGCACCGATGCACAGCTCACCGACGCCGCAGGTCGGCAGCAATTCAAACCCGCTGTCCAGCACGTACAGCGCGCGCCCGTCGATCGCCCGCCCGATCGGCATGCCGAAGGCGTCATTGGCATCTGCAAGCTGGCAGTCATGCACGCTGGAGACCACGGTGCCTTCGGTCGGGCCATAGGTGTTCACCAGACGAACGTCGCCCAACCCGGCCTCGTGCCAGGCACGTACGCCCTCCACGGCCATGGCTTCGCCGCCGACATGCACTTGGCGCAAGTTGCCCAGGGTGCGGCCATCGACGGCGCACTCCTTGGCCAGCAAGTACCAATAGGCCGCGGGCAAGTCGGCCAGGGTCACGCCCTGCTCGACGATTTGCTGCGCCAGCAACCCGGCGTCCCACAGCTCATCGCCGCGCATGATCAGCGCCGCGCCGATGCACAGCGGCGGGTAGCATTGCTCGACAAACCCGTCGAAGCTGAACGTCGCAAATTGCAGCACGCGGTCGGCAGGCGTCAGCGCACTGTAATCGGCCGCTGTGTCGCAGAACTGGTCGAGTGCAGCATGGTCGATGGCCACCCCCTTGGGTTGGCCGGTGGAGCCTGAGGTGTAGATCACATAAGCGAGGTCGGCGGCAGCGGCGTGGTTCGGTGGATTGGTCAACGGGTAGCCCGCCAGCTCTTCACCCTGCGCGCTGAACTCCACACGTTTGAGCCCATGGGGCAATGGCAGATCAGCCAGCAAGCCGGTCTCGCTGAGCAACAGGTTCAGACGGCTGTCTGCCAACATGTAGCTCAGGCGCTCGGCTGGGTAGTTGGGGTCCAGCGGTACGTAGGCCGCGCCACTTTTGAGGACGGCCAGCAGGCTGACGATCAACTGCGGGCCACGCCGGGAAACCAGGCCTACCCGTTGGCCCGGGCCGACACCCTGCTCCAGCAGGCGGTGAGCCAGACGGTTAGCCCGCTGATTGAGCTGGGCGTAACTCAGGCGTTCACTGCCTGCCTGAACCGCCAACGCATCAGGGGTGGCTTGGGCTTGGGTGGCGATGCGTTCATGCACACGCATTGGCCGCGGCGCAGTACCAGGGGATTGGCTGATGGCGAGCAGAGAGGCTTGCGTGCTGTTGTCCAGCAGTTGCAGGGTGCCGAGTGGCGCGTGGATATCCGCCACCCATTGCGCCAGCAGGTGCTGCAGGTTGGCGCTCAATTGCGCGACGTGTTGCTCGGTGAACCGCGCCCGGTCGTAGCTGAACTCCAGGCGCAAGCCGGTCCCCAGCTCGATGCCCAGGGTCAACGGGTAGTGGGTGCGCTCATGGTTGTGCATCTTGCCGAAGGTAAGGCCCGCTGGCGCGCCTTGCTTGAGCGCTTCGGCTACCGGGAAGTTTTCAAACACCAGCAAGGTGTCGAACAGTGCGGCACCTTGTTGTCCGGCCCAGCCCTGGATGTCGTAAAGCGGTACATGTTCATGGTCGCGCAGGCTGAGGTTCAGCGCTTGCAGCTCCGCGAGCCACGTGGCGGCGGACTGGGCCGGCGAGGCCGCGCTGATGATTGGCAACGTGTTGATAAACAGGCCCAGTTGCTGCTCGATACCCGGCAACGGCGCCGAACGCCCGGCAACAGTGGCACCGAAAGCCACGCAATCCTGGCCGGTGTAGCGTTGCAGCAAGAGGCTCCAGGCGCCTTGCAGCAGGGTGTTGAGGGTGATTTTGTGCTGGCGCGCGCAATCGCCGAGCGCGCGGGTGAATTGGCTGTCCAGGGTGGTGTGATGGTCGGCCATGCCCGCCCCTTCGACCGGCACGCGCAGTGCTTCAGCCAGCAGGGTTGGGGCTTGCAACGGTGCCAGGGCTTCGCGCCAGAACACTTCGCCCGAGGCTTGCTGCTGCAGCCAACCCAAATAATCGCGGAACTGCCCCAACGGTGCGGGCAAAACGTGGCCTGCGTAGTCGGCAATGACTTCGCCGAGCAACTGGGCGTTGCTCCAGCCATCCATGAGGATGTGATGGCTGGTGAAAATCATGTGCCAGCCCGTACCGGCACCGCGCACCAACATCAGGCGAAACAGGGGCGCCGCGTTCAACTCAAAACCGCGCTGACGCTCGGCGTCGGCCAAGGTGTCGAGGTCAGCATGCGGGTCTTCGATCACGTGCAGCTGCAAATCGACCTGGCGCTGGATCACTTGATGGGCGCTGTCCAGGCCGAGCCAGTGGAAGCTGCTGCGCAAAATGTCATGCCGATCCAGCGCCGCCTGCCAGGCACGACCAAAGCTCAGCAGATCGAGGCCTTCAATGTCCACGCGCAACTGGTTGATATAGGCCTGGACTTCAGGCTCGTACAGGGTGTGGAACAGCATGCCTTGCTGCATGGGCGACAGCGGGTAGATATCGGCGATGGCCGGGCCGTCCACGGGCAAATCATCCAATTGCTGTTGGGTCAGGGTTGCCAGCGCAAAGTCCGACGGCGTCACCTGCCCGGCGGGCGTATCGCAGCAGTGCTGGATCAAGGCGTTGAGTTCGGCGGTGTAATCATCCGCCAGGCGCTGGATGGTCGACGCCTGGAACATCTCGCGGCTGAACCCCCATTGCAGCGCCAGTTCGCCGCCATACACCTGCCCTTCCACCGTCAGCCAGTTGGCCAATGGCGCTTCGGGGTCTTGGGCCTGGCCGCTGCCTTGGGTGGCGGGCACGAACAATGCGGACTCATCGAACTGGCGATCGAACTGGCCGAGGTAGTTGAACGTGATGCGCGGCGCGGCCAGGCCCGCAAGGGCTTCACGCACGTGAGGCGCAGCCAGGTAGCGCAGCAAGCCGTAGCCCAGCCCCTTGTCGGGCACGGCACGCAGTTGCTCCTTGACCGACTTGATCGAGGTCGACAGCTCGCCGTCCGCCTGCAGACGTACAGGGAACAGGCTGGTAAACCAGCCAACAGTGCGGGTGAGGTCGACGGCGTCGAACAGATCTTCGCGACCGTGGCCTTCCAGTTGGATCAGCGCCGCAGCCTGCCCGCTCCACCGGCTGACTACCCGCGCCAACGCCGTCAGCAACAGGTCGTTGACCTGAGTGCGATAAGCCGCTGGCGCGTCTTGCAGCAACTGGCGGGTTTGCTCGGCGTTGAGGCGGGTTTCAAGCTTACAGCCCAAGCGGTTTTGCAGCCCGCCGTGGGGGTTGTCGCACGGCAGCTCGGCGTCGACGGACTGCGCCTGCCAGTAAGGCAGTTGTTCGCTGAGGGTTTGCGCGTGGGTGTGCAGTTGGTTCGCCCAGGTTTGGTAGGCACTGGTCTTGGCCGGCAAGGATGCCTGGCGGTAAGCCTGTTGCAGGTCTTCCAGCAGGATGCGCCATGAAACCCCATCCACCACCAGGTGATGCACCACCAACAGCAAGCGCTGGGTGCCATCGGCCATGGAGACGAGGGCGGCGCGCAGCAGCGGGCCTTGCGTCAGGTCGAGGCTGCGCTGGGCTTCGTCGCATAGCGCGGCCAGTTGCGTATCGTCGGCGGCATGGGAGTGCCACAGCGCAGGCTCGTCGACGGGCGCAGCGTGGGTTTGCTGCCAGCCGTCGGGACGCTGCACAAAACGCAGGCTCAGGGCGTCGTGGTGGTTAATCAACTGCGTCAGCGCCGCTTCCAGGCGCACCGGGTCCAGGGCCTCGCGCGGGGTCAACAACAAGGATTGGTTCCAGTGGTGACGTGCCGGGATGGCCTGGGCGAAAAAGCTGTGCTGTACCGGCGTCAGCAGCACCTCGCCGCTGACCGGGCCTTGGTCGATAACGCTGGCCTGCTCAAAGGTGGCGACGAGGGCCAGGCTGCGCACGCTCTGGTACTGGAACAGGTCGCGCGGGCTGAGGCGAATCCCCGCCTGGCGCGCACGGCTGACCACTTGGATGGAGATGATCGAATCACCACCCAACTCGAAAAAGTTGTCTTCCAGGCCGACCTGCTCGACGCCGAGTACGTCGCTCCAAATCGCTGCCAGGGCTTGTTGCAGTGGGTTTTGCGGTGCGCTGTAGGCTTGTTGCGGCGCGGCATCCGGCAGCGGCAGCGCTTTGCGGTCGAGCTTGCCGTTGGCGGTCACCGGCAGCTTGGCCAGGTGCACCATGTGGGTGGGCACCATGTATTCCGGCAGGCTGCTGAGCAGCCAAGCCTTGAGGTCGGTCGGCGCCTCGCCTTCCAGCACCAGGTAGGCCACCAATTGCTTGCCGCCCTGCACCAGCACCACCGCCTCACGCACGCCTGGGTGTTGCATCAGGCGCGTCTCGATTTCTCCCAACTCGATGCGCAGGCCGCGCAGCTTGACCTGATGGTCGAGCCGACCAAGGTAGTCGATCACGCCATCCTCACGCTGGCGCACGCGGTCACCCGTACGGTACAGACGCGCACCGTCACCGAAAGGGCTGGGCACGAAACGCTCGGCGGTGAGTGCCGGGCGACGGTGGTAACTGCGGGCCAGGCCGGTGCCGCCCAGGTACAGCTCGCCGGACACGCCGGCGGGCACCGGGTTGAGCTGCGCGTCGAGCACATAGGTGCCAAGGTTGGCGATGGGGCGGCCAATGGGCACGGCGTCACGGCCTTCGTCGACGCAGGTCCAGTGGGTCACGTCGATGGCCGCTTCGGTCGGGCCATAGAGGTTGAACAACCCTGCCTGGGGCAGCTTGGCGAAGACTTGCAGTTGCGCATCCAGTGGCAAGGCTTCGCCGCTGCACACGATGCGCTTGAGGCTGGTGCAGCCCTGTACGCCCGGCTCATGGACGAACGCCTGGAGCATGGACGGTACGAAGTGCAAGGTGGTGATGCCGTGCTGGCCGATGGTCTCGATCAGACGCGCCGGCTCGCGGTGTTCGCCAGGGGCCGCGACCACCAGGCGCGCGCCGGTCATCAGCGGCCAGAAGAATTCCCACACCGAGACGTCAAAGCTGAACGGGGTTTTTTGCAGTACCGTATCGCTGGCGTCCAGGCCGTAGGCTTGCTGCATCCAGCACAAACGGTTGACCAGCGCGCGGTGGCTGTTACCGGCGCCCTTGGGCTTGCCGGTGGAACCGGAGGTGTAGATCACATAGGCCAGGTTCAGCCCATGGATGCCTACGGCGGGCGATGCGCTGCTGTATCCGTCAAGCCAGCCAGGCGCCTGGTCCAAGGTGATCACCTGGATGCCCTCGGTGGGCAGCGACGGTACCAGGCTGTGCTGGCTGAGCAGCAGTTGGATGCCGCTGTCTTCGATCATGTAGGCCAGGCGTTCCTGGGGGTATTCAGGGTCAAGCGGGACGTAAGCGCCGCCGGCCTTGAGAATGGCCAGCAGGCCAACGACCATTTCCACGGAGCGCTCGACGCAGATCCCCACCAATGCATCGGGACCAACGCCCTGTTCGCGTAAGGCGTGAGCCAACTGGTTGGCACGGGCATCGAGATGGGCGTAGGTCAGCGTTTGGGCACCAAACACCAGAGCCGGAGCGTGGGGTGTGGCCTGGACCTGGTCTTCGATCAGTTGATGAATGCCACGCTCAGTCGGATATGCCTCTGCGGTTTGATTCCAGGCCTCAACCAGCACCTGCTGCTCCTGGGTAGCCAGCATCAGCAACTCGCCGACGCGCTGCTCGCCATCGGCAACCATGGCCTGCAACAGGCTGATCCAGTGCCGGGCCATACGCGCGATGGACGGCGCGTCAAACAGGTCGTTGGCGTACGTCAGCGCGGCGTGCAGGGTGCCGGATTTTTCATACGTGTCGAGGGTCAGGTCGAACTGGGTGGTACGGCCTTGCCACTCCACCAACGCCAGCTCCAGGCCGGAGGCGGTACTGACCGATGCAATATCGGCCACCACCGGCTGGTGGTTGTACATCACTTGGAACAGCGGCGTATGGCTGAGGCTGCGCTCGACTTTCAGGGCTTCCACCAGACGCTCGAACGGCAGTTCCTGATGGGCCTGGGCGCCGAGGGCGTGCTCTTTGATGCCTTGCAGCAGCTCAGCAACACGGGTTTGCCCGGTCAGCTCGGTACGCAACACCTGGGTGTTGACAAAAAACCCGATCAGCCCTTCGACTTCACTGCGGTTACGGTTGGCAATCGGCACGCCGACGCGGATATCGCCCTGGCCGGTGTAGCGGTGCAGCAGCACATTAAAGGCACCGAGCAACAGCATGAACAGCGTGACGTTGTGCTTTTGCGCACAGGCGCGCAGTTGCGCCGCCAGTGCCGGCTCAATCGCGAAGTTATGGCGGGTGCCCTGATAGCTGGGCATGGCCGGGCGCGGACGGTCCGTCGGCAGTTCCAGCACCGGGTGCTCATCGCCCAGGCGCGCCTGCCAGTACTCCAATTGACGGGCCTGCTCCCCCGCTTCCAACCAGCGGCGTTGCCACAGGGCGTAGTCGCTGTATTGGATCGGCAGCGCCGGCAATTGCGGTGCCTCGTTGCGCTCATGGGCGTCGTAAAAGCGGATGAACTCGTCGATCAGCACATTCATCGACCAACCGTCGGAGACGATGTGGTGCAGGGTCAGCAGCAGGACATGCTCCTGGGCGCCAAGCTTGAGCAATTGCACACGCAGCAGCGGGCCGTGCTCCAGGTCGAATGGCAGCAGCGACTGGCGGGTGGCTGCGTCATTCACTGCCTGCTCGCGTTCCGCCGGGGCCAGGTCAGTCAGGTCGAGTTGCTCAACGGCCAATGAGGGTTGAACGGCGACTTGCAACAGGCGCTCATCGGCCTGGCGCTGGAACACCGTACGCAGGGTCTCGTGACGCGCCACCAGGCTGGCGAATGCCTGCTCCATCGCGCTTAAGCTCAGCGTTCCCTTGAGTCTCACCGCCCCCGGCAGGTTGTAAGCGCCGCTGGCCGGGTCCAATTGCCACAGGAACCACATGCGTTGCTGTGCGTAAGACAGTGCCTGACGGTCCTCCACCTCCACCCCGGCTGGAATCGGAAACCGGGAGAAATCCACCCCTTCTTTCTGCAGTGCTTGCAGGAACAGCTGGCGTTTTTCCAGGGGCAACCCGATAAACCGGCGAGCAAGTTTCAAGGAGTCTTCAGCATTCATTTGTTGGAGTCCGGAGCAATAGGCAGGAAGCACAAAGGCACGTCGTCCCTATAAAACGAACCGGAGAGGGAAAAATTAGCGGCGGGTGGAGGGGTTGGAGCGAGGGGTCATCAAGGGTTACGTCAATCCCGGGAAACCCGTGCAAAAGCGAGAATGATCACGTTGCACAGGCCCGGCCCCGGCAATGCACTGAAGCACTGCATTCGGCGCCGAATCATCGAGCCATTGCGTTCAGGAGAACTGATTACGTGAACGACCAACTCAAACGAAAAGCCTGAATCGGCTCCATAGAGGCCTGCCTCGAAGGTAACTTCCTGTTCGGCAAAATCCTGTTCATCAAGGCGCTGAACGCATTCCTGCAACATCACAACGCAGAGGCATGCCCAGCGATGGGTTGGTTAACCCAACCGCCGGTACCCCAACACCGCCGAGCCCAACACCACCGCGCCCGCCGCCAACGCCACCCAGAACCCGCTGGCGGCGCCAAAGTGGTCGATCATCCAACCGGAACTGGCGGCACCAATGGCCACGCCGATGCTCAGGCCGGTGATCAGCCACGTCATGCCTTCGGTCAGGCGGCTGGCGGGGACGATCCGCTCCACCAGCGCCATAGACACGATCAGGGTCGGGGCAAAGAACAGGCCGGAGATAAAGATCGCCACCGCCAGGCCTGGAATGTTGGTGACCAGCAGCAACGGCAAGGTGGTCAACGCCGTGGCCACGCCGCAGAACAGAAACTGGCGCGGCAGCGGCGCCTTGAGCTTGAGAGTGCCAAAGGCGAGTCCCGCCAGGCATGAA
The DNA here is from genome assembly GCF_000632245.1 of Pseudomonas sp. RIT357. Classification (NCBI taxonomy): domain Bacteria; kingdom Pseudomonadati; phylum Pseudomonadota; class Gammaproteobacteria; order Pseudomonadales; family Pseudomonadaceae; genus Pseudomonas; species Pseudomonas sp. RIT357. The sequence continues at coordinate 51,344 of NZ_JFYX01000006.1, forward strand.
CCGATGGCGTACACCGACAGCACAATACTCGCCGCCGCCGGCTGACCCTGGTGTTGGGCAAACGCCACGCTGACCACATCCACCACACCCACGATCACCCCCATGGCCAGCAAGAGGATCATCAGGATCAATACCGACGGTGACGCGATCAGCCAGCCGGCATGGTGATCGTGGTGCTCATGCACCGGGGGTTCGGTCGCTCGTTGCAGGACGAACGTGGTGACGCCCACCGCCAGCAACAACGCGGCCACCAGCGGCCCGGCTTCGGGGAATAGCACCACACTCAAGCCCACCGAAATCGGCGGGCCGACGATAAAGCACACCTCATCCAGCACCGACTCCAGGGCAAAGGCGGTTTGCAGCTTGGGCTGACCTCGGTACAACTCGGTCCAACGGGCCCGCACCATCGCCGACATGTTCGGCATGCAACCGGCCAAGGCGGCAGACAGGAACAGCGTCCAGGTCGGCGCCTGCAACCGCGTGCACAGCAACAGCATCAGCAGCGCCCCGCCACCGATCAACGCGGCAATCGGCAGCACCCGGCCTTGGCTGTAGCGGTCCACCAGCCGTGATACCTGTGGCGCGCAAATCGCCGTAGCCAACGCGAATACCGCCGCCACCGAGCCTGCCAGGCCGTAGCCGCCATGCACCTGGGAAAGCATGGTGATAATGCCGATACCGGTCATGGACACCGGCATACGCGCCAGCATGCCGGCCAATACAAAAGCCCGGGCGCCAGGGACTTGAAATAACTCGGCGTAGGGGTTTGCCATGACTTAAACGCCTTCTGTCCTTAAATTGCGCATCCTTTTATCACACCAACCGCTTGATCTGTTTATGCCGCCACACCAACCGGTAATACGCGGTCTGCAACCCCAGCATCGCCAGGTACGTCACCGGAAACGCCATCCAAACGCCTTCCAGGCCGAAGTGCGCATTCAGCAGGTATGCCATCGGCAGCTCCACACACAGCACGCAGAAGATCGAGATCGCCACCGGCATCAGCACCACGCCGCTGGCACGCATGATCCCGCCGATCACGGCCTGGAAGCCGAACACGAGGATGCTCCACAACATGATGTGCAGCAGGTGCTCGGCATTCACGCGTGCGGCGTCATCGGTGATGAACAGCCCGAGCAACCAGTGGGATAACAAGTAGCCCAGCACGATCAGACCACCGGTGAGACAGGTGTTGATCAGCAACCCGGTACGCAGAATCGGCCCGATGCGCTCCAGGCGCCCGGCACCAATGGCCTGGGCGCCGAGGATCGAGGCGGTGATGGCAATCGACAGGGCCGGAAATTGCACGTAGTTGACGATCTGCGTCACCGCCCCATAGGCCGCCGTGGCCTGGGAACCATGGCTATTGACCAACGCCAGGATGACCAGCTCCGAGAGCGACAGCACCACCATCTGCAAGCCGGTGGGCAGGCCGATACGCAGGACTTTACCGAGGATGACGCGGTCCAGGCGCAAGGCCGCGAGCAGTTCGCGATCCGGCGCCATCACGTGGTTTTTATGGCGCAGGCGCAGGACCAGAAACAGCATCGCCGAGGCATTCCCCACCAGGCCCGCGTACACCGCGCTCTGGATGCCCAAGGGCGGCAGGCCGATCCAGCCGCGAATCAACGCCGGGGTCAGCAACAGGCCGACCAGGGTCGAGACCATCAACGCGAGCAAGGGCGAAATCGTATCGCTGACGCCCCGCAGCAATTGGGTGTAAAGGATGAACACCAGTAACAGCGGCATGATCAGCATCATCATCTGGGCATAGCCGACTGCGTCGTCGAGCACGTCAACCGGCGTGCCCAATGCCTGCAACGCCGGGCGCGCAAACAGACTGCCCAACACCGCCGCGATCAAGCCCACCAACGCGCCAAGGGTCAGCGTCGCGCCGGTAATCGACTTGACCATCGCGGTTTCCTGGGCACCCCAGGCCTGCCCGATCAACACCGACGCACCCGCCCCCAGGCCGATCACCAGTGCGATAAAGAAAAACACGATGGGAAACATCCCCGACACCGCCGCCAGGGCCTGAGTGCCGAGCATCTGCCCGACATAAATGCCGTTGAGCGTGCCGGAAAAACTCTGCAGGAAGTTGGACAGCACCATCGGTGCCAGAAAGATCAGATAGACCTGCCACAGCGGGCGTTGCAAAGGGCTTTGCATGAGAAACGGGGCCTCGAAGAACTAAAGCGTCCGAGGTTTATACCGCATGTGGATCCAATGTTCCTGCGGTTTATCAGGGCAAGGGTTCGAACATCAGGCGGCACTCGCTTAGAATTTGGCTGCCCATTCAAGCCACTCCCCTCTGCCCCGTGGGGAAGAGAGAAGTGACAGGGATCACGTCGGATCAGCCTCGAGCAGACTGGCTAGATTTCAACATTGATCATCACCATTCCCCGCTGTGTCGCCACTACTAAACGTTCGCCCCCCAAGAAAGTCAGGGCTCGAACCTGCGCAGCAACGTTCACCTGCAATAGTGCATTCAATTCGGCATCCCAAAACCTGACGACACCATCATCCCCTCCCGACGCCAAAAGCAATTGTGGCCTTTCATCGCAAAACGCCAGGGCAGTCACATCACCCTTGAGGTGAGTGTCATGACGTACGGCGAATCTTTCCAGCGATGGCACATGCCACATCGCAATCTGACCTTCATCAGTGCCTGCCGCCAAAAACTCTCCATCCGCGCTTTGCGTAATCGATAGAACTTGGGCGATATAACTACCGGGAATACGCAGTGTCCTGAACACTTCAGGATCCAGCGCGTGATGCCTCACCGGCGGGTACTGCGCGATCATGACTTTGGAGTATTTACTGGCAAATACGATCCGCGTAGCCGCTTCCTGTGAATGACAAGCCAGGCTCTGCAATGGCTTATCCTCCTCGCCTCCCGTGAGCTGATAACTCCACTTTGTACGAGTCGGATTTGTGAAGGTATTTAACTCAATACCGGTACGCAAATTCCAGGCACGAATCGCGTTGACCTGTCCCTCCCGGACAGACGCAAAGGCTACAGGCTCGCCGTCGTGCCATACGACATCCAGCTTGATCACCTGATCCCCTGCCTCAATAATCTTGTCTGGGACAGGCTCGCCGCCGACACCCACGAGAAAGATGCTGCCCTCTGATGCCACAACCAACGTGAGCCTTCCCGCATCCACATAGCCTGATAACGAGCGGATCCGGTGCGGCACATTCAGTTTTCGCTGCCAGGTCTGCTGTCCAGTCGCAGAGTCCACGCCGACTAGAACGCCGTGCGTAGTGCCGCCGTAAATTGATGCCGCACACCGCTCATCGACGTACATGCAATTGATGTTATCCGGAGAAAAGTCGAGCTCCTTGGTCCCCCCTCCAAGTTGGGGCGTGCTGCTCAGTGTCCAAATATTCACCGAGCCTACGGATGCGCTGATCACACAAGGAGTTCCATCGATCGTGAACGTGTCAGACCAAAATTCGTCAAGGGCGCAACCGTCCATGCGAAATGCAGGCTCCAGCGATATGGCGCTTGCCGAGGCGTCTTCCAGGTCCAGGCTAAACCGTTCAAAGAACCCCGCCCGCCGGACCTGAATGGTTACCGGCATATCCTCACCCTGCAACCACGCGTCATCGACGACCTCGCTCGCGAAATAGAGCGGCGTGAGTCGTTCGCTATCGGCTCTCCATACGCTGTAAGGGCGCAAGCTATCGACTGTGACGGCGTAGGTGATTCCGGCGATCTGCCTCAAATGGATAGACTCGACAACTCCACTATCAATGGTTGCGGGCGTCTCCCATAACACATCGAGATCCATCGACCAAAGGCACAGGCTTGGCGCACATCTGGCCGCATCAAAATGCGTATCTCCACCCGACAGAATTCTCATGCCAGCGGGAGATTTGAATGCGACAAGTTGATAAATAGTTGCGAGCGAGGCGCGCGTTTTGTATCGAACCAAACTGAAGTCAGCAAGATCCCAAAGGTACAGATCGTTTTCGCAAACGGCTCTTTTCGGCCATCTTCCCGGGGACTGCTTACCTTCATTGGCACTGACACAAAAGTAGCGGCCCTCTTGCTCAATAATCGTGAGCGCGGTGATTTCCCCGGTGTGGGCTGTGGCCGGCATCAATGCAAATCGATCCTGTTGATGCCTAAGGTTAGTGGCCCCCAGTTGTTCCCCCCAACTTGCGACCAACACCTCGCCATCAGGCGTGTGGGTGAGCGCCAGGCGAGTCACTTCCTGATCGCGCAAGGGTGCCCAACTGGCCAATTTGTGGCCATCATTGAGCCTGAACACTTCAATCAGTCCATCTGCACGCCCGACTAAAGCGACCGGCGTGTCAGGGTTCCATAAACCCGTGTTCAACGCCGTCACTCTAGAGTCACGGGCGTCTATCAAACCGCTGTTTTTTGGACGGTTCCAGGCCGCCCAGACAGGCGTCCACTGACTGCGTAACCCATTGGGAGCGCTTGGCGCCAAGCGCGGCAAAGCCCTTTGCATGAGGGCAAGAGCCAGATAGGGCCTGCGTTCTGGCTCAGGGAGTTCCCGCAAAGTGCCAAAAAGGCTCAGGTATGTCTGCTCCAGGGAGTAACTCGATGCCGAACGTAGCGTGAGGTGACTGCGCAGAATCTCGGGATCGCTGGCCAACAGAAATTCGGGATCGGTGATTAACTCATCAAGCACACCAGCCTTGGCAGCAAAGGAGGAACCATGGCGTTTGAGATAGGGATGGGCGTTGGCCCACATGCGTTTTCCACTGCTGTCGACCGGCACAGCGGCGAATAACGCGTCCCACAATAGGCGGTAAACGGACGGCTGCTTGCCGACGATCTCACGCAGTTGTTCGGCAAGCTGCTCGTGGTACAGGCGATACACCGAACGCCCGCTTTCGATGGACTCAACAACGAAGGGGGCGGCAAAGTCCCTGACCTGAATGATGTCTTCATCCGTTATGACGCGATTGCTCAATGCACTGGCAGCAGCAGGCCACAACTCGGCCCAGGGCAGGCCCTCCCCTTGAGCGAACGCCAACGCGCTCAAAACCGTGTAAACCGTGGCCGAATCCAAGCCAGCAGCGCGTTTGTCCAGCGATGCCAGGTACTGCTTGAACGCTTGCATAAGGCCCGTGGGCAGTTGAACTATCCAGTCTGGCTGCGAAGTGTCGACTGCTTCCCCAATGTTCAACAAGGCAAGCACCACCGTATGGGCTACCAGGTAGACATGCCCTGCACGTGAGGCAACCGCCAGGGCAACCTCTCTGGCCAACTCCGGCTGTTCTCGGTAAGGCGAGTAACGCTCCGGTTCCTCATCGGCCCTGAGCCGTCGCTCGACGTACAAGGCAACGTCGCCGGACTCAAGATGGCACGCCTGGTCAAGATTGATCTCAAGGGTGTTAGCGCCCAGGGCCTGAAAGCGCTGCTCGCTTGCCGTTGCGTCAGGGCGTGTGCCGACCAACAGAAATACATGCTTGAGTTTGGACAGAGGCAAGAGCAATTGGCGTATGACGTCCTGACTGTCATCGGCCTCGTCAAGCGCGTCAATAACAATGACCGTCTTTCTCTGGCGCTTAGCCAACGAGTCCAGTACTGACGCAACGTCACGCTCGGAAAGACTGAACCCAAGCGCTATCTGCTCAACGATTTCGGCCAGGACTTTGTACCGAGCATGCACCGCCACATCGACGATACCCTGAGGTACGTGAGCATAGAGATGCCCTTCTAACGCTTGCCTTTGTACATCCTGCGCGTCGCGCGGGGCAGCAGACAAGGTCACGACACGGCCCAATAAAGCGGACTTACCGGTTCCTGCGCCGCCGGTCACCACCAGGACGCGTCCTTGCTCATCCGGCAATGCCAGCCAGTCGCCTATCTGCTGCAGTGCCTTGGTTCGACCCGTGAAATAATTACCGGAAGCGCCCAGTTCTACACCGCGCGCTTTAGGCGACCAATGCAGATCGAACACCCGCTGACTGGCCAGATCAAGTCCTGTTTTGAGATTCGGTCGATGGCGGGGGTTAGGGAACAGCAGGCAGATACCGTCTGAATGGATGGAAGAAAACTGTGCCTGCTGCTTGGGAAAGTTAACCCGCAAGTACTGTTTAACCGTCTCCATCACCTCCTCCATCGCCAGGTAAGGCTGGTTGGCCCCACCCAATCGACAGTCAGGATTACTCAGCGCCAACGCCAACGCCGCGCTTAAGGCTCCTTCATCGGCCTGCTCACTATGACGTGCCGCTGCAATCACGTAGGCCGATGTCTGGACAGGAAGTGTATTTGCCAACTTCGCGGCGATTTTTAAGAAATCGCCGGCGCCGGCACCCGCGTGACACACGTCCAATATCAACAACACTTGTTCAGCATTGGCCCTGACCATGACTCGTGCGATGTCGTCAATGGAGATGGCGGTCCGATCAAACTCAGCGCATGCTAGCGCGGTGTCATGGGTCAACAGATAAAAGCGATCCGTCCGTTCACCATGGCCGGTGTAATAGATCACCAGCAAATCATTCTCGTCGCAGCTGGCACAAGCGTCGGCGACCCATGCCTCCATCTGCACCCGCGAAGGCGACACTCCGGTTTCGATCAACTGGTAATTCAGTGATGAAAAGGCAGCTTTTACCGTGTCCAACTCATCGGGCACGCGTGAAAGCTGCCCGTGGTATAGAAAGTCACTGGTGCCCGTCGCCATTAAACGTCGACGGTAGTGATCAGAAGGCGGCAGCAATGGCATGACCTACCTCCCGCGTCGTCAAGTAGCGACAAGCATCGTGTGCTTTGGCGCCGTTACTGATACTGAGATCAACGATGGTTGGCATGAACAACGGTTCAAGTGCCTTGGTCAGCGCAACGATATCGTCGCCTGAGGAAATATTCGTCCAACACTCCACACCCGCCGGCCAATGCCCCTTTCCCTCGGTTGGAGTCGGCTCCAGCGCGTCAAAGATCAGGTTTCGCACGCCCAGCGGCGACCCCAGCGTAATCAAGTGAGTAACTGGCCACTGGGGGTTGGCACACAGGGCCTCGTAGGCAACGACCGAACCGAGTGAATGGGCCACGATCACACGAGTGTCATCGGTGATCAGTTTCGCAATACTGGCCTGTGCTTTAGCCCGAACGACATGATCATGAAAATAGCGAAATACCTGTCTGAGATCGCTGAACATCAGGCTTTCCAGAATACCGCTGAAGTAGCTCGCATTCGTCAAGGCGCTCAGCGCTTTGTGTGCCCCGGCCATGACCCAGGACTTTGTCGCCTCATCGGGGGCGCGAACGTTTGGATACGTCCGCGCGGCCTCTTCCCACCACATCTGAAGTAACTGCGCCTCCCATTCACTCGCATCGGAGACGTCATGCACCGAGCCTGCCGACTTGCCCGTCGGGCGGAATAGATCGCCATAAAAGGCACAGTCAAACGAGACGTCCTCAGGCAGATGATGCCCAGCCAACGTCACTCCATCCTTCAGTGCCGGCAGCCATTTTTCACGCAGCGAATTGGCGCCACCAAATTGATGACCAATGCCATGCACCCCAATAATTTTCGTCATCTCTTTATGCGTCCAATTAAAGATTAACGGAAGCTACGTTCAAGCCGTCCGTGGATATCAATGAAACAGGGGCGCAATGATAGCCAAGTGACACTTTCCCGGTGCAGCTTTCTTGCTCCTTGCAAAAAATAACCGCGGAGGCCGACGCAACGTTGGCGTCGGTCGGCTGGATTTTGATCAAACTGGAGCAACCGGCAGCGCACGCTTGTGTGCGGTCTTGGTGTACGCCGCCTCCACAATCGCCCTCACCCGCTCACTCACCGGCTCGCCCATCAGGTACGCATCGATCTCTTCGTACGTGCAGCCATAAGCCTGTTCATCCAGCTTGCCCGGTGCCAGTTCTTCGAGGTCGGCTGTGGGCTGCTTGTGCACCAGGTTCGTCGGTGCCCCAAGGGCACTGGCCAACAGCCGCACCTGGGTTTTGGTCAGGCCGGACAATGGCGCCAGGTCGCAGGCGCCGTCACCGAACTTGGTGAAAAACCCCATCAGAGCTTCGGCGCCATGGTCGGTGCCGACCACCAGGCCATTGTGCAAGTTGGCCACGGCGTACTGCGCGATCATGCGGGTGCGGGCCTTGACGTTGCCTTTGATGAAGTCCACTTGAGCGGCGCTGGCGTCGGTGGCGGTGAGGCTGGCCATCAGGCCGTCGACGCTGGCGGCGATGTTCAGGGTGTCGATGTGGTCCGGAGTGATGAAATCCAGCGAGGCCTGGGCGTCGCGCTCATCGGCCTGGGTCTTGTAGGGCAGGCGCATGGCGATAAAGCGCGCGGCGTAATCCTCAGCCCGCAGTTGCTCAACCGCCAACTGGCACAGGCGGCCGGCGGTCAGGGAATCCACGCCACCGCTGATGCCCAGCACCAGGGCTTTGCAGCCCGACTGGCGCAACGTGGTCTTGATGAAATCGATGCGCCGTTGGATTTCCCTGGCCTCACCGCCCTTCACCAGTTGCCGGTTGATATTCAGTTCCTGCGCGATACGGTCTTGCATGTCACACCTCCACGTTGCCGACATTGAATACCTTCGCTGCGTACTGCAAAAACGAGGGGTCTTCGCAGACGTTCTTCACCGGGTCATCGGAGAACTTCACCACCGGTTCGCCGTGCACCCGTACCAGCTTCATAACGATGCTCAGCGGTTCGACGCCGTCCACATCGCAAGCCAGGCTGGTGCCCATGCCGAAACCGAACTTGGCCTTGCCACGGATGTGCCGCAGGATCGGCAGGCATTTTTCGAAGTTCAGGCCGTCGGAAAACATCAGGTCCTTGGTCATCGGGTCGATGCCCAGCTGTTTGTAGCGAGCCAGCACCTTGTCGGCCCAGGCGATGGGGTCACCGGAGTCCTGGCGCAGGCCGTCGTAGAGCTTGGCGAAGTACAGGTCGAAGTCCTTGAGGAAAAAGTCGGTGCTGATGCAGTCGGTCAGAGCGATGCCGAGACGGCCACGGTATTCATGCACCCAGTTCTCCAGGGCGGCGTTCTGGCTTTCGCGCAAGCGCCCCAATTGCTGGTGCACCATCAGCCATTGGTGGGCCATGGTGCCGATCAGCGGCAAGTCGAATTCATACGCCAGGTGCGCGTTGCTGGTGCCAACGAACTGGCCGGGGAAGTCGCGGCGCATGATGTCCACCACTTCGCGCTGGGCCTTGAAGGACAGACGCCGACGGGTCGAGAAGTCGGAGACGCGCAGGTCGGCCAACTCGTCGCGGCTGAGGTTTTTCTCCAGCCAGTCGAACTTCTGGTACAGCTTGCGGGTGACGTCTTCCAGGGTCACATCCGGGTATTTGTCGCGGTTGCGCAGTTCGCTGACCAACGCGAGCACCGGCTGTTCGAACATGATGCAGTGCAGCATCGGGCCGACCACGCGGATGTTCAATTGGCCATCGACTTCGCTGACGTGGATATAACGCAGGTTGAAGCGGAACAGGCCCAGGAAGCGCTCGTAGTCCGGGGTGAGGTACTCGCGAAAGCGTGGGTTGAACAGAAAGCGCAGCTCGCCTTCACGCACCTGCAGGCTGGCGAGTTTGTCCAACTCGGCGCGCAACTGCGGGATCAAGTGGCCGAGTTTTTCCTTGGAGCGGACGATGAAGTTGTATTCCACATCGACGTTGGGGTACTGGTGCAACACCGCCTGCATCATGGTGAAGGTGTAGTAGTCGGTGTCGAGCAGGCCCTGGATCACCGGGGCGTCGTAGTCGTAGGCACTTTCCATGGTAAATCTCCTTAACGCGTGGCCATCGCGGCCAGTTCTTCGCGGGTGCGGCTGATGCCGGCACCAGCCTTGAGCAACTCATTGACAGCCTGTACGCCGCCCTCCTCGCTGATACCGCGGCACGCCGGCAGGTGCAGCACGACTTCCAGGCCGGCCTTGAGCAATTGCAGTGCGGTGGTTTTGACGCAGTAGTCCAGGGCCAGGCCGCCAACGATCACACGGGTGACACCTTGAGCCTTGAGGTACTCGATGACTCCGGTGGACAGCTTGTCGTGCAGGTCGTGGTAGCAAGCACCGTAGGGGTGCAGGTCGGGCTCGACGCCTTTCCAGATGAAGTAGTCGTAGTCATAGGGCGTGGGCAGTTCGTCGAGCAACGTGAAACCTTCAGTGCCCGGTACGCAGTGGCTGACCCATGTGAGGTCGGCGTGAGTCAGGCCGGTGGGTTTCAGCATCTCGCTGGGCTGCGCGACCACCCAGGGTGCTTGCGGGGTGTGGGCGTCCTTGCTGCCGACGCGATAGCCGGCGAGGCTGGCCATGTAGTTGAGTTCGGCACCGATCTGGTCACCACCGGCCACAGGCAATTCGTTGGGGCACAGCGGCGTGAAGCTCTTCTGAGGATCGACATCGAAAGAAGCAAGGGCAGTTTTCGCAAGGGTCATGGCTGTTCTCCTGTGGCCTGGAAACAAAAGTACACGTCATGTACTTTCATTGCAAGAAACATTTATTTATCTATTCGCCTTCAAGCACATGACATATCTTTTCGATCCGTTAGACTGAGCCCTCTTCGCCGTTCAGAAGGATTTCATATGCCACTTAGCGCCTACCTCCACACCGTCGACCTCTGCGTGCTTTTTTACTGCCGCGCAACCGGGGAACTGAAATTGTTGCTGAACAAGCGCGACGCCGAGCCCTTCGCCGGGCATTGGGCGTTGCCGGGCGTGGTGGTGAATGGCGACGTGCAAGATCTGAGCCTCCAGGATGCGGTGGAACGCTTGCGAACCAGCGACAAGGTCGGTCTGGAGCTGGCCTGGAGCGAGCAAGTCGGCACGGTGGGCGATGCGTTTCGCGACCCGCGTTGCTGGTCGTCATCAACGTACTATTTGGCGATCGTCGCGGATGAGGTGCAGCTGGGGGAGCATCAAGGCTGGTTTGGGTTGAGGGCGGTGGCGGACGGCAGCATCAAGTTGCCGTTCGATCACAACAGCATCGTCGCGGCCGTGCAGGAGCGGTTGTTCTCCAAGTCGCTGTACAGCAGCTTGCCGCTGATGTTCCTGGGCAATGAGTTCAGCGCGCCGGAGGCGACCACGATCTTTTCCCTGGTGCTGGAGCGGCCGGTGCTCAAGACCAGTATTCGCCAGCGCTTGTTGAAGCTGACGGAGGCGGGATATTTGCGCGAGACGGGGCGCAAGAAGCATGGCGAGGGCGGCAGGCCCCAGGCCACGGTGGAGAACTTGAGGCCTGGGGCGGTTTACTTCTTTGATCGCAGTTTTGCCGACTAAGCACCCTTTTCAAGCGCGATGAGGTTCAAATGTGGGAGGGGGCTTGCTCCCGATAGCAGTGTGACAGTCAGCAAATAAAGTGACTGATCCTCCGCTATCGGGAGCAAGCCCCCTCCCCCAGTTTTGATTGGGGTATGGCGTTAGCTCATCCAATTGCCGCCGTCGACGTTGTAGGTCTGGGCCACCACATAATCAGCCTCCTTCGATGCCAGGAAGATTGCCATTCCGGTGAGGTCTTCAGCCGTACCCATCCGCCCAAACGGCACCTCTGCCCCCACCCGCCGCTTCTTCTCGCCAGGCGCCAGCCCTTCATGCTTGGCGAACAGCGCATCCACCCCATCCCAATGCTCACCGTCGACCACACCGGGTGCAATGGCGTTGACGTTGATCCCTTGCTTGATCAGGTTCAGCCCCGCCGATTGCGTAAGGCTGATCACCGCTGCCTTGGTCGCGCAGTACACCGCCACCAATGCCTCACCGCGCCGCCCGGCCTGGCTGGCCATGTTGATGATTTTGCCGCCGTGGCCCTGGCGGATCATTTGCCGGGCCGCGGCCTGCAAGGTGAACAGCGTGCCGGCGACATTGATCGCGAACAGCCGCTCGAAGCTGTCGCGGGTGATGTCGACGATGGGCGCCAGGTCGAACAGCGCTGCGTTGTTGACCAGGATATCCAGCTTCCCGACATGGGCAACCACGGCGGCAATCGCGCCATCGATGGAGGCTTGGTCAGTGACATCCATCGCGACCGCGTAGGCCTGAGGGCCCAGCTCAGCGGCAGTTTGCTGGGCGCGTTGCAGGTTGATGTCGGCAATGGCAACCGTCGCGCCTTCATTGATGTAGGCCAGGGCAAACGCGCGGCCAATCCCGCGCGCCGATCCAGTGATCAGCGCGCTTTTACCTTCCAGTCGTTTCATGGGTGTTGTCCGTCAAGGTTACTTGGGATAGCCGGCGCGTTTCATTTCGCGCTCGGTGGTGGACTGCGCCTGCAACAAGGCCTGATCAACCGTCATGCCGCCGGTAAGCGCCGCTGAAAACAGCTTGCCGACCGAGGTGCCGATGGCCTGGAACTCGGGGATGGTCACGTATTGGATGCCCACGTACGGCACCGGTTTGGCTGAAGGATGGGCGGGGTCGGCGTGTTTCATCATCTCCAGCGTCACCTGGGCAAACGGCGCGGCCTTGAGGTAAGCCTCGTTGTAAGTGGATTGGCGCGTGCCCGGCGGTACGTTGGTGATGCCCTCTTTATCGGCGACCAGTTGGATGTAGTCCTTGGAAGTGGCCCAGGTGATAAAGGCCTTGGCGGCGTCCTTGTGCTTGGAAGTGGCCGGGATCGCCAGGGACCAGGCGTAGAGCCAGGATGAACCTTTGTCGGTCACCTCAGTAGGCGCGGCGGCGAAACCGACGCTGTCGGCAACCTTGCTCTGGCTGGTATCGGTGGTGAAGGAACCGGCGACGCTGGCGTCGACCCAGATCGCGCACTTACCACTGTTGAACAGCGCCAAGGTCTCGTTGAACCCGTTGCTCGACACGCCTGGCGGGCCGTATTGCTTGAGGGTATTGACGTAGAAGTTGGCGGCGGCGGTCCATTCGGGGCTGGTCAGCTCGGGCTTCCATTGTTCGTCGAACCAGCGCGCACCAAAAGCGTTGGCCATGGTACTCAACAGCGCGATGTTCTCCCCCCAGCCGGCCTTGCCCCGCAGGCACATGCCGTACTGACCCTTGTCCTTGGCGGTGAGTTTGGCGGCGAACTCGCCGAGTTGGGTCCAGGTGGGATGCGCGGGCATCCTCAGGCCGGCGCTCTTGAACAGGTCGGTGCGGTAGTAGGTGACGGTGCTTTCGCCGTAGAACGGCAAGGCGTAGAGGGTGTTATTGACCGACAGGCCCTGGCGCACTGAGGGGAAGATATCGTCGGCGTCGTAATCGGCCGGCAGCTCGGTCAACGGTTCCAGCCATTGTTTGGCGCCCCACAACGGGGTTTCGTAGGTGCCGATGGTCAGCACATCGAACTGCCCACCCTGGGTGGCGATGTCGGTAGTGAGGCGTTGGCGCAGAACGTTTTCTTCAAGCACAACCCAGTTAAGTTTGATGCCAGGGTGCTGCTCTTCGAATACCTTGGACAGGCGCTGCATGCGGATCATGTCGCTGTTGTTGACCGTGGCGATGGTCACGGTGTCGGCCGCATGGCCGGGTATAGCGATAGCCAGGCCGGACAGCAGTAACAGTGCTTTGGGAAGCGTTAACATGGCGGTTTCCACCTGTTGTTTTTGTTGTTGAGCACCGATTACAGCAGCTTGGCCAAGCCCTCACAAACGCCTGGCGAATGCGCGGCTGATACTTTTTTAACCGCACACCCAGGATCAAAAAAGTATCAGTGCCGGGCGAAAGCGGGGGTAGCCTGCCCCGTGCAAACCCGCGTATTTTGGTGTAATCCAACGCACAAGAGGCAGCACCATGCCCGTCAGCCGCGCCGAACTGTTCGAGCACCGCCCCGCCGAACTCGAAGTGATCTTGCCCGAACCCGACCACTGCTTTCGTTGGTTCGAACACGATTACCCCTATGATCTGGCGCGCTGGAACCACCATCCCGAATTTGAAATCCACCTGATCCGCCAAGGCACCGGCAAGCTGGTGGCGGGCGACTATATCGGTGCATTCAGCGCCGGCCATGTCGCATTGATCGGCCCGGACCTGCCCCACGACTGGATAGGCGAACTGGCCCCCGGCGAACACTTGAGCGGGCGCGATGTGGTGCTGCAATTCGATGGCGCCGCCCTGCTCGCCCTGCGCAATACCCTGCCGGAACTCGGGGATTTGCAGCCGCTGTTCGAACAGGCCCGGCGCGGCCTGGAGTTCACCGGTGCCAGCGCCGAAAAGGCTGCGCACCTGCTGGAAGCCATCGGTAGTGCCAATGGCCTGCAACGGCTGATCCTGTTCCTGCAATTGCTAGACACCTTGAAAAACGCGCCGCCCATCCAGGTCAAGGCACTGGCCAGCCCCTGCTACGCGCCCACGCTGGATGCCCGCAGCGCTGAACGCATCAACAAGGCCTTCGACTACCTGATGCGCGAACTCACTGGCGACGTGCGCCTGTCGGTCATCGCTCAACAACTGGAAATGAGCGAACCGGGATTCTCGCGGTTCTTCAAACGCAACACCGGCCACGGTTTTATCGACCTGATGCGCAAATTTCGCGTGCAGCGCGCGTGCCGGTTGTTGCTGCACAGTGAGCGGTCGGTGGCGGATATCTGCTTTGAAGTGGGCTACGCCAACCTGTCCAATTTCAACCGGCACTTTCGCATCGAGATGAACCAGACGCCGAGCGAATATCGCCGCGACACCGCGATGCATCTGTTCAATCCCATTGAAAAAATGACACCCAGTCATTTCTGATCAAAAGGTCGACTAATTTGTCTTTTTTCTAGGCCATTCAAGCCATTGGGCAAAGTTGGTACAGCATGTGCAAACGTTTGCGGTACGAACTTGACCGTCAAGTTCCTCCTTACCTGAGCAATCGGGTTCAAACCGCGTACGAATAGGGACTTTCAATGCACCTCACCTCAAGGCCTCGCGCCTGCTTTGGTGTTTCCTTGCTACTGGCCGCCGTTACGGGAGTACTCAGCACACCCATTTTGGCGCAGGAAACACCTGCCAATGACTCAGCACAGGGCGAAACCCTCAGCCCTGAAGCCACCCAATCGAATAAAGGCCCTTACCTGTCGCAATGGTTCAACCAGGACCTGACGCTGATCGGCAGCAAAGACATCAGCTTCGGCCCCAAGCCGTCCGATGACATTTACCTGGAATACGAGTACTTCGGCCGCAAAGGGCCCTTCGAGCTGTATGGCTACATCGACGTGCCGAAGATCCTCGGCATTGGCAACAGCAACGACAAAGGCGCATGGGACCACGGCTCGCCGGTGTTCATGGAGCATGAGCCGCGCATCTCCATCGACTACCTGGCCGGTCGCAGCCTGGCCATCGGGCCGTTCAAGGAATGGTACGTGGCGTTCGACTGGATCTACGACCACGGCAGCAACAAGGAAAACCGCGCCAACACCCTTTACAGCGGCCTGGGCACCGACATCGACACCCACTCGCGGGTCAACCTGTCGGCTAACTTCTATGGGCGCTACCAGTGGGAAAACTACGGTGCCAGCAATGAGTATTCCTGGGACGGCTATCGCGCCCAGATGAAGTACATCGTGCCCATCGGCAAGTTCGACAACGGCGCTTCGCTGACCTACATCGGCTTCACCAACTACGATTTCGGCTCCAACCTGCACAAGGACAACCCGGCGCGCACCGCCAATTCCATGGTGGCGACCAACGTGCTGCTGTACTCGTTCACCCACCTGCGCTTCACGCTGGTCGGGCGCTACTTCCATAACGGCGGCAACTGGGAAGATGGCAGCGAGTTGAATTTCGGCGAAGGCAACTTCCGCGCCCGCTCCGATGGCTGGGGCTACTACGCCGGTGTCGGCTACCAATTCTGATCAAGGAGCATGAGATGAACACGTTTACCCGTCTATCGATGGCCATCGGCATGGCCCTGTTGCCGCACCTGGTGCTGGCAGATACCCCGCCACCGATCAAACCCAAAGTGATGCTGATCACCATGTTCGCGCCCGAGGCACAAACCTGGATCGACCGCCTGCAACTCAAGCAAGAAGTGCGCGTGCCGGGCCTGTCCGCCGAATACCCGGTGATCCGCTGCAACACCCAGGACGTTTGCCTGCTCGTCACCGGCATGGGCCAGACCAACGCTGCCGCCTCCACCCTGGCCCTGGCGTTGTCGCCCAAGTTCGACCTGCGCCAGAGCTACTTCCTGATTGCCGGGATCGCCGGCATCAGCCCCAAGCACGGCACCATCGGCACCGCTGCCTGGGCGCATTACCTGGTGGAGTTTGGTACGCAGTGGGAACTGGATTCGCGCGATGCGCCCAAGGACTGGCCGACCGGCTACATCGGCATCAACACCAAAGGCCCCAACGAAAAACCGCCGCTGGACTACAAGACCGAAGTGTTTGAGCTCAACCTCAAGCTGCAAGCCAAGGCGTTTGCCCTGTCGCAGAAAGTCGAGCTGACGGAAAGCAAAGAGTCGACGGCCTGGCGCAAGCACTACCCCGCCGCCCCGGCCAACCAGCCGCCGCAAGTCACCCGCTGCGACACCCTGGCGGGCAACACGTGGTTCTCCGGCACGCGCCTGAGCGAACGCGCCGAGGTTTGGACTAAGCTGCTCACGGATAACAAAGGCGAATACTGCACCACCCAGCAGGAAGACAACTCCACCTATGAGGCCCTGCTGCGCGCCAGTCGCGAGGGTTTGGTGGATATTCAACGCCTGGCCGTGGTGCGAGCAGGTTCCGACTTCGACCGGCCTTACCCTGGCTACAGCGAGGTGGATAACCTGCTCAACTATGCGGACCAGGGCGGGTTCGTGCCGGCGCTGGAAAACCTGTACCGCACGGGCAATCCGCTGGTGCAGGCAATCCTCAACAACTGGTCAGCCTGGGAAAAAGGTGTTCCCGACGCGTGACGATCCCTGTGCCGGCGATGGCGTGCTTAGGGCCAATCGCCGGTAAGCCGGCGCCTACGGGACCGTATCAGGGCAGGAAGATGATTTTGTCTGCACTGCCCTGGTTCACGTCTTCGTAGCACTGCGTCCCTTCGGCCAGCGCCACTTCGCGCAGGCCGACCGGCAGCGGCAGCAGGCCCTCATCAAAAAAGCGCCCGAACTGCTCCAGCATCACCGCGCACTGCTCGCAGCTGTAGAGCAATGAATTGATCCCCACCACTGAACCTCCCTTGCGGTACAGCGCCAGAGCCGGCAATTGCACATGACCGTCCACGGGCGCAGCAATGATGGCGATACGGCCAAATGCCGCCAGACCCGCCACGGCGGCAGGCAGCCAGAAACCGGTGGTGTCGAAGATTACGTCGGCGCCGCCTGCGAACACGGCATTTACTTGCGAACCCAAGTCTTGCGGTTTAGCGAGGGTAATCGCCTCGAAACCTTGCGCTTGCAAAACCTCGACCTGCTCAACCCTGCGCACCGCCGCCAGCACCCGGGCGCCACGGATTTTCGCCAGGGCCAACGCCGCACTCCCCACGGCACCGTTGGCGCCGATCACCATCAACCGCGTGCCTTTGCCCACACCGCTGCGCTCCAGCGCATCCCAGGCGGTGGTGTACGGCACACCCAGGCTCGCCGCCTGGGCAAAGCTCAAATGCGTAGGCTTATGGGCCACGCCCTTGGCAGACACCGTGAGGTATTGAGCGTGGGAGCCATCGGCAAAAAAACCAAGATCGCGGCCGGTGCCCCAGACTTCCCGGCCCACCAATGCCTGCGGGCCTTCAACCACCACGCCAGCAAAATCGCGACCAGGAATGCGTGGCAGCGTGGTGTAAGGGAAGCGACCGAGCACGTTCTTTACATCGCTGGGGTTGAGGCCCGCAGCCTGGATTTTTACCAACACTTCATCAGCGCCCGGCACCGGTGTGGGAACGTCGATAAAGCTGAGGGCATTGAGATCGCCAGTGGCGGAAAATTGCAGGGCTTTCATGGGCAGTACATCCATCGAAAAGAAAAAGACTTCAGGACAACCAGGCACTGACCAACTGTCGCCCCATGGGCCACAGTTTTTCGCCGATCAACATGCCCATCAGGCCGACAAGCGCGATGGCCGGCGGCGCGGGTGAGCGAAAATCCAGCGCACCATAAATCACGCCGACAAACAGGCCAATGGCGAGGGAAATCAAGTAATTCATGGGGGCAGCGCCGTGTGGGTTGGTGGGCTCAGTGTAGGGAGCCCCTCCCGCTGGCATCGGCCAACTGCTTCAGGATTTCGGCCAAACCTCAGCCGGTGTAGTGCGAAGGGGCCACACCGAGTTCGCGGCGGAACATGTCGCTGAAGCTGCTCGGCGAATAACCCAGGGACCGCGCAATCCCGCTGACCGACTGGCCCTGGATCAACTCCGCCACCGCCGTGGCGAGTTGCACTTGCCGGCGCCATTCGGCGAACCCCATGCCCAGGTGGTTCTGGAACAGCCGCGCCAGGGTACGCACGCTGGCACCGGCCACCTCGGCATGCTGCTCGAAGGGGATCACCAGGGAAGGCGCAGCCATGACCGCCTGGCACGCGCTGATCAGTCGACGGTCGGCTTCAACCGGCATGGCGATGCGGATCCGGGAGCGACGCGCCCGCTGCAACTCCAACATGGCCAGGCCGACCACCGCGTCGTAATACGCACCGTCGCCGCTATCGCCCTCCTCCACCAGCGTGACGATCAACTCGCGCAGCAACCCACCGACCTCAATCACCTGCACCTGGCTGTCCAGCGTCGCCGCCAAGGCAGGACGCAGGTAGATATTGCGCATCTGCAAATCCGACACTACGCGAATCCCGTGCTCGACACCCGGCGGCAGCCATACCGCGCGCTGGGGCGGCACCACTAGGGCTTCGCGTGGGGTCTCGACCCACATAACGCCGCTCATGGCGTAAAGCAATTGGCCCCACTCGTGCCTGTGGGGTTCCACATACCACCCACGCGGGTAAGTACGCGCCAGAGGTTGCACGGGGACAGCGTGATCACTGAGGTCAGGTGGCGCGGCCAGGGCCATGGGACGTACGTCAGTCTAGGATGAGCCACCATGGTAATGACCACCGCCCGACAATCCGAGTGAATTTTTGGCGCTCGTGGCGATCACTTGCTTACACCACCAGGGTTGATGGGCCGATGAATAACGCAAAACTGTTTGTGATCGATTACACCCTCCATGGCGAGGCCAAGTCATTCATTATCCGCCTGGAAAAACTCGATGCCGCCGAAGCTTGGCATTGGGCAAGCTGCGATGCCGGCGTCGGTCGTATTGGCCGTTTCGCCCGGGAGCAGGTCAAGAAGACCAGCCAGGTTCAGGCCGAGAAATTCGGCATCACCAACGTGCAATGGCGCCGCTCGGACGCGCGCGCCCAGGCTTGATCAAGGAGAGATACCCATGAATGTATGTGGCCAGGTCAATGGTAAGGCTCGGATTGATTACACCCAGGACACCCTGTTTGGCCCACTGGCCAGGCATGTGGAATGCCAAGTGAGCGTGCAGCGCAAACCCGACAGACTCGTACTGAAGGTGTTCCAGCCGCTCCCGGATGATCTGCATGCAGCGAAAACGGTGGTGTTTGCCCTGGAGGGACGGCGGACCAGCGGGGTGGTCAGAGGTCGGCAGCGCCTGTCTGACCATAGCCTCCGGCTGGAGTTGGAAACCCAATAGCAGCTAACAGATAGATCAAATGTGGGAACGGTTTTGACCGCTCCCACCGCATTCAACCGTCGGCCGACTTGGCACACTCGCAGCCCGTAGCCGCAGCGCAGGGTTCACCATGGGCATGGTGTTCGGCACAGCCCTGGCAGCAATAGCCCTTACCGTCTTTCATCACCGCTTCGACACCCAATACACATTTGCAGTGTGGGCAGGCACAGGTTTGATCTGGCATGGTCAGACTCCTTCATCATGGTCGTCTCGGTACGGCGAGCGCCGGCACCTTAAGCAATGACTGCCGGCTCACGCAGATCGTTCAAACCATCAGTCGGTGCGCGTATTGCTGCGATACATGAACACCAGCGCCAGCGCCAGGCACACCATCGCCAGCATGCGACCGCCCGACAATTCGATGGCAGGGTTGCCCAGCCAGCCGAAGTTATCGATCAGCATGCCCATGCCCAACTGCCCGGTGATCACCGCCACAGTGGCCACCGCCGTGCCGACCACCGGCACCGCACCGACCATCACCATCATGTACACCACGCCGAACAGCGCGCCGGTCAGCTGCCATTTAGGCACGTCCAAGAGGCTCAACGCCTGTGCCGGTTCAAAGAAGAAAATCAACAGCGCGGTGGTGAGCGCCCCTACGGCAAAGGTCAGCAAACTGCTGCGCAACACACCCACTGTCTGGCCCAGGCGACCGTTGATCGCCGCCTGCACACTCAATACCGCACCGGCCGCGATGACCAGTACCAACAACAGAATCAGATTCATCGTCTTACCCTCGTGCGATCAGAACAAGTGCCACCACAATCAACGCCAGCGCGATCCAGCGCTCTCCATTGACTCGCTTGCGCGTCGTGCCGAACCAACCGAAATGGTCGATCAGAACGCTCTTGCCCACCTGTCCTGACAGAATCGCGATCATGGTCATCGCAATACCGATGTGCGGCGTGGCCAGGGTCAGTACCACCACGTACATCGGCCCCAGAAAACCGCCGATCAGCTGCCAGCGCGGCAAGTCCGTGAGCGCCGGGCCTTTTTGCGGACCGCTGAACAGCAGCAGCAAATACAGAATCGCCGAGCCCACGCCGAAGATGCTCAACGTCGCCCACAGGTGCCCCACCTGCACGCCCAACGGGCCGAGTAAACCGGCCTCCACCGACAAGCCCATACCGGCGAGGATCACCAGCGGCAACAACAGCAACCGCAGAAGGTTTTTTTTCGGCGTGGCGTTCGCCACACCCTCGATAGAACTGGCCTGCATACATCACCTGCGCATCAACAAATGGATTAATGGCGCGCATTATCCAGTGGCCGTCCTGTGCGATAAATGGGAGCATGCCAACAACACCTTTGCGCAAAACGCACAGCCTGGAGCCATGATGCAGGGTTTGAACGAGTTGAGTTTCAAGGCGCTGCGCCTGTTCGTCGCAGTGCTGGACCACGGCAGCTTCTCCGAAGTGGCGCGCCGCGAAAGCCTGGCGCCCTCCTCGATCTCGCGGCAGATCCAATTAATGGAGCAGACCCTGGGGCAACAGTTGTTGTATCGGCACACCCGCGCCGTCAGCCCCACCGAGGCTGGGCGCCTGCTAGGGCGGCACGCGCGCCTGATGCTCGAACAACTGGAAGCCGCCGGCCAGGCCCTGCAGGAACAGGAAAGCGAGCCCAGCGGCCTGGTGCGTATCAATGCGCCGATGGTGTTCGGCCAGCGTCACCTCTCACCCTGGCTGGGCGAGTTGTGCCGCCGCTACCCCAAGCTGCAACTGGATATCCAGCAAACCGACACCTACGTCGACCCTCTGCAAGATGGCACCGACCTGCTATTTCGCATCGGCGTGCTCAACGACTCCGGCATGCAGGCACGTATCTTCGCGCCCCAGCGCTTTCGCATCGCCGCCAGCCCTGCTTACCTGGCGAAGCAAGGCACGCCCTCGCACCCCGATGAACTGATCAACCACCAATGCCTGGCGTACAAGGGCATCACCGGCCAACAACGCTGGTTTTTCCGCCGCGACCAAGGCGACTGGACGCCCTACAGCGTCAAAGGCCCGATCACTGGCAACCACGCCGACACCCTCACCCACGCCGCCGAACAAGGCCTGGGGCTGGTGGTGTTTCCATCCTGGTTGATCGGCGAAAGCTTGCGCGCCGGCACGTTGCACGCGGTGCTGACGGAGTACGAAGTGGCGACCACGCTGGAGCCGCAGCAAATTGCGGCGTTGTGGCCAGGGAGCCGGCGCTTGTCGCTGAAGGTGAGGACCGTGATTGATTACTTTGTGGAGTGTTTTGGGGCGGTGCCTTATTGGGATCGCTGACTCAAAACACCCATTGCCCAATCAACCAAGCATTCGCCCCACTGATCACCACAAATAGAAACCACACCAACACCCTGGTGGGCAGGCTATTCACAAACGGTCCCATCAGTTGCTTGTCGCCAGTCATGCGAATCAGCGGATACAGCGCAAACGGCAGCTGCAGGCTCAGCACCACCTGGCTCAGGATCAGCAATTTGCCGATGGCATCGTCACCCATCAGCCACACCCCGAGAAACGCCGGGATCAGCGCCAGCCCCCGGGTAATCAGGCGCCGCTGCCAGCAGGGAATGCGCAGGTTCAGGTAGCCTTCCATAATCACTTGTCCGGCGATGGTGCCGGTAAACGTCGAGCTTTGCCCGGACGCCAGCAAGGCGACGCCGAACAGGATGCTGGCAAAGGCGCCACCCACCAACGGATCGAGCAGGTGGTAAGCATCCTGGATTTCCACCACGTCGGTGTGGCCGGTCTTGTGGAATGCGGCGGCGGCGAGTACCAGGATGGCGGCATTAACCAGCAGGGCCAGAGCCAGGGAGCCGATGGTATCGATGCGCGCCAGCTTGACCGCGTCCTGTTTGCTGGCCAGGTCTTTACCGATCAGGCGGGTCTGCACGATTGAGCTGTGCAGGTAGAGATTATGGGGCATCACCGTAGCGCCCAGAATGCCGATGGCCAGGTACAGCGGCGCGGCATCGCTGATGGCCGACAGTGACGGCGTGAAGCCGCTGAAGACGTCCGGCCAATACGGTTTGATCAACACCAGCTCGATAAAGAAACACACCCCGATGGTCGCCACCAACGCCAGCATGATCGCTTCCAAGCGGCGAAAGCCTCGGTTTTGCAGGGCA
This sequence comes from Pseudomonas sp. RIT357, assembly GCF_000632245.1. Classification (NCBI taxonomy): domain Bacteria; kingdom Pseudomonadati; phylum Pseudomonadota; class Gammaproteobacteria; order Pseudomonadales; family Pseudomonadaceae; genus Pseudomonas; species Pseudomonas sp. RIT357. The sequence continues at coordinate 73,999 of NZ_JFYX01000006.1, forward strand.
AGGATCAGCAGCGTGTCAAAGGCCGTGATCACAATACCGGTCGTCAGGGAAACGCCTAGCAGGAGGTGAAACGCCAAGGCGCAGCCGAGCACTTCGGCCAGGTCGGTGGCAATGATGGAGATTTCCGCCAACGCCCATTGGGTGCGGGCGGAGCGCTTGCTGTAGCGCTCGCGGCATAGCTGCGCCAGGTCTTTGCCGGTGGCGATGCCCAGTCGCGAGCACAGGCACTGCACCGCCATCCCCGCCAGGCTGGCCAGCAGCACCACAAATAAAAGGCTGTAGCCGTAGCGCGAACCGGCCTCGATGGCCGTAGCCCAGTTGCCCGGGTCCATGTAGCCAATGGAGATCAGCAGGCCGGGGCCGGCAAACATGAGGGCACGCTTGAAGAACGACGCCTTGGGATCAACGGCGACAGAGCCCGCCACTTCCGGCGGGCAGAACGGGGCGGTAGCAATTTTAGGCAGGCTGAATTTCACGCGGTATCCCAGGCAAACACACTCGACACCGCGCAGCTTATCAGTCGGACGCGACCGTGCGCATCACCGTGTCCCGTGGCAGGTCAAACGCTTCCACCACCTGCACCACGAGGTCCATCTCCTGGTTCAGCGCCTCACGCTCCATGCGCTGGCGAATCACACCGATCACCAACACCGCCAGCGTCGTAATCGAATACGCCGGACCGGAAAACGCCCGAACACCACTCACCAGCAGCATCGCGGCCGCCAGTGCCTGCCCCACCACCGGAATCGCTGAGGCCGCCCCACGACGCAGGATAAACCCGGTCAGCCCCGCCAGCGCCGTGCCGCTCAAAGCCGTGGTGGCCGAGCGCCCAACGTCGAAACGCTTGAACAGGCCCTGCTCTTTTTGCGCGGCCGCCTTGAGCTCCGCGTCGAAGACCTGCCGGTCGGCATTACTGAGCTTGTCCTTGTACTGCTCGATCAGCTTTTGCGCGACCTGGGTTTCGATCTCTGCCAGCGCAACCGTTTCAAGCGACTCGTCAAACTTGATCCCCAGGCGCTGCGCCACGTCTTCGGCGATCTGGCGATAACTTACGCCATGCCCACGAGCCAGGTTCATAAAGCTATCGCCGCCCATGCGCTGTAACTCGATGGCCAGTTTGAGCGGCTCGCGCACCTTGGCATCAATCGATGCACTGCGCTTTTGCGCCATCAGTTCGGCGAGGAATTTCAACTCCTCCGGCCGCGCCTGCACCAAGGCTGGGAACAGTTCCACATCCTCCTCGGCAAAGCGCACCTCGCTGCTGCGCTGGTCGGAGCGGATCATGCCGCGTCGCTCGTGCAACAGGTCGGTGTACTGCACCACCGTCTGCAATTGCGGCCAATAGGCGGCGTGATCGAAGGTAGCCAAGTGCACATTGGTGATCTTGGCCTTGAGTGCCGGCGTCACCTCAATTGCATAACGACCAATGCAGCGCTCGGTGTCCGGCTTAATGGCCAACGCCCAATCCTTGCTGGAGTGGCAGTTGATCAGCCGGCCCTTGAGTGGCGCCGACACCTCATCCCACGGGCTCGACGTGCAGATCGCCCCGCCCATCAGCAGTAGATTGTCCAACGGCAGTTCCCGCGCAGTTTCAGGGCTGGCCAGGAGGCTCTTGACCAGAATCCGCGCGCCCAGGGAATGGCCGATCAGGTTGATACGCCGCACGTTCAGCGACTCACCGTGCAGGAAACCCGCCAGCTCCGGCAGCAAACTCTTGGCCACTTCGTCCACCCGCGCCTCGACGCTTTTGTAGTGGTCGAGGAAATAGGCAATCGCCTTGCCCACGCCGACGGTCGCTGCGCCGACACTGCCGCCGCCGAGCATCGCGCCGATCACGTCCTTGAAAGGCGCAAACAGGTTTTCCAGGAAGTGCCCCGCGGGCCAGAACAGCATCAGGTTGGTGGAGCCTTCGATGCCCGCCAACTGCGCCTTGAAATTGCCCAGTTGTTGCCGGTTGAAAAACGCCGAATAACCGTGAACATAGAGATTGAGCACGTCCCCCTTAGGCTCGCCACACAGTAGGAATGTGGGCTTGCGGGTGCGGTGCATTTCATCCCACTGGTGTTGCATTGGGCGGTGACTCCGGGTGACAAGGGTGGGCGATAGTAACAAAGGCAAGGCCCAAGGGAGGTGAATCCTGACCGACGTGGCAGCAGCAAACGCCTCAGAACTGCGCGCCAGCCTTTGAGTTCGCCAGGTAGCGCGCCGGAGAATCCCCCAGGTTGCGCCGGAACACCGACGTGAACGCACTGGAACTGCTGAAACCCAACCCGAGCGCCACCTCGGTGATGGAAGCGCCATGGCTTAGGCGTGCAGTGGCTTCCAGCAGGCACACCTGCTGGCGCCAGGACACAAACGTCATCCCCGTGCTTTCCTGGAAATGGCGGGTGAACGTGCGTCGACTCATGTTCGACCACTCAGCCATCTCGTCGAGGGTGATTTTTTGCGTGGGCGCCTCCAGGAAACGCTGACAGGCCCGCGCCAGCCGTGGTTCGCCAGGCAATGGCGCGCTGAGGGGCACCTCAGGCATGGCGCCGATTTCATCAATCAACAGCGTCAACACGCAGCGATGCCTCACATTGAGTGGCATTGAGGGATCGATAGCCAGCGCCGCCTCCAGCAAATGCCTGAGCAAGGGCGACACTTCAAACACCTGACAGCGCGCTTGCAACCCCGCGCGCAGGACGGCATCGGCGTTCAGGTAGGTATTGAGCATCACCACCTCCCCGCGCATCTGCATTTCATGGGGCACACCACCGGGCACCCAAATCGCCCGCTGCGGCGGCACCACCCAATTGCCGAGGTCGGTGAACATTTTCAACGCACCGGTGGAGGCATAGGCGAACTGCCCACGCGCATGCGTGTGCCGCTCGAAAACAGTGCCATTGGGGTATTCGCGTAGCGTCACCACGGCGTCAGGGCTGGAAAAATCAAAGGCTGGAATCATGGCCCGATCTTGTCAAAAGTTGACCTGACATAGCAAGCGGGCCAATCGAACTGCCCCTAACATCAACGCCCTTAAAGAAGCGTCATGACCTAGGGAACACTCCATGCTGAAAAAACACTTGGCGCTAGCCGTGCTCGTCACCCTGGTGTGGGGAGTGAATTTCCCCATCACCCAATTGGGCCTGCGCTCGGTCGACCCCTTTGTGCTCACCGGCATCCGCTTTGCCTTGGCAGCCCTGCCCCTGGTGTTCTTCATCAAGCGCCCCGCCGTCAAGTTCAGCTACGTAGCCGCCTACGGTTTTATCTTCGGGCTGGGCATGTGGGGCGTAATCAACTACGGGATCCAGATCGGTGTGAGCCCTGGTATTGCTTCATTGATCATCCAACTCAGCGTGTTCTTCACCATGGGTTGGGGTTTTTTACTGTTCAAGGAGAACATCCGCAAGGCGCAGATCGTCGGCGCCTTGCTGGCGCTCAGCGGACTGGCGGGCATCATTTCCACTCAGGAAGGCAACCACGCCGTCCTTGGGGTGATGTTGATCGTATTGAGTGCGCTGGCCTGGAGCGTGGGCAACGTCATCATCAAGAAGTCCGGGGTCAAGGAGATCTTCTCGTTCATGGTATGGGCCAGCCTGTTTCCGCCGATTCCACTGTTCCTCATGGCCTGGTGGATGCATGGCAGTAGCCCGTTCGAAGGCTTGAACGCCAGCCTCGACCTGGCAGCGATACTGTCCATCCTGTTCCAGGTGTACCTGGCCACGCACTTTGCCTACTGGGGCTGGAACTCGCTGCTAAAACTGTACCCCGTGTCCACAGTGGCGCCGCTGTCGTTGCTGATTCCCGTATTCGGGATCAGCAGTTCGATGTTGATCATCGGTGAGCACGTTTCCACGCCGAACCTGATTTCGATTGCAATCATCATCGTCGGGTTGGCGGTGGGGTTAGTTCCCCGCTACGGACCGCGCTTGAGCGAAAACACAAAATAGTCTTCGACCCAAAAGCCGTCCATCAACGATCAACTTTCGTAGGAATATGCTCAGCAACGTAATCTACTAGCTGTTTAAGGCTTTGCTCGAACGTCTGGTTAGCCGTATCAATGATCAAATCAGGGTTCAAGGGCGGCTGGTAAGGCGCATCTATACCCGTGAAGTCGAGAATTTCTCTGGCTCGGGCCTTGCGGTACAAACCCTTGGGGTCACGTATCTCACACGTTGCAAGGTCTGCCGCAATATAGATTTCATGGAAAGACGTGTTGCCGGCTGCGGCACGAGCGCGCGCACGCCCTTCGCGATAGGGGGAGATAAACGCAGTGATACAAATCATGCCCGCATCTGCAAATAGTGCGGCTACTTCACCGACCCGCCGTATGTTCTCTGTCCTGTCGTCTTCTGAAAATCCCAGGTTGGCATTAAGTCCTTTGCGAATATTGTCTCCATCCAGTGTGTAGCACGCGCAGCCAGACCTCAGTAGATGCGCCTCCAAGGCCATCGCCAAACTCGACTTTCCGGACGCAGAAAGGCCCGTAAACCAAATCACAGCGCCTTTTGTCCCCATGTAATGGGCGCGCTCAGCCTGGGTCACATGGTGACTGACAGACGTCAGGTTAGAGGTATTGACAGGCGATTTCATAAGCGTGATCCCGCGTATCCCAACGCATGAATTAGAACTCGCCGAGCTTTCAGCTCAGCACCGTCTGATTGTAGAAAATAGTCTTGGGCGCATCAGTCGTGAGGAACTTGTGAGGCGATCACTCACCAACGTCTGCCAGGTAACTGGATAAATACTCACTCGGAAAAGAGTGCCCTCTCAATCCGTCCAAGCCACTAATAATTCCCTCACGCCATTTCTCAAGAAGTACTGTTGAGACATGGCGTTTATCTACGCTGACCCCAGCCGCGCTTAGTAAGCGTCGGCTTCGTCGCATGGAGTTGGGGTCATTTTCAACGTAATACGATAGAAAGCTGCGCTTTATCGAATTCAAATGAGGTAGCAGGAACGGTTCGGGCTTTCCTTGTTGATCTGCTGAAAGTACTTTTACAATTCGATTCAGCACTCGCATGGCCTGAAGTTCATGCCCGGTCAGTGAGCGGTTATGTTGAATACTCTCTGGGGAACGAGGCCTCAAGGTAAAGCCTGCGTGCCCCTCAATCATGTCGTAGAAACGACCGGGGTCGTCACGCAGCAACTCTACGGGAATAACCAGTACGTTTGATGCGCCAAACAGGGAAGCGTAAAGATCATACAACTTCGCGTAATTCAATAACCCGAGCAACATGGCATGCCAGCGTTCGGTAAACACACGAGGGTTTTCAGAAGCGCCCTCTTTCACCGCCTGATTGTAGTAGCTGTCCACAAACGACAACGGGCTTCTTGTCACAATCAGCACTTTAGCGTCGGGTAACTCATGCTTCAGCGCCGCCGCGACCAGGCGTTGGTACGTTTGAATTTCAAGTGCCGTTACCGGTCTCGGCGCCCAGCCGCAGAGTTCTTCACAGCTCACGAAAACAGGGGCATCTGCCCGTGGTTGGTGTGGCGCTATATTCGACTCCCCCGGACCGTCTAGATAAGCTTCCAGCGAAGCCGCGTGAACAATATTCTGGGCGTAATTGTGCCATTGAAGCACCTGTACGTCGCCCCGCTGCTGTGCCGCGGCTTGTATGTAAGTTGACGCTGACTTGGGGAGGCCAATGTGAATAAGCTTCATTAAATATCCTGTCGAGGGTACCCCGATAACGATCGGCGCCACCCCATGAGTAAATTTAGCGCCCCGCGGCAGTCTGCCGGCGTTAGCCTAGGTCGGTTTCGTCACCTACCCTATAACCAGCGCTTCCTTAGGAGTGATCAACTTTCTTTTCAGCCAGACACGTAATGTGATGTGTTTATTCTCCAGCAACCACGCGCACATTGCAGCAAACATAATGCATATAAATACTGACAGCCAGGCATTAGACACGCGCGATGGATCTATATATTGCGCCACCAGAACACGAATCGGCTCATGTGTCAGATACAACGCATAGGACACATATGCACCCTTTGCAGTCACCCACCTGACGGGGGAAGGAATACGAAGATCCTTGCTTGCCAATACGACCAGCATCAGCCCTACACCCGAAAGAATTAGAAGCTGTAAGTCATACATATTTATCTGACTGGCAAGCGAGAGTTTTTGAAATTTCCAGAGAATCCCAGCCACAACAGCCATGAGGGGGACAACAACCTGCCGCCACCCCATCTGAGGCGCATAGACAAATATAGCTGCGCAGGCGGCACCCAGAAACCACTCCCATGCTACCGATTCCCAGACTGTGAAATACCCCACCACCAGTGTCGCGGGGCATGACAGCAGTACCGCAAGCGATTTCTCAATCTTTCCCATCGACCTCCAAAAAAAGGCAATACCGAAAAAGACATAGAGCCACCACTCAATAGCTATCGTCCAAAGAACACTGTTTCCCCCATAGATATTTATAGGCGGGACGCCTCCGATCATCCTGGCGAAAGGCGTGTGCTGAAGCTGAAAAAGGTGCCCAACAGAATCCCAAGCCGTTGGCGGAGCACGGCCCAAAACAACAACACAAACCAAAAATGTAATCATCAGCCCCGGAATATATAAAACATATATCCTGCTAAAGCGATCTATCATGTACTCGCCAAAACTGTACTTTTTCTTACTCAAGCATTGGTAGACGATAAGAAATCCTGAAAGCCAAAAAAACACAACTACCGCCAAGCTTTGAAATGGCATCACCTTACCAAACCAACTATCAGGAACTACTAATGAAAACGTATGCCCTACTAAAACTACAAAAGCAGCCAACGCTCGTATTGCATCGAGCATGGTTGACTGACCAGCGGTTAATCTATTAATCACAAAAAGCTACCTTCTTTATTATTAGTCAAAATACCATTCAGACATTTGTGACTTTATTGGAATAAAGAGATAAACGCTTTTTGGCCATATTATTATGCGCCCACTGCGGGCTGCACCTGCAAATAACCAGAATGCCCAGCACACACACAAAAAAAACCGCCATTCAAATGAGAATGACGGCTTTTAAAACTTAATCGTTTCTTGGCGTAAGGCCATATATCGCAGCCTGTTCCAGCATGCGTACCGCAATGTCCCAATCCTCGAGAGTATCAATATCGAGCGACTCGCGACTGTCCGTCATTACTAACGGCACGGTCCCGGGGCCTAAAAAACGCTTCTGCTCACGAAGAACATCTGGCGCCAGCAGGTAAATGGCCCCGTCCAATGTGTAGGCCGGTTCCAGGTCCTGCGATCGCTTCGACAGGCTCTCCCAACCAAGGAAAGGCGTCATGGTGTCCCCTTCCAGCCTGAAACACCAAGCGGGATGAGAGCTGGCTGCTGCAACACTGACAACGGAGCGGGAAACATCCTGCTGATACTGCAATACCGCACGCCGAATGGATTCTGCCGAACGAAAGGGCGAGGTGGGCTGAAGCAACATGACACCATCCACGGCGCCGTGAGCGGTTTCATATTCATCCAGCACCTGCACCACTACGTCAAAACTGCTGGCGATATCAGTGGCCAAATGCGCAGGCCTCATACTGAGGACACTGCCACCAAACGTGCGGGCAACGTCCGCAATAGCAACATCATCCGTCGAGATCACGACATCGGTAACAACGCCACTTTGCTGCGCAGCTTCAATTGTCCATGCAATCAACGGCCGCCCACCCAGAACCTTGATGTTCTTTCCGGGTAGCCGTTTGGATCCGCCCCTCGCGGGTACGATTGCCAGGATTTTCATTTCAGCGCCACAAAGTCGCGCAACATCGACAACCCGACCTTGCCACTTTTTTCCGGATGAAATTGAGCGCCCCACACATTGTCGCGCCCGATAACCGCCGCCACAGCCGTATCGCCGTACCGGCAATCCGCAACGCGATGAGCACCATCTTCAGGAACAGCCATGTAGGAGTGCACAAAATAGACCGCGCTATTGTGCGGTTCTATCGAGGCCAGCAATGTTCCTTCCCAGGAAGCACGCCCTGCGGCACAAACCAGATCTGACCAACCAATATGAGGGATTTTCAGACGCGCACCGCTCTTATCAACGGCAGGTATCGGTTCTACGGAACCTGGGATCAATCCCAACCCGTTGATAAGGCCAAACTCATGGCTGCAATCCAACAACAGCTGCATTCCAAGGCAAATGCCGAAAAGTGGCGCACCAGATGAGGCGTACTCTTTGATTGCCTGATCCATTCCGTTCGCCGACAACATCGTCATCGCATTGGAAAAGGCCCCCACACCTGGCAGTAGAACCTTAGTGGCGTCTTTCAACGCATCGGGATCGGATACCAGGTTTACGGTCGCACCGCAGTACTCAAGCGCACGACGTACGCTAAAAAGATTACCTACGCCATAATCGATAACTGTTACTACATTACTCATAGGTTCGAACCCGGATCCCGCCAGCAGAGGCTTCTGTTCGGATGTCAGCCAGCGATGCTCGCTTATAGTGAAGAATGTCAGCCATAGCTACTGCATCCGCCCCCATCCTGACCACCTCGACGGCATCTTGGGCTTTACCCATACCGCCGCTGGCAATAACAGGAATATTGACTGAATCGGTTACCGCCTGAACAAGTGCCAGATCGAAGCCTTTACGCGTTCCTTCGCGGTCGACCGAGGTCAGCAAAATCTCTCCGGCACCTAACGCTGCCGCCTGTTTTGCCCAGTCGACGACGTCAATACCCGTGCTTTCACGGCCATTGTCGGTGAACACTTCCCAACGTTCCGGCGAGACGCTTTTTGCCTCAATTGACAACACCATACATTGGCTGCCAAAGCGCCGAGCGATCTCGGTGATCAACTGCGGATTGCGGACCGCTGCGGTATTAACGGCGACCTTATCGGCACCACACCTCAGCAGATGAGCGACGTCGTCAGCCGATCGCACGCCTCCGCCGACGGTCAGAGGAATGAAGACATTCTCTGCCGCCTGCTTGATCAACTCACTCAGGCTGTTGCGCCCATAAAGACTCGCGACGCAGTCCATATAGATCAACTCATCAATGCCCTGCTCGTAGTAGCGCAGAGCATGTTCGTTAGGGGACCCGATTACGCGGAGCCCCTCAAGATGAATGCCTTTAATGAGATTGGCACCTTTCACATCAAGGCGGGCAATCAGTCGCGTGTTGCTCATTCAGCGTTAACCTGAGGATTCCAAGGCGTGTAACGCAGTTTCCACTCGCCATCAACCACATGCCACAGGTGCGGAGAACGGAAACGATCACATGTTTCCAGGAACTCTTCACGGGTCATGCTGATGTAGTCCAGGAATTCCTTTTCGTAGCGCGATGGATATTCACCTTCATAACGCTGCATCAAAGCTATTGCTTCGTCCTTGTCGATGTGATGGTTACGAATCTCTTGAGCAGAGTCCATCATCGAGCGGCCCACGCCGAATTTGATCCAACGCGTGAAGTAGAAGAAACCATCTACCTTGTCATCGAGGCTGTTGTACTTGGAGTACGTCCCCTCGGTGCGAACAGGGTTGGCTTCAAAGCCGGTATTCTCTACGGCGTAGTAGTAGGCTTCCTGCGGTACCCACTTCTTGTAGTAACCCAGGTATTTGAAATCGATACCCTTGCGCTCAAGCACTTCGGCTGGCATTGGCAGATAGCTTTTCAGGTCGACCAGCGGAACGCCTTCGTCCAGGTATTCGCCAATTTTCTTGCCACCCAGGTAAACGTCGCGGACGTCTTTGCCACCGAAATAATCCAGCGAAAAACCCTCGCTTTCCGCTACTTCATTGGCGGCAGCGTAGCTTGAGGTTTTATGGGAAATCTTTTCGCCGTACTCGCCTGGCATCTCTCCGTAGAAGATCAACGGAATATTCAGTTGCGCTGCCATTTTAGCAACGAACGTCTTCTGCCCCAGGATGAACGGCTGGAAAGGGTGCAGCAGATTGATTGTCGCGTTGCGGGTCAGCAGGCGGTGAATCTTGCCATTGGGGGTATACAGATAGTTATCGAAGCCACCGACATGCAGCCACTGCTGGAAGTTTTTCCAACCGATATCGGTATACAAGTGCGGCGACCAGGTCACGGTCAGCGGATTCATGCCGTATTTGTACTTCAGCAGGTGAGACTGCATCGCGCTGTCTTTACCACCGCTGCCACCGACGATGCAGTCATAGGTGCCGTCGGACTTACGATGCTGATTGCACAACTCGACGAGTTCGCGCTCACGCTCGTCCCAATCGATTTCACCGTCTTCCTTGAGGATGTTGAAACGGCACGCGTGACATACACCCTCTTCGTCGAAGCTCAAGGTTGTCTTGGTCGAGCCATTGCTGTGCGCGTACTCATTGCTCGACATCGGCTGCTGGTTCGACATGTTGCACTTTTTGCAGAACTTAACGTCGCGCGGCAACCCGTAATAAACTTCCAGTTCATTTTTTGGCTTGCTGAACCTTGAAAGATCTATAGATGAACTCGGGGCAATTTTCAAAACCAATCTCCAATCACGAAATTATTTATTGAACAGTGTACTTGTACGTACCAACAGCGGGTCGCTGGGTCTGTATCGCTTACGCCCCGCATGCTGCACGCGCTCGAACAACAGTGGTATATCGCTCTGACCCCCAAAATAAACGATTTCATCGATTAAAGCGGGGTCCACACGTAGATACCAGCGCTTACGTGTATTCGGTTTATCGGCCTCTCATGGAGGCCATTATTTTTGCATCTTCAGTCGCTTAACGTTTTTTCCTACCGTGTTGACTGACATCAACTGGAAACTGTTGAACGCCACTGGCATGCGTCAGACGCACAATGCTTGCGCAGCCCACTTCATGGGTTGCGACCAAGGGCCCGACAAGCGCATTTTTCCAGAGGAAGTTGGTCAACTGAGCTCATGATTATTTTGGCTCAACTTTAAATTTCGACTCACGAATCCGCATTGGAGAACTCACCACCAAATGCCCTGCTTGCAGGTCCCTGACCAACGTACTTCCCGCCGCCACGATGGCGCTCTCGCCAATACTAAGGCCTTGCAGGGTGGTGGAACCTGCGCCAACAAATGCGCCAGTCGCCACCTTGACTCCACCGCATAAAACAGCCCCGGGAGCGATGTGAACATGACTTGCGATTATACAGTCGTGATCGACCCTGGCCCCGGTATTTATGATCGTGTTGGCACCTATGACGGAATCGGGCTGAATCACTGCCCCGGCCATGACTTGGGCACCCGCCTCCAGCACTACAGTTGAGTCGATCCATGCTGCCGAGTGCAGAAGTGCTGGAAACGTATAGCCCTTGGCGGTCAGCTCCATAAAGACCTTCATCCGGCGATCGCTGCCGACAACTTGTCCCAGACCATTGACCAATGCCACCTGGGTAGGATCCAGCCCATTAAGCGCCTCGTCACCCCCCAACACCCTTACACCCCGCCAGAACTCGATACCACTCTGCGCCAGAACGGGATCGCAGACCCCCTTCACCACCGCCCCCATCGACTGAAGCAGCGCCAATAACACTTTCGCGTGCCCCCCGGCGCCAAGAATGACAAATGGAAGCAGGGAAACGTCGCGACCAGACTCCTTCATTCGATGATCTCACCGGCGCGATAGTTGCGCGAAGCCACTGCTCCGACTCGCTGCCACAACTCAGTCGCAGGCAAGCCGCTGCCAGAGCGCGCCGTGGTCAGATCGGCGCGGGCGAACCGCTGACCCGAAGTAATTTCGCGCGCCGCCACTACCTGCTGACGAGCAGCCTTGCGGGTATCCCACTCACTGGGTTGTGGCGATTTTCCCGGCTTCCCGAGGGCCAGTTCCAGCGCCCTTATCTGCCTTACCATGTCAGCAAGCTCAGCGGGCTCCAGCGATGCCTTGTGATCCGGGCCCGGCATGGAACGATCCAGCGTGAAATGTTTTTCGATTACGGTCGCACCACGAGCGACCGCGGCGACGGGCACCAGTAATCCTTCCGTATGGTCCGAGTACCCGACTTCAAGCCCGAACGCTTCTTTCAGCGTATCCATGGCCCGAAGGTTAACTTCCGCCATAGGCGTAGGGTATTGCGAAGTACAGTGCAACAGCGTGACATGGCCGGCCAATCGGCCTCTTGCCTCATCATCACTCCAGCACCGCCAAACTTCATCCATATGTGCCGGTTCGGTTTGATTACACAGTGCGTGCGCAACGATAGCCAGACCTTGCTCGACCTCACTCAGTGTCGCCATGCCCGTCGACAGAATGAGTGCCTTCCCGGTCCTGGCAAACTGCCAAAGCAACGGTCCGTTGGTCAGCTCCCCCGAAGGAACCTTGAAGAATGGAATATCCAGCGAACACAGAAAATCCAGGCTATCGCTATCAAAAGCAGTGCTGATGAACTCAATGCCACGGGCTTTGGCATGGCTTTGCAAATCAGCGTGCCAGGCGCGCGGCAGTTCAAGCTTCTGCAGCATCGCCAACTGGCTTTCAGCCGCGTCGGTCGTTTCCTGCTGATACAAGGCCTTGGGAGCACTTGCAGATGCCAATTTGCGCGCATCGAACGTCTGGAACTTTACCGCATCTGCCCCAGCGCTCGCGGCCAGGTCGACCAGTTCAAATGCCAACTCGCGCTCACCATTATGGTTTACACCAGCTTCAGCAATAACGTACACCGCATCTTTTTTGGGTAGTTTCATACGTCAACTCAAATCATGAAATGTTTTGTGACTCAATAGGTCACAAGTTTCAAGAACGGCCACAATAGCCTCGGCGACTTCACCCTGCCCATACGGGTTGGTTGTTTCCCTGCAAGACTGCGCAAATGGCGCACTCAGCGCCAACGCAAGCGCCGCGACGATGGCGTCTTTATCGGGCGGGCAGGCCAACACCGAGTCCGCGCAAAGCCGGCCGGCCTGACGCATGCCAATATTGACGGTCGGCACACCAAAAGACGGTACTTCGATGATCCCACTGGAAGAGTTGCCGACAACCGCTGAAGCGCGTGCGACGACACTGAGGTAGCGACGAAAACCCAATGAAGGGATCGCCAGGACCCGATCAGGATGACGCCCAGCAAAATCCTCCAGCAACGGAATGATCGCGCGACCACCGTTATCGGCATTCGGGTAGGTCAGAATGACGCGATAATCCGCGAATTCCTCCAGGGCCAGCAATAAGGCGTTGAAGCTTTCAACTGGATCCTCTGTCAACGCCGTGACCGGGTGGTAAGTGACCAGGATGAGCGGTGCATCCACATCAAACTGAAGGCTCTCACTTAATTCGTGTGCCGACATAAGCGGCGTGCGCTTAATGTGATCAAGCCCAACCGCTCCGACATTAAAGACCCGCTCGGGGCTTTCACCCATCTGAATGACACGCTGCCGGTAGGGCTCAGCCGCCACGAAATGCAGGTATGCCATTTTCGTGATTGCATGGCGAATGGCATCATCATATGCGCCCTCCGTCAGCTCCCCACCGTGCAAATGAACGACAGGAATGCGCATGACCAACGCCGCCTGAACAATACTCAGCGCCTCGAATCGGTCACCCAGTACCACCAACATCTCAGGGCGCAACCGATCCAGGGCATCAGCAAATCCCAGCGTACCCAATCCCATCGACTTGGCCACGCCGACGTCGGTATTGGAGGATAAAAGCATCTCGACCTTGGCGTCGATGGCAAAACCATCGTGCTCGATTTGTCGCCAGGTCTCTCCAAACTCAGGAGAAAGGTGCATGCAACTGACAATGGTTTGCAGCTCAAGCAGCTCGCTGGCCTGAATGCCTTTCATCAGCCAGTACAGCAAGCCGTACTCAGCCCGAGTCCCGGTAAATACGGCGACGCGACGTGTCATAAGCGACCCGCAGGCGGCACGCTGCTGGGCAGGTTAACGATACGCGCCTCCAGCCAATGCGAGTTAGTCAGGTCGCCCTTCAAGCAATGCTCGTAAGTGGGCAAATGGCTCATCAATTTCCAGATCGGCCGAGTCATGACACCACTGTCGTTGGTTGCTTTCAGCAGCGCGTCACGCTGCGTCCTGTCATTGCAAATAACCGCGTTCAACCAGTAATTGGATTTGCCATGCGCCGGCTCGGTAAAAAACTGCAAGTCGGTTTGTGCCAACTCATGCTTGTAATTCATTGCCAGCTTTCGCTTGGATACGAGGAATGAATCCAACTGTTCCAACTGCGCACAACCCAGGGCCGCATTAAGGTTAGGCAACCGGTAGTTGTAGCCCACTTCATCATGAACATATTCGTAGGCATGAGGCTGTTTGGCAGTGGTCGTAAGATGCTTGGCTTTGGCACCCAGTACCTCGTTGGTCAGCAGCATACCGCCACCGCCAGTGGTAATGATCTTGTTGCCATTGAAGCTGAGCGTGCCAATCAACCCGAATGTGCCGGTATGACGCTCTTTATAAGTACTGCCTAGAGACTCGGCCGCATCCTCCACCAACGCCAGCCCCCAACGAGCACAGACCTCCATGAGCGCATCAAGCGCTACGGGATGGCCAAATGTATGCATTGGTAAGCAGGCCCGGAGTGCGCGGTCGTCACTTCGCAAGCGGCAAACGCCGTCGGCGTCGATAAACGCTTCGGACTCAAGCCACGCATCCAGGGCTGTCGGCGAAAGGCCCAAGGTCTCACGATCGACATCAACGAATACAGGTTGAGCGCCACAATAGGCAATGGCATTGCATGTAGCTACAAATGTCAGGGACTGAGTGATGACCAGATCACCCGGCTTAACGCCCGCCAACAAAAGAGCTATGTGCAACGCAGCGGTACCGTTCACGGTAGCTACGGCGCGCTCACTGCCAGTGTAAACCTGCATGTCCTTCTCGAAACGATCTACAAAGGCACCAACGCTGGAGACGAAGGTCGATTCGATCGTGTCTGCTACATACTTTTTCTCGTTACCGGAGAACACCGGGGCATGCAACGGAATGAACTCATTTGTTCCGTATTGATCGCGTACAAACCGAACCAGGGCATCAAACATTTCGAGCCTCAAACGTTATAAATATTGGCTTTATATTTGCTGAGATTTTGAGGCTGGGAGAACCACTCAACCGTTTTTTCCAGGCCTTGGCGAATCGAATACTCAGGCTCAAAACCGGTAAGAGCGTGGATCTTTGAGTTATCACACCACAAGCGGAAAACTTCAGATTTCTCTGGACGCAGGCGCTGGTCATCCGTCAGGAACTCAACATCGCTATTCATCAACTCGCGAATAAGATTGAGCGTATCACCTACCGAAATCTCAAAATTCGAACCGATGTTCACCGTTTCACCGATGGCTTGCTCGCAACGAGCCAATTCCAGGAACCCACGGCACGTATCGGCGACGTAGTTGAAGTCGCGAGTCGGCGTTACATCACCCAGCTTGATCTGTTTCTGCCCGGCGGCAATCTGACTGATGATGGTGGGGATAACCGCCCGAGCAGACTGGCGAGGACCGTAGGTGTTAAATGGGCGCGCAATCGTCAATGGCAGATCAAATGCATTGAAAAAGCTCATTGCCATTGCATCAGCGCCGATTTTTGAAGCGCTGTACGGCGACTGCGCCTGAAGCGGGTGCTTCTCATCGATAGGCACATACTGGGCAGTGCCGTACACCTCACTGGTCGAGGTATGGATAATGCGCTTTACGCCGTTTTCCAATGCCGCCTGGCAAATATTCAAAGTGCCTTTGACATTAGTATCTACATAACTGTCTGGAGCGACGTAGGAATAAGGAATAGCAATCAGCGCAGCCAAGTGAAAAACGATGTCGACACCTTTAGTGATGTGCTTGCAATAGTGCGGGTCACGCACATCACCATTGAGCACCTCAATACGAGACAGGCAATCGACATCCTCGAGCCAACCCCAATAGTTGAAGGAGTTATACTGAGACAGCGCCTTTACATTATAACCTTCACGCACGAGCAGCTCGGTCAAATGCGAGCCAATGAACCCATCCGCGCCGGTCACTAAAACTGTAGTCATCGTTCAACCCTTAACGTACTTGTCCCGAAGCCCCAGAGCCCAAGACACAAAAAACAGTTACGCAAGAGTCCTACAAACGGATCCTGCTTCAAAAATTGCGACACGTGCAAAAGCACGCGCATACCACACCGCACCGAGCCGCATAGAGATAGCCTGGCTGGCAACCCGCAAGGCAATGCCATCAGAGGGAGCACATCTTGCACTGAATAGCCCGGCTTGCGCCATTAGTCGCCCAACAAGTATCCGGCAGCAACCATGACACAGCGCAGCCTACGACGCAGCGAAACCAGAGGTGGTGTAAAAAATCAAACAGGGGGGAGGCTCCCATTACTTTACGCCAAGGGAGCTTTGCCAGGATCAATCACGAGCCGCCTGAAAAGCGTCTCGCAAGAAATCGGTGAGCATGCATCCCTGCAATGATTGGCTGATCATACCAGCTCAAAGAGCGCCGAAAAACATCCCTCGCCACTCTTCCTACAAAAAGCAGCATAAGTGGCTTACGTTGCGCATGCGTGAACCGCACACTGATCACTCTTGTTGACTTACGAGACCTGTCGTGTAGGCTTATTGCGCCCCTGTTTAACAGCTGCGGCTGCGCTACAGTTCGGCTGTTCAAAATATTCGGAGCAATATAGATACAGTAGACAGGGACGCTCTGCTCCGAGGCACTCCAGTCAGATTAGGAAGTCGATAAAGTGAAGGATTGGAGAGATACCGTAGTCTCGCCCAACACTCCGTTGCGCGAAGCGATTGTTCGCATCGACGCCTGCGGGATGCAAATGGCACTGGTGTTGGATGATGACGAAAAACTGGTCGGGTTACTCAGCGACGGTGACGTCCGCCGAGCAATCCTTAAGGAAGTCCATCTGGAGACGCCGGTTGCCGAAGTGATGAACGAGGCGCCGCAGACTGCTCACGCAACATCTTCCAGCAACGAACAATTGAACCTGATGCGCCGAGGTGTTTTACACCATCTGCCGCTGCTGGATGATGAACAGCGCGTGGTGGGTTTAGCCACGCTCGATGCCCTCACGGGAATACTTGAGCGCCCAAACTGGGTGGTGTTAATGGCTGGCGGCCTGGGACAACGCCTGCGCCCCCTGACAGAGCACTGCCCAAAACCGATGCTGATGATTGCCGGAAAGCCCATATTGGAGTGCATTCTGGAGAGTTTCATCGAGCAAGGATTTCGCAACTTCTTTCTCTCCGTCAACTACCTCGCTGAAGTGGTACGCAACCACTTTGGGGATGGCAGCAAATGGGGTGTGCGAATTCGTTACCTGGAAGAAAACAAACGACTAGGTACGGCAGGCGCCTTGTCGCTACTGCCCAAACGCCCCGAGCACCCTATTCTGGTGATGAATGGCGATCTCTTGACTCATGCGCGTTTCGACGACTTGTTGCAGTTTCATGAAGATCACAACGCCGAAGCCACAATGACAGTACGCGAGTACGACTTTCAGGTGCCCTACGGGGTTGTGAAGGTCGATGGTTCAGCCATTACCGGCATTGATGAAAAACCGATACACAGTTTTTACGTCAATGCCGGAATCTACGCCATTTCACCCTCGGTGCTCGACCAGATTCCCGAAGGTACCTTTTACGACATGCCCACCATGTTCGAGGACTTGATCGCATCCAAAAGAGCCACTGCGGCATTTCCCCTGCGTGAGTACTGGCTCGACATTGGTCGTATCGAAGAATTCGAACGAGCACAACACGAATGGTCTGCGCAAAAAACCGAAAGGCAGCCTGCAAACTAACGCCAAACAGCACAGTGAATTTTCCATGAAAAAAATGCTTTTGCTTCTGACTATTTTGACCGCCACCGCTGGCAGCCTTGCTGGCTGCGATCAAGCCTCCGACAAACAAGCGCAGGCTCTCGGCAGACCAGCCAAAGCGGCCCCTGCAGTAACCCTTGAGAATCAGGCGCTTGAACTCGCACTGTCCTCGCCTGAAGGCGCTGCACAACTGGCCGCGAAGTCTCCGGAAACCGTTGCCGTCGCTGCAATGCAAGCGTCCGAAAAAGCGCTGTCTGAAATCAAGTCCTCGCCAGAGTCGGCAATGCTGAGGCTTAACGCCTACGTAGAGCTTGCATCGGCCGCCTCTGCAGCAGCTCCACAGTCGCAAGTTGCGAAAGACGCAGCCCAAAAGGCTAAGAGCGCTAAATTGCGTGCCACAGCGGCAATCAAGGATGCTAAATAGATAGCAATCCATCCAAAAAGTGTTGCGGTCGAGCGGGCGCTCACGCTGAGTGACCCGACTTCGACGGCACAACGAATTGTGCATAAGGTTGACGGGAACGCTCAAAGGCCTGCAAGCCGTGCTTTTTGAGAAAGAATTCCTACTCTATTTTTTCCAACACGTAACGACTTCATTAGCTTAGCGACGGAGATGTCAGGACGATGCACGCAACAAAAGGTGAGGAATGAAATTGGGCTCTCCACTCCCTGGCAAAAATGTGCTTTTTGTCGTAAACGAAGCCGGGGAGTTCGTCGAGCTTCGCCGTGTCGCAATAGCTGCCAAGACGGCTGGTTACGACGTCAGCTTCCTTTTCGTACAAGCGGGCTATATCAACCTCAAGCCTGACCGTGCGTTTTGCCGCATGAACGGCTTCGGTGCTTATTACCCAGGGCGCCCGCTGAAGCGCTCTCCACTGTCGATAAAGTATGAAAAAATCGCGAAGGAGCTTGAAAACGGTTACATACCTCACTCCTTGGTGCAAAAGACCAATCCCAAAGGTCGTGCATTTACATGGGCCGGCCTTGTTCTAACGACAGTGCTCAGTCCATTTTTCAAGCTGCATGACTTCGCCACTCGCTCCAAGCAAAAGCGCGCCGAAAAAGCCAACAGCAAAAGTTTCCAGCCGTATAACTACGCGCGCCAGTTGTACAACGTCCTCAAGCCTTCAATGGTGGTTTTCGGTCAGGAATTCCCAGGATCGGTGAATACCCTGCTGACGAAAATCTGCAACAAAGATAACGTCCCAACACTGATCGTCCCGTTCGCCGTAGGCACGGCCAAAGAAATGGTCGAAAGCCTTTCCGACAAACCGATGTACGAAGCGGACAGGAATATCCTTAACAAACTTGCAGCGTTTCTGTTTCCACACTGGGTCAACTACTACGCCTCGAAGAAACTCCTTCGCCTGCCCGGTCAGCACATATTTTTGCTGGAAGCCTTCGGTTTTGCGCCGGAACATCCTTGGATCCCTAACAACAGCAGCGTCACCTGTATCGCCGTCGAAAGCCCGGAAATGGAGCGTTACTATCGCCGTATGCTATTCCCGGAGCACCAGTTGCGCTTGACGGGGGCTGCATACGACGACGTTATGCATGCCGCACGAGAGTCGCAAACCGCCCGCGAGCGCATTTTCCGACGACTGCGTCTGGATCCTACCAAGCCTTTGCTCGTCTGTGCCTGGCCCACCGACCAATATGGCTCACGCAGCATCCCAATGGAGTTCCAGGACTACAAGTCACTTTGCAAGGCCTGGGCAAAAGCCCTCGCAAGCGTCAGTCGCTTTACTGATTTCAATGTGATAATTCGTCCACACCCCGTCACCGACCCCGAGCTTTTGAGTGAAGTCCTCAGGCCCTATCGCCTGCATCACCGGGTGACCGATATCGACACACTTGAACTCGTTCCCGCGTGCGACCTGTTTGTCGCGTGCGTGTCGTCCACGCTGCGCTGGGCCACGGCATGTGGAATTCCAGCCATCAACTACGACTGCTATGACTACGGCTATACCGACTTCGATAACGCGAAAGGCCTTATTACGACCAACCGCTACAGCGTATTCCAATCGAGTCTGGAGCAATTGACTGACAACAAGGAAGCGTACGCCGAGGCACGAGCCAATCAAATTGAATGTGCTCATGAATGGGGCCTGCATGACGGTAAATCGATGGCGAGAATTATCAAGCTGTTCGACGAACTGACAAGCGCTCAGCCTCTCTCCACCCCCTCAACCAGAACCTGACCCTAATGAGTACCGAAGAAAAAATCCGCCCGCCGCTCAAGGAAACGGTTGTCAACAATTCCCGCCGTTTCGACCTTCGCGGACTGATCAGAACCCTATGGGATTTTCGATTACTGTTGTGGGTGTTCTGCAAGCGGGATCTGAAGGGACGTTACACACAAACGATATTCGGATTGGGGTGGGTCGTTCTGACCCCACTCATTACCGTTGGCGTATTCGTTATCGTGTTCGGCATCATGGTCAAGGTGCCAACTGATGGGCTCCCCACCATTATGTTTTACCTGGTGGCGGTCATACCCTGGTACGCCTTCATGAACGTCCTCAACCCCTCGGTTCAGATGATTGAAGGCAACGCAGGCCTGATCACCAAAGTCTACTTCCCTCGCCTCCTCATTGGCGGGGCTTACGCCGTAGGCGCCGCCGTTGACTTCCTGATCGCCTACACGTTGCTGATTACGCCTTTCGCCATTATCTATGACGTTTGGACAATTCAGTTGCTGCTCATCATGCCGTTGCTACTGGCCTGTACACTCATGACAGGCCTGGGCATAGGCCTGATGCTCGCGCCTTTAAATGCCAAGTATCGAGACGTAAAACACTTGGTACCCTTGGCCTTACAACTTTTTTATTACTCAACACCTGCTATTTACCCGGTCTCGGCTGTCCCGCCTTGGGCTAAACCCTGGTATGCAGTCAACCCACTCTCGCTGGTGATTACCGGTTACCGTGACGCCATGCACGGCCACTGGCCCGCACAATCCACCCTGCTTACGCTCATTGCCATTGCAGTGACTTGCTTCTCGGTTGGCGTGTTTATATTCCAGCACTTCGATAAAAATGTGGTAGACACCCTATGACATGGGCTATTCGTTGCGAGAACGTTTCCAAACTTTATCGGATTGGCAAGTCCAACGTTACCGCCGCCGAAATGATCAATATGCGTATTCGGTGGATGCTCGGCCGAGTGATTAACCCGCTGCAAAAGTCGAAAACTGCGAAACCGGTGGAAACCACTCACGAATCGCACACCATTCTCGACGCCATGCAGACCCAAGATGCGCCACCCAACCATTTCTGGTCTCTGAAGGACGTGGACCTGGAGATAAAGCAAGGTGATCGAGTCGGTATTATCGGTCCCAACGGTTGTGGCAAAAGTACACTGCTAAAGATCTTGTCCAGAATCACGTCGCCCTCCCATGGCGGCTTTCGATTCCGTGGACGATTGATCAGCCTTCTGGAGATCGGAACAGGATTTCACGGCGATCTCAGTGGCCGCGAAAACATCTACCTGAACGGCTCGATCATGGGCATGAAACCTCAGGAAATCAGCCGTCGTATCGAGGAAATTATCGAGTTCTCGGAACTCGGCGAACTGATTGACACGCCGGTGAAGCGCTATTCCTCAGGCATGTATGTGCGCCTCGCCTTTTCCGTAGCGGCCCACCTTGAATCCGAGATTCTCATCGTCGATGAAGTGTTGGCGGTAGGTGATGCTGCGTTTCAGAGACGCTGCACCGAAAAAATGCTTCAAGTAGCCGACCAGGGACGCACACTGCTGTTTGTCAGCCACGACATGGATGCTGTCAACCGCATTTGCAATAGAGCCGTACATATGGCTCACGGCCGCATTGTTAACGACAGCAAAATCGAACTGCCGAAAAGCGTCGAAGACAAACAAATTTCTACGCAAAGTGTCTCAGACATCACCCGCTCTTATATACGCTCAGGCATTCAACTGACACCGGCAGTGACGTGGGCTGAGGCCAACGCGCCGCTGTTTGACGACTGCGTAAGACTCGACTCGATCATGGTTCTTGATCAAAACGGCAATCCGAGTCCCGAATTTGACGTGAAGGAAGAGTTTGTTATCGAAGTCAAGTTCACGGTTCTTGAGGCGAAATGGCCGATTAATGTGCACCTGCACCTGAAGGACTTGGCGGGCCATTATGTACTGGTGAGCATGGACAACCTGTACACCGGCACGGATGTCAGGGCCGTGGGCCAACATATCGAGCGTTGCACTGTTAAGTCGCCGTTGCTCAATGTTGGAGACTATCGTGTCGATGTCGAACTGTGGCCTGGCGCTGAAATCGATCACCGGATCATGAAGCAGGCGGTCATCAGCTTCACGGTTGCCGATGACAGTGAACCCACCGGAGTTCGTGGGAACTGGCCCAACGCATGGCCCAACTGCATGGTGCGGCCTCACCTATCGTGGGATGTTGATTTGCCCGTAAACCGTCAGGCGCGCTAGTCAGTGATCGTGGACAATGCACACACTCTTTCCCCCGCATCCGCGGGGAAAGAGGTCATTTTGATCTCGTCTCCACATCAACTTTTACATGCTCTCTGCGCGCTTCGTTTCGATAGAGAATCCAGGAATATTGCAAGAGAAACCCCGGCCACTCTAGTGCTGTGGTCCTATCAACTGATGGACCACTCGCCGAACTCAAAAAGTCGGCAATTTTTTGATGCCGCACTCAAAAGCTTCCCGTTCATCACCGGAGTGCTGCCATCACTGAAGGAACGTAAAGGACCGCTCTCCGCTTACCGAAAATTGTCAAAACGTGCAGAGTGGCTCAGGGAGTATTTGAACATCACTCCTGGAGAATGTGCCGCGTTTTATTACTCGCACGATGCCAGCTCCGAACATACTGCGCAGGCATTCATGCAGGCTCTATCAGCAAAACGAAATATTTGTTATGGAGACTCCCCTGGCTTTCTCTATCCAAATATAAAGCCCCCTGCGCCGACTTTTGATATCAGCCTTCGCGGGCTGAAGCATTTTTTTTGGTTCACCCGCGTCAACATCGCCGCCGAATGGATTGCAGCAGAGACGGCGTTGACCGTGATCGATTTTGATGACCTGGACCGCACCCTTCCCCACCCTAAGCACACCATCATACCTACCGAAATCCTCGTACAGACGCTCACCACGCTGAAGCAGTTTTTCGCGCCTGTACTCCAGCTTGAACAGGAAATTGGTGCAAGGTCGAAAACAGAACCTACTTGGGTGCTCATCCTCAGCAACTTCACGAGCAGTAAATTGACGAGCGAGTCGGATGAGCTCGAATTGTATGTCCAGATCTGCAGTGAGCACGTATTACCGGGCGGGACAATTTACATTAAAAAGCATGCGGGCACGCCTGCTGTCTTCGTCACGCAGTTATTACGGCGTCTTGAAAACTATAACGCAAAGAAACTTCCTGACAGCCTGGATTGCTTGCCTATTGAGTTTCTAAGTCAAGTACTCGAAACGTGCGGCATTATTTCCGTTTCATCAGCATCAGCGCTGTTGAGTTTATTGCAAGCCCCTAATCTAATTCACGCACTCACTGCAGAAAACATAGACATGTTCTTCAGGCCAGCCCATAAAGAATATATGACCATCGCAAACAAACAAATACTAAAAAAACTACATATGCCACAGCTGCACTTCCCCCAACATCTTAAGAACTAAATAATGCTCCGTCTCAATATAAAAAACGCTACCCTCGCATTTATTACGGTAATGATAGCCTTCACTACTCCAACGCTAGTGATTGCCCAGTCCGAGGAGGCAGACAACTCTACCACCCTCATTGGAAGCGTTCCCTACACCATTAGCAAGCCAGGAAACTATAAGCTGGAACGATCGCTACAGAGCGACCGCAACGGCATTGAAATTCTTGCCAGCAACGTCACCATCGACCTTGATCAACATACAATCAATGGCCCCACTGAAGGTGACAATACCGGATTCGGTATTTTTTCATTCGGCCAAAGTAACATCACCATAAAAAACGGGTTTATTCGCGGCTTTCAGTACGGCGTTTATCTTTCC
The DNA here is from genome assembly GCF_000632245.1 of Pseudomonas sp. RIT357. Lineage (NCBI taxonomy): Bacteria > Pseudomonadati > Pseudomonadota > Gammaproteobacteria > Pseudomonadales > Pseudomonadaceae > Pseudomonas > Pseudomonas sp. RIT357. Next base: position 97,715 of record NZ_JFYX01000006.1, read on the forward strand.
GGGTTTTCTGACCTCGCCACCCACTCTTCAATGTTGGAAGGGCGCAATCACTTAGTCAACCGTATGGATATTCGCTTTAGCACATTCAGAGGAATTAGGGTTGAGGGCGAGAAGTCGGTGATCTCCGACAATGTGATCTCAGACATCGGCGGGGATACTACCATTGAAAACGCATACGCCATGGGTATCGAAACCTATGGAAAGGATATCCGAATTCAAAACAACAGCATCATGGAAGTAAGAGGCCAAGGGATTCAGGATATAGGTGAGGGCGTAGGGATTTCACTCTCCCGATATGGCGAAGGCAGCGTTGTGGACAATAACAAGGTCGCTAACCGCGAGCTCGAAATAAGCAGCGACTCTCCCGCCTGGCAGAGCAGATCAAGGTCAACTTACGGCATATGGGTAGGTGGCGATGGCATTCAAGATGTTGTCATCAGTAACAACACCGTCAACAACTTTAAACAGGGCATAACGTTCAAGCGATCTGAGTCGGGCTCTTTCTCTGGCAACCGGGTTACCAACGCGTTTATCCCTTATTACCTCCCCGACAATCATGAAAGAACAAGAGTGGTAGATCTAGGAGGCAACACATCGGATGAACAGACTCTTGAATTGAAGCCTGGGAGGGCAACGCCGGGCCAGATCGAAACCGTGGAGCCCCCTTACCTCACCTATCTTTCTCCCCTGCATCGTCATTCCAATCCTGCCTTTCTTCCTCGGCCAAACCCGACCAATGGCGACGATATCATCATTGGAATTGGCGAACGGAACATGGTCGATTATTGGTCCCCAATCGACCCAAGCAAACCCGACAACCCTGTATTCATTGATCTGATGGCAGGACGAGCGACTGGTGGCGGTGGCAACGACCGTCTGATCAACATTCGCGGTGCGCAGGGCTCCCCCTACGACGACATCATCCTCGGCGATGACCACGATAACTTGCTGGCTGGCGGAAGCGGCAACGATCGTATTGAAGGCAGGGAAGGAAATGACTATCTCTACGGCGATGACGGAGATGACGAGCTTTTTGGCGGCCCAGGCGATGATGTTCTCGATGGTGGTGCCGGCAACGATATTCTGTGGGGTGGCCCGGGCGCTGATACTTTCATTTTCTGGAAAGGAAGTGGCGGCGGAGAAACTATCATTGGAGACTTTTCAGGCAGTGCCGGCGAGCAAGATAAAATTGACCTTGCAGGTATTGTAGCGACCTTCGAAGAAGTCATGGATGCGTCGGTACAGATGGGCGACGACCTGCTTATCACGCTTAACGAAGATGACTCAATCTTGCTGCTCAATATAAAGAAAGAAGACCTCTCCCCTACCGACTTCATCTTCTGACATAAACATGCAACTATCAGGCGCTTACCGACAGGTTCGCGCCGCCTTTTTTTATACGCGACGCATAATGACCGCAACTATCAAACCAAGATTCCCCAACAGCGTCTGACGATATACTCCCGAGCCTATAAAACCCCAAAACCGTGCTAATAATCTATTCTTTCTGGCCTTGGTAAAACGCTCAAGAGTCGTTCTGTTTTCCGCTGTAAACCGATGACTGATTACCTGCAATGAAATAATATTGTTATCAATCCAACCCTGATAACGTCCGCGCCACAGTTCCTTTGCACGCTTACTATTGTTAAGAAACCCACGATTGGTACCAATGCAGTTCAAACTGTGCTGACGATAAAGTACTGTGGGTGTCTCATCATAATAAATTCGACCATTACAACCGCTGACAATCATGTATGCCCACCAATCGTGAGATGCCACGGGCACACTATCGCCTGCCTCACGAATCAGATCCATCAAGGCCTGATTGAAAACCATGGTATTTCCACCTGCAATATTTTGAACGAGCGCGTTCTTAAAAGTTGCTGGTTTTAAAAAGAAGGGGGAGAAGCCAATACTTTGACCATGCTCATCAATTAGTTCCGTGCGTGAACAATAAAGGGCCGGCACGGAACTATCACCACTGGCGAGCCACTCTACTGCGATCTGGAGTTTATTCTCATTCCAAATATCGTCCTGATCGCACCATGCATAATAGTCGGCTTTTACGTCGGCGCGACAACTGACAGATAAAAAGTTTCTAGCAAACCCTTTTACTGGACCATCAGTTAGTTCAATACACTCATGCCCCAAGCGCTCAATTTCGGCTGTAACAATGGATTGCGTAGCATCACTCGATCCATCGTCAGAAACATAGACTTTAACGTTCTTATGGGTTTGACGATAAATTGAAGCTATTTGCTCTTCAAGGAAGCGCTCACCATCTCTCGTGCATAATAATACGGCGACAGAAGCAATAGCAGCCAAGCCCACACCATCCATTGGTAAGTCATTGGAATCTAAACCCTTTGAAACCCTGTCTACAGTCACGTTTCGTAAATCCCCTAAATCTAAGTATCAGTTCCGATAGCAATAAAAATTAGCGCCTCACAAAACGAGAGTACTTTCGAGCTAGTTTTCGGCGTTAAAGCCAGCGCCGCCATCCATACAAAGCGCCACTATCGCATATCAGAAAAATCTGATCTCGAATTGGTATTTTCCACGCCAACTGTAGGATTGTCTATCCTACTTCGAGTAAAAATCGACTTTCTAACACATTTCAAATTGCCACTAGTCAAATGCTTATCAGCTGTCGCGCAGAAAATACCTGGCAGATACGGCAGCAGATCTTGTTAGACGAAACAGCATCCGCCTTCAAAAATTTTATGAATTGAATCCGAATGATATTTTTGGGTTCCCTGTAAATGAGAGTTCCGTCCAGCATTCATTGATATCTGCCTCAAAAATACAATTTTCAAAATGTAAAAAGCGCTCTAATACACGCCTGATGACTGGTTTTGAAGATCCTGGAGTTCGCAATGCCCCATGAAGGCAACCTGTTACAAGCAGCCGTGGTGTTCCTGCTCGCGGCCGTGCTGACCGTGCCCCTGGCCAAGCGCCTGCAATTGGGCGCGGTGTTGGGCTATCTGTTTGCTGGTGTGATCATTGGTCCATCGGTGCTGGGCCTGATAGGCAACCCGCAAAGCGTGGCGCAGTTTTCGGAGCTGGGAGTGGTGTTGCTGCTGTTCATCATTGGTCTGGAACTGTCGCCCAAGCGACTGTGGGTGATGCGCAAGGCGGTGTTTGGTGTCGGCCTGGCCCAGGTGCTGTTGACCGGGCTGGTCATGGCCGCAGTGGCGCTCTGGGTATTTGGCCAGGCCTGGAACAGCGCCATCGTGCTGGGCCTGGGCCTGGCGCTGTCGTCCACCGCGTTTGGCCTGCAAAGCCTTGCCGAGCGCAAGGAGCTCAACCAGCCCCACGGCCGGCTGGCGTTTGCCATCCTGCTGTTCCAGGACATCGCGGCCATCCCGCTGATCGCCATGGTGCCGCTGCTGGCCGGCAGCGACCACCCGACCACCGAAGCCCAGGGCGTGCAACACGTCCTGCAGATCCTCGGCAGCATCGCTGTGGTGATCATTGGCGGGCGCTACCTGCTGCGGCCAGTGTTTCGCATCGTCGCCAAGACTGGCCTGCGCGAAGTGTCCACTGCCACCGCGCTGCTGGTAGTGATCGGCACAGCCTGGCTGATGGAACTGGTGGGCGTGTCCATGGCCCTCGGCGCCTTCCTCGCCGGCCTGCTGCTGGCGGATTCGGAATACCGCCACGAACTGGAATCCCAGATCGAACCGTTCAAGGGCCTGTTGCTGGGACTGTTCTTTATCAGCGTGGGCATGGGCGCCAACCTCAGCCTGTTGCTCAGCTCGCCCCTGGTAGTGATCGGCCTGACCCTGCTGCTGATTGGCCTCAAGCTACCGCTGCTGTACGCCGTGGGCCGGATGGTGGGAGACCTCAATCGCGAAAGCGCCCTGCGCCTGGGCGTGGTACTGGCCGCCGGCGGTGAATTCGCCTTCGTGGTGTTCAAGATCGGCCGCGACCAGGGCCTGTTCGAACCCCATCTCTACGACATCCTGGTGCTGACCATCACCCTGTCCATGGCCGTGACGCCGCTGCTGTTGCTGGTGTGCCCGAAGCTGTTCAAGCCCAAGGTCAAGCCGGTGGAAGTGCCCGAGGAGTACCGCGCCATCGAAAGCGATGCGCCGCGTGTGGTCATCGCCGGCATGGGCCGTATGGGCCAGATTGTGGCGCGGATCCTGCGCGCCCAGAACATCTCGTTCATCGCCCTCGACACCTCGGTGGAAACCATCGAACTGACCCGCAGTTTCGGCGGCATGCCGGTGTTCTACGGCGACCCGCAGCGCCCCGAGATCCTGCACGCGGCCAAGGTCGACCAGGCCGAGTTCTTTGTGATCGCCATGGACGACCCGGAGATCAACATCAAGACCGCCGAGCTGGTGCGCACCCTCTACCCGCACATGAAAATCATCGCCCGCGCACGTAACCGCCAGCATGTGCACCGCCTGGTGGACCTGGACGCCTCGCCCGTTCGCGAGACGTTCTACTCCAGCCTGGAAATGAGCCGCCGCACCCTGGTAGGTCTGGGGCTGACCCAAGCCCAAGCTGATGCGCGCATCAACCGGTTCAAGAACCACGACCTGCAAGTACTCGCTGCCCAGCACGCGGTGTACGACGACGCAGCCAAAGTGATGCAGACCGCCCAGGAAGCCCGTACGGAACTGGCGCGGCTGTTTGAGATGGACAGACTTGAGGAAGAGTCCGACAAGGTGTGAGGCTAGCGATGAACGATCTTGCGAATTTTCTGACAGAATACGGCGCAATTTCGTTCATCCCTGGAGCGCTTCATGGCCACTTTCACCAAGACCGCCGCCCTGCTGGCCCTCGCGCTTACCGCCGGCAGCGTATTCGCCGCTGCCAAGCCGACCGTGCAAACCATCTCCACCTTGGGCGGCAAGTTCACCTTCAGCCTGCCCAAGGCCTACACCGCCGACACCCTGCCGTCGGGTAAGGCTGAAGATGGCACTGCCGACACCCAAGGCACGATGTACGCCAACAAGACCACGAAAAGTGTAGTGATCGTCGCCGAAACCGTGCGTAACGACGGGGTTAGCATTAAGGACAACGACCCACAATTCCTCGACGGCGCCGTGGCCGGCTTCGTCAAGGACCAGAGCGCCGCCCTGCCAGACTTCAAAAAACAAAGTGAGAAAAAACTGACTTTCAAGGGCCTAGGCCTCCGCCAGGTAGACAGCACCGCCACCCAAGGCGGCGGTAAAACCTTGAACTCCACATTCCTCGGCGGTTCAGGCAATCACCTGCTGGTGATCCAGGCGATTTCACGGGCCGATGATGCAAAAGGACATGCTGAACTGGTGAAACAAATCACTGGCGGCAAGTAACCAGCAGTCCTGACGACGCCAATCAAAAGTGGAAGGGGCATGCCCCCTCCCACATTTGTTCAACGCGCTCACTTCAAATTCGTTTCCAACCAGGCCTTCAGGTCTTGCACTTCCGTCTCACTGACGGTGTGGTTCATCCCTGGATAGCCATGAAACTCCGGCTTCAACCCCAGCCCCACCAACACCTCATTCGCCCGCGTCGCCGACGCATACGGCAGCGCCTGGTCCAGGGTGCCATGGCCGATAAAGATCGCCAGTTTGTCCAGACGCTCGTCCGGCTTGAGCTCAGCCTTGAGCACCGGCAGCAGGCTGCCACTCAGTGCCGCGATGCCGCGCACCAACTGCGGGTCACGTAAAGCCACCTCATACGTCATGATCGCGCCCTGGCTGAAACCTACCAAAAACACACGATCAGGCTGGGTGTGATACTTGACGGTGGCTTTGCCGACAAAGTCCCTGATCAGCGCAGCGCTGCTCTGCAAATCGGCCGTCACCCCATCGTAATCGCCGTCCCCCGGAGTCTTGGTAAACCAGCGGAAGCCATTGGGCTCCACCGGCATCGGCGCGCGGACCGACAGGTAGGTCCAAGTGGACGGCAGCGCGTCCTTGATCCCGAACAGGTCCTCCTCATTACTGCCGAACCCGTGCAGGAAAATCACCAGCGGCTCGTTGCGCGCATCGCTCTGGGTCTGTTCCAGGTACGCCAGCGGCAAATCGGTGTGCAACTCGGAATCGGCGTGAGCAACGCCAGCCATCAGGGTCAGCGCCAGGGCAAACAGTTTGAGCATGGGAAATGACCTCAGGGTTTGCGCAATAAATAGGTGTCCATGATCCAGCCATTCTCAAGGCGCGCCGCCTTGCGCACCCGCTCAATCTCTTCAGCCACTTCGCTGACTTTGCCGCTGATGAGGATTTCATCAGGCGTGCCCAGGTAGGCGCCCCAGTAAATATCGAGGCCCTGATCCGCCACCGTGCGGTAGGAATCTTCCGCGTCGAGCATGACCACCAGGGTGTCGGCATCGCTGGCCTGCCCCGCCGCCAGCCTGCGTCCCGTGGTGATTTCGACGGACTTGCCGATACGGTTCAGCGCCACCTTATGCTGGGCCGCCAAGGCCTGCACACTGGTGATGCCGGGGATCACTTCAAACTCGAACGTGCACCGGCCAGTGGCCAGGATCGCCTGCAAGATGCGAATGGTGCTGTCGTATAGCGCCGGGTCGCCCCAGGCCAGGAATGCGCCGACTTCGCCGTCGGCCATTTCCTCATTGATCATGCGCTCGAAGGTGGCCTGCTTGTCACGGTTGAGGTCCTGCACAGCGGTGGTGTAGTCGATATCGCCGCGCACACGCTCGGGGCAATCGGCCTCGACAAAGCGGTAGCCGGGCTCGGTGATGTAGGTCTCGCAAATCTCACGGCGCAGGTCGATCAACTTGTCTTTGCTCTGGCCCTTGTCCATCAGGAAAAACACGTCGGTGCGGTTCAGCGCCTTCACGGCCTGCATCGTGATGTAGTCAGGGTTGCCGGCGCCAATGCCGATGATCAGGATGCGTTTCATGGGTTGCTCTCATTGCGGGGCGTGGATTTTGCCATGTTCACGCGCCTGGGCGTGAGTTTCCAGGCGCAAGCGCCAGACCTTGTTGAAGCGAAGTTCAGTGGCCGACAACGCTTCGACGTCGATGAGGTAGAACATCGACAGCGGGAACTGCATGACGTACAGCAGTGCGGCGCGGATCACAAAGGGGTGCGTAATGGCGACCACATGGCCGGGTTGGGTTTCGAGGGATTTCATCCACTGCGCGACACGTGTGCAAACGTCATCCACCGACTCGCCGCCATGGGGTGCGCACGTGCTGTCAGTGAGCCAGGTGTTTAACTGATCGCCATTCAGTTGGCTGATGGCCTGGCCTTTCCACTGGCCGAAATCCGCGTCACGCAGGGCGTCTTCGATTCCTGCGTCATCGCCGAACAAGCCGGCTGTCTGCCGTGTACGCACTTCCGGCCCGCACAACAAACGCCGGGGTTTCTTATAACGCCCGGCGAGGGACAGCGCCGCGCCATGCCAATCCATCGCCACCGCCTCGTCGTCCGGAAAACGCCCGCGCTTTTGCAGAGGCGTGGCGGCATGGCAGATGAGTGTCAAACGGGTGGCCTGGATCACGGATTGTTTCAACGACAAGGATTAAGGCCACCAAGACTGGCGCAGTTATCACTGGGGCGCAACGCCTTGTGCCAGATAGAGCACCTGGTAGCCCGTGCCTGGGTGCTCGGCATCCAACGTTTTGGCCGACAGCGTAAACCGCACCAAGCGCCACGCTTGTACGTCCAGCGCGAGGAACACCGCGAACGTGTCGTTGCTATCCGCCAACTGCTGATTCCGTCGTTTCTCATCGGCCAAGATGCCCGCGCGGTCCACGCCAGGCGCCAGCGGCCGTTCCTCCCGATACAGACTCAGCGCGTTCTGCGCAGGGCCACGTTGTACATCCAGCGGCAGCCAACTCTCGATATGCGGACGACCGAAGCTGTCGAGCACTTTCTGGAAACGCTCCCCCAGCAAAAAGTCAGCGGCCTGCAACGGGTCGGCCCACAGGTACACCGAGGAATACACATTGCCGCCAGTCTCCTGGGCGATAAACGCCTTGAACAGCAACCCTTCAGCGTGATCCCACAACGGCCCCAACTGCGTGGCACGTCGGCGAATCACGTTCATGTCGTAATCGGCGGGTAAGCGGTGTGAATACTGTTTGGCGAACATCAGGAAGCTCCCAGGCAAGATGAGGTATCAGCTTGCGCATCCGCGATGATTTCAACAAGATATGACCGAATATAGGTGCGATAAGGATTTGATATGACTGACGCGCTCAAACCTCTGGACATCGACACCGTGCACGCCTTCGTACTGGTGGCCGATTTCGGCAGTTTCACCCGTGCCGCCGAGGCCCTCGACACTTCCCAGGCCGCGATCAGCCTTAAGCTCAAGCGCCTTGAAGAGCGCCTCGGCTATCGTCTGCTTGAGCGCACGCCACGGCATGTGCGGCTGTCGCCCCAGGGCGAGCAGTTCATCGTGGCCGCGCGTGCGCTGCTCAACGCCCATGAACGCGCGCTGGGCGACATGGGCACCCACGCACCGCGTCGCCTGGTGATCGGCATCAGCGACCATGTCGCCGGCCCGGACTTGCCGGCCTGGCTCAGCCGCCTGGCCGCCTATGACCCTTTGGTGATCCTCGAAGTGCGCATCGCCTCCTCCCGCGACCTGGTCGCGGCCTTCGATCGCAACGAGCTGGACGCGGTCATCGTGCGCAACGAGGGCGACCGCCAGGACGGCGAAGTCTTGGTGGTGGAACGCTTTGGCTGGTTCGCCGCGCCCACCTGGCAGCACAGCGCCGGCACGCCACTGCGCATGGCGACCATGGCCGCGCCCTGCGGCGTTCGCCACTTGGCCACACGCGCACTGGATGCGGCGTGCATCGACTGGACCGAAGTATTCGTCGGCGGCGGTGTGATGGCCGTGGGTGCGGCAGTCAGCGCCGGCCTCGGCGTCGCCGCCCTCGCCCACCGCGTGGCACCCGCTGGCGCGGTGGAGGTGAGCGAGCAATATGGGTTGCCGGCGTTGCCCGTCAGTGAAGTGGTGCTTTACAGCCGTATCAGTGACGCACGCTCCAGGGAAACGTTGCGCGCCCTGAGCGCAACCTTTCGTGGTGTGCTGCAACGGTGAAACCAGCCCCGCAATTCCTCTGCTACGGGCCATCTCATTGAACATGTGCAGTCAATCAAACCACTCGCGGCGGCCTTCGAACGTACTGACGATCAACGCCACAATCATCTGCACCGCCTCGGCATCCTGCACCTGTGCATTCACCGCCAGCCACACCTGGCGCTGCATGCTCTCGGCCAACAACCCCGGCAAGGCCACCAGACCTCGGTCGAAACTGCTCATGTAGTGCGGCAGCAACCCGATGCAGGCGCCGCAGCGGATCATCTCCAGCATCAGCGAATACGCATGCACCTGCACCACGGCGGCGAGGCGCTGCTCCACCACGTGGTTCCATGGCTGCAAGGCCTCGACCTGCGCATCGGGTTGCCATTGCACCAGCATGTAGTCAGCGAGGTCTTCCACGCTGTCCGGGCGCGTGGTCAGCCGCGAGTAGCGCTTGGCAATGTGCGGCAAGTACTGCAGGCGCGCCAGGGCCCTCGGCGGTTCGGTGACAAAGCCCGGGCCGGGCATCGGGCTGTCGCTGTCCGACAACCACACCACCACATCCACGTCCACCGCTTGCAGGGACAGTTGGCTGTCGATGGAGATGATCTCCAGGCGCACGCTGGCGTTGCGGCGCAGCAAGGCGATCAAATCGCGGCCGAGGATGTCATGCAGGATCGGTTCGGCCACCGCCACGCGGATCAGCGGCTGTTCCACCACCGGCAGGCGTCGTTCATGGGCCAGAGCGATCAGTTGCGCCTGCAATTGCTGGCCGTCCCGACTGAGCACCAGCCCATTGCCCTGGTAACTGAACAACACGTGGCGCAAGTGCTCTTCCAGTTGCGCCAGGCGCTTGCGCAGCAGCGTCGCCTTGATGTTCAGGCTGCGCGCCGCCTGCATAAAGCAGCCGCAGCGCGCGCTCACCAGAAAGTAGCGCGCCACCTCCGGGTCAATCTCATGGGCCAGGGCCAGCCAATGGCTGCGCGGCTCGGCCGCCGCGGGATAGGCGGCGGTGCCCTGAGGGCCGGACGGTTCCAGTAATGCCATTTGAGACTCCCTGTCTTGTTGGTCTGGGCATCCAATGCGGGTGGACGGGTATTACTCCAATACTTTGTTCAACTCGGCGCCGTCGATGCTCAAGGTCGCGGTGTTGAGCATGCCTTCAAGGTAAGCCTTGGCGATCTGCTCTTGACGCTGGGCACGCAGGGCCTGGGTCAGGCGTTCACGCAGCTCATCGAGGCTGGCGGTGCGCGCCGGTTGTTGGCCGATCAACTTCAGTACATGGAACCCCGCCGGGCTCTGCACCACGTCCGACACCGCGCCGACCTTGAGTCGCGACACCGCCTCGCGTACTTGCGGCACCAGTTGCTGCAACGGCTGCATCCCCGAATCACCTCCGCGCGCGGCGCTGTCCGGGTCCTGGGAAAACTGCGTGGCCAAGGCCGCAAAATCGGCTGGCGCGGCCTGGGCCTTGCGGCTCAACTCCTGGGCCTGGCGCCGCACGGCATCGAGGGTTTGCGGGTCATTCACGGCGAGGAAAATCTGGCTCACCCGGTACAACGGCGGCGTCACCCATTGCGCCTTGCCGCTGTCGTAGGCCTGTTGCAATTCGGCGGCGCTGGGGTAATCGGCCGGGACTTTACTGACCGACAACATGTAGTCGCGAAACACGATCTGCTCGGTGGCGGCGCGGGTCTGTTGCTCCACCTCCGGGCGTTGGCGCCAGCCTTGGGCGTCGGCCTGTTCCAGCACGGCTTTTTGCGCCAGACGCGAGCGGATCCAGGTTTCCAAGGCGCCACGGTTGCCACGCAATTGTTCGCGGGACTCAGCCGGCAGGCTGGCGAGTACGTTTTTCAGTTCCGGCAGGTCGATCTGCTGGTTGCCCAGGCGCGCAACCGCCGGCCCGGTTGACGCAGGGCTGATCACCGGCGCCGGTTGTTGCGCCGCCACCGGGTCGCTGCCCGGTCGCAGGCTCAACGCCACTGCCACCACCAGCAGGGCCAACGCGCCCGCGCCGACCATCAGTGTCGGCTTTTTCACAGGACAGGCGCCTCTTCCCCAACCGCGGCGGCCTGCAACTGCGCCGCGTGCTGGCTGTATTCACGCAGGTAGACGATGAATTCCTGCAACAGACGGTCCCACAATTCCAACTGACTGCGCAGGTGCGTGGCGCCAACGCCGGCCACCACCACGTCCATTTCCATCAATAGGAATTCACCCTGCACCGACAACCGCGCAAAACGGCGCGAGGCATTCCACACCTGGGCCAAGCCTTCGGGCAATTCGCCCTGGACCCGCAGCGCGCAGCTGTAGGTGAAGTCCACATAGCTGCCCTGCTCGGCCGCCGGGTTGCCGAAGCGCACGGCAAAGCCGATGCCCTGGCTGGCGCTGAGCAACTGCACGATGCCGTTCTGTTCGGATTGGTTGACCCGGTAGCCGGCTTCCTGCAACAGCTCGGTGAGGCTCTGGACGCTAACGCTGGTGATCAATTCGCTCATGGTCTGTTCTTCCTTGTCGATCAGTGGGTGACGCCCGCCTGGGGCGCATCAAAACGGCTCTTGTACAAATCGTCGCCAAAACCCTGGGCCAGTTCCTCGAACTTGACCCGCGCGCTGCTGGCGAACGGCTGGCGAATACTCATCACCTCAGCCACATCGATTTTTTCGTAGGCCGCGAGCAACTGCTGGGCCACGCCGTACATTTGTTGATTCTTGACTGAACATTGCTGCACTTGTGTGTCACGTTCGCTCAATTGCGCTTGCAACCGCGCACGCTCGGTTTCCTTGCCCTTGGCCAGCACCAGCAACTCGTCATAGGCCTTCTTGAACTTGCCAATCTGCTCGTTGCTCGCATTCACCTGGGCTTGCGCCTGGCTGTGCAGGCTTTGTTGCTGGCCGGCCAGTTGCTCGGCCATGCCACGGGTCCTTTCCAGCTCAGCCGTCAACTGCTTGATCTGGGCCTGGGCCTGCTTGGCCTGGGTTTCGGCGGCGATGCGCGCGGCACTGGCCTGGGCCTGCTCGCTTTGCAACGCCTGCAATTGCTGGGTAGTGCTGCGCAGTTGGGTACGCAGACGTTCCTCCATGCCTTCGGCGCAAGCGCCGCTGGCGACGAACAGCAACAACAGCCCGCAGATTCGCGTGTTCATGTGGCATCTCCCTGCGCATCAAAAGCGCGTGTTGAGTTCCAGTTGCATCACATCCACCTCAAACGGCTGGCCGTAGACTTCGGAGGCGCTCAACCAACGTGCGCTGGCGTAGATGTTCTTTTCGATGCCGTAGTTGGCGCCAATGAAATAGCCCTTGGCATTGGTGCCGCCCAGGTGGAACGAGGAGTCATTGAAGCCGTCGGGCAAGGCGTCGGGTTGGATGTATTTGTAGCCGGCCAGCACGTTCCAGTCGCCACGCTTGCGCATCTCCAGCGCGCTGCCGAGGGTGAACGAGACCATCAAGGCATTGCCGCCACTTTCAAACTGGCCGTCGCTGTTGAGGTTGTTGACGATCTGGCCTTCGCTGCGCTTGAGCATTTCGCCCTTGTCGTAGGCCAGGTTGTGAATGAAGTTGCCCTGGCTGCGCAGCTTCAAGTCGCTGGGCAACTCGCTGTCCCAGACCGCGTTGAGGTCCAGCACATTGAACTTGGACGCCAGGCCGACGTATTGCGGCTCCGGCGTAAGGCCGGGTGTGGCCGGGTTAGGCGTGATGTTGCGCAGGTTGAACACGCTGTTGCCCTTTTGCATAAACGCCACCCGCGAGCCATCAGTGTCGCAACCGGGTTGGCCTGCCCACGGTGAGCACGGGCTGGAACGTTCGCCTTCGATGTCCTGGAATTGGTAGTACGCGGCGGCCAGCTTGAGTTTGTTGCTGCGGCTGATCTTCCAGTCCGCGCCGATCTGCCCGCCAAACAGCCATTTGGTCTCGCTGTCCTGCTTGTCGACGCCGTTGCTGCTGGCGGTGTCGGAGGTGTACTCGACCGGGAACGCACCAAGGGTGCCGAACAGGCCCCACTCGCTGTTGAGGCTGTGATTGAAAATCGCCGCCACGCCGTCGAAATTGAGGTCGTTGGAATACATCATGTCAGTGGAATAGAACGGGTTGCCGATACGCCCGCCGGTCAGCGTCACCGCGTCGGAGGCTTTCCAGCTCAGGTAACCCTGGTCGAGCCAGATGTCTTTCTTGCCGAAACCACCGCCCAGGGTCTGGGTGGTGGACACCGGGTTATTGTCCGAACCGGTCCCCAGGCGAATGCCGGCGGTCCATTCCGGTGAAATCACCGCTTTCATGCCCAGGCGGGCGCGCAGGCGGAACAGGTTCTCACGGTCCTCGCGGGTATTGAGCAACGGCGGAAAACGCGTATTGGTGCCAGGATTGACGTCATACGGGCCCGAATCGTTGAGCTTGGCGTAGTCGGTGATGGTGTCGTCGTTCTTGCCCGAAAAATACCGAGATTCGTCGCGTAAACGGATATCGCCATCAAAGCTCACCCGTGAGATCCAATCCGGAAAGGTGTTGGGTTGGGCCCAGTTTTCCTGCTTGGCGGTGGCCATGACTTCAGCTTTCACCTGGTCACGGATCTGATCACGCACCGCTTGCGGCACATACTGCACCCGCACATCCCCAGGCGCTGCGGCCGGGCCGCTGGCAACCACCGGCGCCGCATTGGCCTGGCGCGCCTGCAAGGCTTCTTTTTCGGCCTGGGCGATCAGGCCGTTGGCGGTGTCCTGGGTCAGCACGCCCTGCTGCACCAGCAGGCGGATCAGGTTGATGGTGACGTTTTCCGAAGGGGCAACCGGAGCAGCCGCCGCCTGGCCGACCAGGGTCGCGATGACCATGCCAACCGCCAGGGTCAGTCGATTCACGGGGGAAATCATGTGTACGCAACTCCTGTAAAAAACCATTGAAAAAGCATTCGATCAATCTGGACGCCGACCCTTGAGGGACAGGCGTACCGGCATCGTCACCGAGGCCGGCACCCGTTGCGTGGCATGGGGCGCACGCAAGGCGGCGAGGACCTGGGCATCGGTGTCGGCATCGCCGCTGGACTTGGCCAACTGCGCACGGGTGACCGCACCTTCGGCGTCAAGCCACAAGTCCGCTTGCACCGTGTAAGCCTTCTTGCGTAACTCCGGGTCTTCGCGCAGCAGGCGTTGAAACACCCCGGCCAAGTACTGCTTATAAGTGCCGGCACCGAGTCCACCACCACCGGAACCCGCCATGCCGCCGCCCTTGCCCGCGCCAATGTTGAAACCGTCGTTACCTGACTGGGCGTCGCCATCGATCTGCATCGGGTTGGCCAGGTCATCGGCCGGTGAAGGCGGCGCTTCCTCGGCCGGCTTGACCTCTTCCGGTTCTGGAGTAGGGACCGGCTCAGGGATTTTTTCTTCCACTTGCGGCTCCGGTTCCTTGGGCTTTTCAGGCGGTGGCGGCGGCGGTGGCGGCAACGGAATAATCGTCGGCACCTTCGGCGCTTCGCGACGTACGCCACTCATGTCATTGGCCCATTGCCATAAAAACCAGGCCGCCACGGCCGCCAGCAGCAAGCCGGCGCCCCACTTCAGCGGGCGCAGCTTCGGCGTTTTCTTGACCGGCAACGGCGTGATCGGGATCTGTGCAGTCATGACTCAGCCCTGGCTCGGTTTGCCGGTGACCAACCCGACCTGGGACAGCTCCAATCGGCGCAGCAGGTCGAGCACTTCGATCACTTTCTGGTACTGCACCATGGCGTCGCCGCGCACGATCACCGGGAAATCCGGGTTCAATGCTTTCTCGATGCGCAGGCGCTCTTCCAGCTCGCCGAGGGTCACCGGGTAAGCGTCGAGGAACACCTGGCCGCCGTCATTGACGGAAATGGCCTTGGTCTTTGCCTCCGACAACGACACCGAAGCGCTGGCCTTGGGCAGGTGAATCTGGATACCCGACACCTGGGCGGTGGCGGTGAGGATGAACATCACCAACACCACCATCAGCACGTCCACCAGCGGCGTGATGTTGATGCTGTCGACAGCGGCATCATCGTCATCGTCGTGGGAGGTATTTACGGAAGCCATGGCGATTCTCCTCAGGCCGGAACCGATGCGTGATGTTCGCGACGGTGCGCGATTTCACTGTGCTGGCTCTCGCCGTGCATCTCCGCCAGGCGGGTGATGAACTCGTCGACGAACACCCGCATGTCGGCGCTGACTTCCTTGTTGCGCGTGATCAGGCGGTTGTAGCCAAACAGCGCGGGGATCGCGACGAACAGGCCCATGGCCGTGGCCAGCAAGGCGGCCGCCATACCGGGGGCGATGGCGTTGATGTTGACGTCACCGGCCATGGCCGTGCCGAGGAACACCACCATGATCCCCAGCACCGTACCGAGCAGGCCGATGTACGGGCCGCCGGCAATGGCGTTGGACAAGGTCGAGAGTTTGGAACTGAGGGCCTGGTTCTCACGGGTGCGCACGCCGTCCATGGAACAGCGGATCGCTTCGATGGTGGCCGCAGACACCGATGAGGTGTCGGCGCCCTGGGCACGGCGCGTGCGGATCTCCTTGACCGCCACCAGATACAGGCGCCACAGCGAGGAATGGGTCAGCCGCTCACTCAGTTGTGCGTCGTCGGCGTACATTTCCAGACGGGTGCCGATCTGCGCGAAGTGCTCGCGGAACACCTCGTTGGCACTGCTCACACGGCTGACCTGACGGTTCTTGCGCAGCATGATCACCCACGATTGGAACATCATCGCCACCAGCACCAGGATGATGACCCAGGCATCCACCGGCACGGCATTGAGCAAAAAGCCCAGGCTGCCGAAGCCCATGCCCGACTGTTCTTCATCCACCCCGTAAGCCACCAGTTTCGACTCGGCGCCCTGGGCACTGGCATCAGCCAGCAACAGCGCGGCCGGGCGCGCCACTTTGGACAAGCGCAGCTCATCCATCGCACCAGCGAACGGCAAGTGCGTACTGCCCGCTTCCGGCAGGTCGGCACCGATGGCGAATTGGGAATTGAAGGCCGGCAATGCGACGGCGAGCGTGGCGGTTTCGCGACCATTCACATACAGCGCGACTTTTTCACCCTCGGCGGTGAACGCCAAGTGCTGCCATTGGCCGGGGTTCAACGGCTGGGTCGAGACGGCGCGCTGGCCGTCGATTTCCACAAACGGCATGCCTTGATTCAAGCCCAGCAACAGGCTGTGGGCACCGTCGCGACGGGCCAGGACGATTTGTTCGCCACTGGCCTGGTCCAGACGCAACCAGGCGCTGACGGTGAACGCCCCACCGGCGGCGTGTTGCAGCGACGGGCTGGCCGGCAGCAACAGCGGCTGGCCGCCGAACTGCAAGGCGCGGCCGATTACGCCGTCGATGCTCGCGCCGGTGGCGTTCAGCGCCGTGTTGGCATAGGCCGTGGTGTCCCGTGGCGGCGTGGCATTGGCGCCGTCAAAGTGATAGAGCGCGGTGTAATTCGGGTCAAACGTCAGCTGGCCGTTAGCGGTGGCCGGGGCCTTCTGGTTGCCGTAGTACATCCAGATGTCCTGGCGCTGGCCGCCTTCGACCTTGGGCACGTCGACCCAAATCAGCGCCATGCCCATCAACGGATCAAAGCTCTCGATCTGGTGATTGAGCACGGTTTTGTCATCGGCACTCACAAAGCGCAGGTCGGCGCCGTCGTCCTTGACCCCGTCAAAGGTGAAATTGCCGGTGTGCAAGCGCACCAGCAGTGCGGTACGGCCCAAGGCCTGATTGATCGCGGCGCCTTGGGCGGTGGTGTCTACCGAAATCTGTTTGCGGTAGTGCCAATCGTCCTGCCACCAGGCGTGGGCGGTGGCCGGGAGCGCGAAGCCCAGGCAGATCATCAGGCTCAGAAATAGGCGTTGCATGGGTGAAGTCTCCGGAAGAAAAAGTCAGAACGTCGCCTGCACACTGAAGTGCAGTCGCGAATCCTGTTTCTGGGTGTTCGGTCCATCGAGCAGCGGGTAGCCCCAATCCAGGCTGCCGGACAACCATTTGCTCAAACTGGCGCGGGTGCCCAGGCCGACACTGGCCAGGCTGTATTCGTCTTCTTGCTCGAGCAGCGGGTCGTGCAGACGCAGGCGCGCGCCTTCGGCGAACGCATAAAAGCGCCACTCCTGCACATAACTGCCGAGGAACTTGGCCAGGGACGGCGTGCGCAGCTCCTGGGACAGCAGCAAGCCTTCGTCGCCGGTGCGTTCGGCCGCCAGGTAGCCGCGCACCGAAGTGGCGCCGCCGGCGGAATACTGCTCGTTGGACACCAGCGGCCCCGAGGCCAATTGGAAGCCGGCCTTGGACGCCGACTGCCAATCGTTGGCGAAGGTGTAGCTGTAATTCAGGTCGCCCTTGAGCACGGCAAAACTGGCGCTGGCCTTGTAGCGTTTGTAATCGAACTCTTCGGCGTCGCTGCCGTAACCAAAGAACGCACGGGTGCCGACCACCAGGTTCAGGCCCAACCCCAACTGGGACTGTTCGGTGTAGCGATAGCCGTTGTAGCCGAGGGTGAACGGCGCGTACTTGAGCGGCACCTGATCGCTGCTGGAACCGAATCTCATCTGCTCGTCGAAGTCTTTGAAGTCGATACCGAACGAGAAGGAATTGGCCCAATTGCCGGCGGCCGGCAGGTTGTAAATCGCCGACACCCCATAGGAATGGCCCTTACCGAGTACGTTGCTGCCGCCGATGGTGGCGATGTTGCTGTCGGACTGGTAACCGGAGAACTGCAAAGTCCAGCGCTCATCCAGCGGCGCGCTGTAGGAGCCCGACCAGACCTTGGCGTTGTCGGTGTCCTGGGGGGCGGTGAAGTACGTCAGGGAGATGCTGTGGCCCAGTTGCCACAGGTTGTCGTAACCCAGTGTCGCGACCGAGCGCAGCTTCTCGGTGTCGGCGCTGTAATCGTTGTTCAGGCCGATACTGGCGTGCCAGGGGTTCTGGTCTTCCACCTGCAAATCCACATCCATGGTGCCGGGCCGCTGGCCTTCGCGCACCAGCGGCGTAACCTGGCGCCCGGCGCTGCGATTGAGCCCGGCCAACTGGGTTTGCACCGTGGAAAAATCCGGCACCGCGCCCTCCTCCAGGCCCGGCACTTGCTCGCGGATTTCCACCGGCGAGTAATGTTTGGCGCCGACCACACGTACCCGGCCGACCTTGGTTTCGCTGACTTGCAGATAGACGATGCCGTCATCGACCTTCTGCTCCGGCAACTCGACAAACACCGACTGGTAACCGCGCGCCTGGTAGATCTTCTGCAAGGCGTCCCGGGCGCCTTCGATATCGTCGAGGGTCTTTTGCGGGCCCAGGAACGGGTACACCGCCTCCTCGATGGTGGCCGCATCAAGCACGGTATTGCCACGCACGAAGTACTCGTTGACGTCCACTTTGCGTGCCGGCGCTGCGTCCTCCGCCAGCGCGGGTTGGGCCATGGCCCCCAGCGCCAAGCAGCACAGCACCAGCGTTGATTTGAACAGATGCTCCACACCGCCCCCTGACGTTCTATAAGTGTTCGCCGCCGCCACTGGCACGGCGTTCGGCCGGCTCAATTGCTGGCGATCGAGGTGTTGCCGTGGCGTGCCAGCCAGGTGTGCAGCAAGGCGAAGTTCAGCGAGAACTCCGGCATGTGCAGCAAGGCGCCACAAAACACGTCACCGATGATTTTCTGGATGAGCTGTACCGCCCGAGGGTTGTTGAGCAGCGTGGCGATATCGCGAGTGAGTACGTGAATGCTCCAGACCTTCTGGTTCAGGTCCAGGCCGACGAACCAGCGGAACAGCAGGTTGTAGTTGAGCTGTTCGTGCAGTTGTTGTTCGCTGGGCACCGAGTACAGCAGTTGCAGCAGCAGGATCTGCAGCACGGTCTGCGGTGCGATCAACATCGAGGGCTCGGCCACCAGCCAGTCGCGGTGCTGGTCGAGGACGTCGTCGATCTGCGGGCGCAGTAGCACCAGGGAATGGCCTGCGGGGATGTAGCTGGAGACTTCCTTCACGGCGCCCTGCCAATCGTCCTGGGAGACGATCCATACCCAGGGTGCGCCATAGCGATAGACCGACACCGGCTTCTTGCGCGCGGCTTCGACGATCTTTGACAGGCGCTGGTCGAGCTCCTGCATGCCGACTTTTGAATAACGTTCCATAGATCCCATTGCCCCACTCCTGGCGTCCTGCTGGCGGCTTTAAGAACACCTTCGTGGTGTTCTTGAGCGCGTTACACAGGAGAGACGGGGGCAAGGGTTGGCTACCGAACTTTTGTCATGAAAGCTTCATTTTTTGGGTTTTTTTGGGGGAGTGGGGGGGAGTACATATCCGTTATTTGGGTAACGGCCGCTTAGGGTTTCGCTCTTACAGCGACTCACTTTTGGAAGAGCCCAAAAGTAAGCAAAAGGCTCTCGCCCCAACACTCGGCACCTCGCCTAGGCTCGGTGTGCCCGCACTCCGGCTTGAATCCGTGGGCCGCCGCGATGGGCCATCCATGGCCCAGCGCGGCTAACCCGGCGTCCTGCCGGGTTACCCACGGATTCAAGCCTGCGTTCGGCCAGCGTGTTTGACGGGGCGCCTGAGATCAAGATCAAAAGCGCAGATCAAAAGACCGCTGACTTCGTCAGCGAAAAGGATGTAAGAGCCAGATCAAAAGCAGAGCAAAAGCAGAGCAAAAACAGAGCAAAAGCAGGACAGCAGGACAGCAGGACAGCAGGACAGCAGGACAGCAGGCTAGAACCTATCTGTCTGATCTATGGAGATCAAACTGTGGGAGGGGGCTTGCTCCCGATGGCAGTGGGTCAGTCACAGCTGCATCAACTGACACACCCTCATCGGGAGCAAGCCCCCTCCCACATTTGGACGGAGTTCGGCTTAAGAACCCGGTCGGCTCTAAGGCCGCCGCGCTCTTGCTTTTGATCTGAAATCGCCCCGTCAACCACGATGGCCGGAATCCGATGTTGATTTGGGGGGTAAACCGGCAGGGATGCCGGTTTAGCCGCCCTGCGCCATGGATGGCGCGTGGCGGCGGCCCCCCAAATCAATGTCGGATTACGGGCATGCCGAGCCTAGGCGAGGCACCGAGTGGTGGGGCGAAGGCCTTTTGGTTACTTTTGTGCCTTTACAAAAGTGACCCGCTGTAAGAGCGGAACCCTAAGCCGCCGTTACCTAACCAATGGATATGTACACCCACCAAGCCCCAAAAAAAACGGGGCAATCAAAGATCACCCCAAAAGTCCAACGAGAGGCCCTACCAACCCAACTACAACGAAATCTGCTTCCTCTCCTCGTCCGTCAACCGCGCCCGCGCCTGTTCACTCAGCGGCCCCGCGCCCAGCACCTGCACCGGGCTGTTGGGGTTATACCCCGACGTCTTCTGCCCCTCTTCAACCCCACGCTGCACCGGCTCAGTCCCAAACCCGAGCACTTCCACCGTCACGATCGAAGCCCTGCCCTGCTTGGCCGCCGCCTGCTGACTGCGCGCCGCATCTTCCGCCGCCTGGGAGGCCGCTGCCCCCGCCGCGCTGGCCGAGCTCATGGCGCCGGTATTGACAGAGGCCGTTACAGGCACCCCAGACGATTTGCCCTGGGACTGGATATTCGCCGCGTTCACCACCCGCAAGGCCGCGATGTTGACGTTACCCGACACCCGAATCCCCGCCTCGCCCGCATCGATGGTGCCCAACGGCGCGATCAGGTCGATGTCTCCCGCCGGTACTTCCGGGATCGGGTTCAGCGTGGCAATCCCCGCACCGGTGCTTGGCACCGACGGCGACAGGCCCACGTTGCCCCAGTTGTCATAGACACGCTTGGGCGGTGTGTACACCACGGTGGTCTTGGAGCCGCGACCGGCGTTGATGTCGCCCTCGGCGGTCCACCCCATGATCGAGCCGCCAAAGGTGGTCATGATGCGGCTCTGCCCCAAGAGGATGCTGCCCATGGAATACAGCTGAATGTCACCGGCACCCTGGGTGATCACACCCGCCGTGGACGGTGGCGCCGCGCCTTCGATGCCGAAGGTCTGGCCGCCGCCGGGGGTGAGCATCTGGATCGACCCACCGGCATTGGTGTGCACGCCCGAGCCGTTGAACAGTGTGATGTCGCCCTGGTAAGTGATCGGGTTGCCGGCCACGTCCCTGGTCGGGAACAACGCCGCGATCGCCGCACGGCCACGCAGGTAGCTGCCCTCGCGGACGCCGCCGTCCTGGTTGTACTCGCGGCCAGCGGCCTTGAGTTCGGCAAAATACACGTCACGGGCAAACACCCGTTGTTGCTCAGCGGGTAATGCAGCGTAGTAAGCGCGGGCCTGCTCGCTGTCGCCGGCAAACCCGAAGCGCTCGGCCAGCCAGGTGGCCAGTTCGTCCTCGTAGGTCTTGGCCACTTTGCCGCCCTGCAAGGACTCGCCCGTTTGTGCCTGGTTGAGCGGGTTCAGGTAGCTCTCGACGAACCGTTGGTAATCCGGCCCGTTGGCGCCGACACCGGCCTGCATGACGATGCTCGCGCCAGGGCGGTTGTCGCCCGGCAACACCGCGCCGAGGCTGGTCACGCTGTGCTCGCCGCCCGTGCCTGTCAGCAGGATATTGCGCCCGGCCGAGACTTCCAGCAGGCCGGGGCCGGCTACCTGGAAGTTGCTGTAGAGAATGTCGCGCCCGGCAGACACGATGGAGATGTCCTGCGTGTTTTTATGAATGAACAGATTGTCGCTTGGCGACGCGACGGTAAAACCATCAGTGCCAAAAGTACGACCACTGCTGACGATATCCCGCCCAGCCATCATGCGGACCGCGCCATTCCCTTCATACCAGGTCTCACCTTCATGCACTGACCCGGGTGTCTTCTGGAACGTGATTATCCGACCACTGCTCACCCCGACAAGGTCGCCGTCCATCGCATAAAACCGCGCCGGTTCAGCACTGCCCGCAGATGAAGCGGCTGTGGTGCCAGACCCGAATGCGAACAATGAGAGGTTGCCCGCGTTACCCGTGACCGACAGGTTGCTGGCGACCACGGCGTTGCCAACCCGGCCTTGGTACGCAGGATTCCACGGCGTCGCCATCGCACTGTTCGCCGTGCCGGACTGGCTAACCGGCATGCCGCCGGCGTAGATCGAGTCTTGGGCAAGGAACTGCAACTGGCCGTTTTCCCCAGGCGCCAACAGCAAGGGATAACTGTAGGCGCTGTCACCGTTGGTCTGCGTCTGCGCGGCTTTACCGTAATACAGGCTGCCGCCCGCTGCGGTAGCGTTAAGGATGGACGGGTAGACCACCGCCAGGTCGGCCGTCGCTTCGGAGCGGGTGAAGGGTGTGAGGTTGCCGCCCAGTGAAAACAGATCAATCGCGGTGTCTTTAGTCCACAACGTAAACCAGCTTGAACCGCTGCCGACTTTCGCGCCTTGGGCAAAGGGTGATACGTGCGAAAGCTGTACCCGGCCCGGGTCTTCGACGTTTTGCACCACCAAGTCGCCCAGGGTCTGCAGGTTGAACGTGGCATCACCGGGCACCAGGGTCATGCCACCACGGGCAACGCCACGGGTCGCGACCAATGGGTCGAACGCGCGGGTTTCGCCCGGGCTCTGGGTGGGGGAAATGCTGCCGTAGAGCATGTCGACGCTGCCCACGCTGGTGCTGCGCAGTTGCACATCGCCGCGCAGGTTGACCAGCACACCATCACGATGGTCCGCAGTCGCGGCCACGCTGGCCGGGTTCAGCGCCCCACCGATGCGCACGCGCAAATCGCCGCCGCCGGTCAACTGCTGGCTGCCATCGCTGGCGATCCGCCCCGTGCTGCCGACCGCCAGGGCCAGGCCCTGACTGTGGGGGTTTACAGTGGTGTTGTTGAAGCCATAGCCCAAGGTATCCAAGACCCCGGCATCACCGACCACGTTCACGTCCAGATTGCCGCCACCCAAGGTGCCGAAGCCGGTGAAGCCAAGCATTTTGTCCGCCGCCGTGGTCGCGGTGTAACTGCCGAAATTGATCCACCAGGCGGTGGGTTGAGCTTGCCCGCCCGTGGCCACGTCACCACTGCCCTGGCGCCACAGCCAGTTGCCGACTGCGGCCGAGTCCACCCCGGCGTCCTTGGGGTTGGGACGCGCATTGCTGGTCGCAGTGCTGGTGATATTACCGCTCAGGTCACCGCCGACATTCAGGGTCAGATTGCCCCCGGCCTCCGGGTACCAGGCCCGGTAGCGGCTGGTGGGTGAGCCGTTGACGAATTGCTCAAAGTAGCTTCCCGGATCGTTCAGCACGGCGCCGGACGGTTGAGCGTTGGGCTGGTTGTACGGGTCACCCGCAAACGTGCCGGTCGATGAAGTACCGGCGGTGTACACGCCGTACAGCGAATCCATGCTCAGGTTGCCCGCACTCAACAACTCCAGGTCGCCGCGGCCGGTGCGGATCACACTGAAGCGTGTACTCGAAGGCGTCGCCCCGTATTCGGTCGTGCTCTGGGCCGCGCAATATTCGGGAGCCAGGGCGCAGACTTCATCCACCGTAGGCAGCTCCAGGCTGGCGAGGAACTCATTGGTGATCACCGCGCCCACGGGGATGATCACACCGGACTGGTTCAACAGATCGTCAGCCGCTTGCTGCGTCCACACGTAGGTCACTTTGATCGCGCAATACTCCGGCGCGCCGGCGCAGAAATCCTCGATCGACCCCAGGCTCAAGTCATCGAGCAATTGCTGGTCGATGGGGTCGCCCTCTTTGATGTCCAACCCAGCCTCGGTCAGCACCGCCACCGCTTCGGCCGTCCAGGTCTGAACGCCTTTGCTCGGCAATTCCTTGGCATACATGCCGTAGTGATTGTCGGCCAGGTGAATATCGCCGCTGCGCGGATGGGCTTGCAGCAGACGGCTGTCCGCGGCCTCGGTGTCGGCACCCGCCACCAGGCGCAACGACCACGATTGGGTGCCTTCGGCCAGCATCGGCGAGATGGCCCACACCTGACCGGCGTCGCCAGACACCCCAACCCGCAACTGCACCGAGGCAGCCCCATTGGGCAACTTCACATCGGTGCCGGCGGGGATCAGCGCGCCCTTCGGCAGGGCTTTGCTGCCACTCAGTTGCACGATGTTATTGGCCAGGTTCGCCCCATGCACCGTCGGCAGCGGTACACCTTTGGGCCAGATCATGTCTTGCAGACGGGTGCCTTGGGTCAACAGTGTCCCGGCGCCCAATTGCGTGCCCGCCACCAGGGTGTGCGCCTCGGCGAGCAACGTACCGGCGGCAAACAACAGGTTGCCCCCGGCATCACGCACGTCCGCCGCCAATACGCTGCCCGCCGGCAGAACCAGGTCCTGGCCCAAGGTCGCGGCCACTGGCAAACGGGTGCCGGCGGCGACCGTCAGGCCTTTGATCGGCAGGTCGTAGTTGAGCGTGCTGCCCGCCGGGAAGGCCGTACCGTCTGCCAGGGTTACACCGTTGCCCGGCACCACGATGGTGCCGCCGCTGAAGTCCACACCGGGCAGCAGCACCCAGCCTTTGTCATCCTCGGACACCGGCGGTTTGGCGAAGCCATCGTTGATGCTGCCGTAGATATTCAAGTCCCCACCGGCGCGCAGCGTCAGGCTGCCGGACTCGCCGGAGCCGTAGACGGCATTGTTCTTCTGGCTGTTGGGGTTGAGGCTGGCATAGCGATAACCGGACAAGTCCAGGTCGCCCTGGACCACCAGGTCGCCGTCCGGGGTCTTGCTGACGATTTCCACACCGGGGCGCAGGTGGAAAGCGTCGGCGTAGGTCGCGTTATTCAAGCCGGCGAGCTTGTTATCCAGCAAGTTCGTATTGAGCAGGGCGGCATTGATGAAGGCCTCGCTCAAGGCGTGTTTTGCATCCAGATAACCTTGGGTGATTTCCTGATACGGCCTGCCACTGGCGGTCGGATCGCTTTTTTCGGGTGCATCGTCGTAGGTCGCCATGCCGTTGAGGGTGATCGAGCGCGCGCCCTGAATGGTCAAGCGTCCACTGGCGTCGATCGCCACGTCATTGCCTGCCAACCGTGGTGCATTCAGTTCCAGGGTGCCGCGATTGCGTCCGTCATTACCAGCAGCCGCGCCGGTACCGTGGCGCAGGTCGATGCGTACGCCGTCGGCGAGGGTCAGTTGGCCGCTGCCGGAGCCCAGCACCACCGTGGCGCGGTTCGGCGAGTCGATGATCTTGCCGTAGCTGTCCACGCGCAGCTTGCTGCCGTGAGCGTCGAGAACGGCTGTGCTGTCCAGGGTCAGGCCGTTCTTGCCGGCCAGGTTGATACTGCCGACGCGCTCACCGCTGGCGTCCACCAGGCCGGTCACGCGCAGGCTGCCGTTGTCCACGGACACGCTGACGGTGCCGGCCTTGAGCCCGTTGCCGATGGTCAGGTCGCCCTGCTTGAGCTGAAAGCTGCGCGCACCGAACACTTCGCCCTGGTTCAGGCGTTGGTTGAGGTCGGCAAACTGCTGGTCCAGGGAGCCGCTGCTGCCCAGGCGCTGCGCCTGGATCTCCACGGTTCCAGCTGGTTGCGGCATAGAGGTGCCACCGGCGTTGTAGTAACCACTGCTGCTGCCGAGGATCTTGCCCTGCAGATCGACGATTCCACCCGCCGCATCCGTGGCCACCGCACGCAACTTGCCGGCTTGGTTGTGCTTGGCGGACAGGTCGATGGTCGAGCCCGCCGCCTGCAGGATATTGCCGCTGCGGCTGTCGAGCAGCACATCGCCGCCCCACCCGTACTGGGTCACATCGTTGAAGGTGATCCCACGACCGGCCACGTCAATCAGCGCGTCGTCGGTCAACACCACATCGCCACGGGCACTGAGGCTGACTTTACCGCTGGGCAACACCACCGCACTGGCCACGCGGATGCTGTCGCCTTGCAGGGACAGTGCGGCACCCTGGCCGCTGGCGTTGCCACGGCGGCCTGCCGAGGCGCCGATATCGATCGCACCGCCGGCTTTGATCGTGTTCACCGAGCCGGCCTCACCGGTCATCAGCGGGGTGCGAATGGTCAAGTTGCCGCCGCTGTACTGGAAGCCGCTGACCGGGTCATAGGCGCCCTGCCGCTGGTACACCGACAAGCTGCCCTTGTGGTTGGCGGTGATGCGCTCGCTGGCGTTGAGAGCAACGTTGGCAAAGCCCAGGGCCAGGCGGTCGAAGCTTTTTACAGTGCTGGGCTGGCCAAATTCGCCATAGCCAAACTCGATGCGCTCGGCATTGATATCCAGGCGCCCACTGCCAGTGCCTGCGCCGCCTGCCACCACCGCGCCGGGAGCGTTGGTAGCACCCAGCCAAATCAGGTTAGCGGTGTGAATGGTCGCGACATCGCTGGCACCACCGGCGCCGTAGATGGACGGGGTGGACAGCATCAGGTTGCTCAGCAGCGACTTGCCGGTCAGCGGGTCATAGGTGTCGAGGCTGGCGCTGCCGTAGAAGTTAAAACCGTCACGCGCCGACAACTGCAGGGTCTCCAGGGCCGGTGCGCCCCATTGCGTGTCGCCGAGCAGCAGGCGGTCGAGCAGCGCCTGGTTCAGGGTCAGGCCGGCTGGCAAGTGGTTTGCGGCAGCCGCCGCGGCGAGGGCTTCGACGCTGCCCAGGTTGATGGTGCTCACGCCCAGGTTGAGGTGACGAGTGCCATAGCGCACCTGGTCGCCCAGTTGGAAGGTGCTGTCGGTCAGGGCCACGATGCTGCCATCGGAATACAACCCGGTCTGGCCGGTGCAGACGCTCGTGCTGCATGCGCCGATGTTGATACCACCGCTGGTCACACCGCCGACTTGAGGGGCACTCACCACGTTCAGCAACCCGTTGGACACCGCCAGCATATTGGCAACTTGGTAGATAAAACCGTCGCGGGCATCGTAGCTGGCGGCACCGCGCCCCAGGGTGTTGATCGAAGCGCCCTGCTCTACCACGATGGCGCCGGTGTTGCTCACCAGGAACACTTCGGGCGCGGCAAGCGTGGCGCCCGCACGTAAAGTAACGTTGCTATCGGCGGCATTCACGCCCGATGCCAGGCTTATGAAGTTGCCCGACTGGCCATACTCCACCATGGTCATGCCCCCCACCATCAGCCGTGAAGCACCGATGGCATTGAGGGTGTCGGCTTTAAGCGTAATGCCGGAAAAACCGGCGGTAGCCGAAGCGTCAGCCGCGATCACTTCAATGCCGAGCTTGCCAGGGTCCAGTACCGCTACCGTACCGCCATAGCCTCCCGTCGCGGCATCAAAACGTCCGATACCCTCGAAGGAGAATGCGTCGGCCCCCTGGCCGGGGCGCAGTGCCAGTTTCAGGGTCTTGGCGTCGGCTTCCAGCATGGGGCGCGGTACGCCTAACCTGGCCGCATCGGCTTTGGCGAATTGGGCGTAACTGGTTTCGTTGTATTGGGAATAACGGCGCAGGGTGTCCGCCGAAGTCAGGATCAACTGGCTGGCAGTGCTGTTGCGGATCCCGGTGTGGGCAATCGACAACTGCCCGGCCGTGGCCCACGAGCCATTGCGCATCAAGGTGGTCGCGGCGTCGCTGCCGACTCCGGCCAGGCCATTGATCTCCACGCGATAGGCGCCGGGCATCAAGGCATACGTCGACGGCATCAAGGTATAGGTGCCCGCCGGCAACCCTGGCACACCCGCGCCGATGGTGACCTGCTGGCCAACCAGCGGCGCCACGGCACCGCCCTCCGCAGCCACCGGCGCTACGCCGGGTTGCACGCCCGGCACGATGGCGTAGATCGGGTTGGTGGACAGCCCCGGCAACACAAACCCGCCGTTGGCACCAAATTGCACCAGCGGGTTGTAACGCGCATCCGTGGAACCGCCGCGCCCGGAAACAAACCCGGCGCCGAGTAACTCGCCACCGCCCGACAGGTCCAGGATGGCATCCGGCTGCACCGCAACCGACTGGCCACCCAGAATGACGCCCACGCTCAAGTCGCTGTTGGTATTGGCCAGCCCGCCCTGGCCGAGGAATGTCACCGTCTTGCCGTTGTACTTGTAAACCTGCCCGTCCAGCGTGCCGCCATAGGGCAACACCAGGCCCTTGCCGCTCACCGAAGTGACGCTGCCCGGCAGCAATTGCACCAGGCTGCTACCCATGCTGCCGATATCGATCAGGCCCAATGGCGCGCGCACCACACCGCCTTGCTTGACGGTGGCAGCGCCCAGTTGCAGGCGTCCGAACGCCGAATACGGCAGGGGCGCGTCCGTGCTGCCGACGCGGCCAATGGTCAACGTGCGTAAAGGGTCAAACGTCAGGCCCTGCACAGCCGATGACTCGCCCAGGTAACCGGCGATGACACGGGCACTGACTTCCGTGCTCGGGTACACCTGCGCCGCCCGCAGGGTCATGTCGCCCTGGGTCAGTAACTGGGTACTGACACCGGTGATGATGTCGTTCGCGGAGGCGCCCACCAGAAAGCGCAAATCGCCCTGGCTGGTCAGGTTGACCTGGTCGAAGCCACGGCGCTCAAGGCTCGCCAGGCTATTGTCGGCGCCGTACAGGCTGCTGCGATTGCCGAAGATCACATTACCGCGCACTTCCACCAGGTCGCCGTCGGCATTGAACTGCGCCTCGGTTGCACGCTGGGATGGCGCCGGCAACACCGGCACCGGACGCACGTATAAATCCTTGCCCGTCTCGGGAGGCGCAAGGTAGCCCGCCAGCAACAGGTGCGGCGCCGTCAGGTTGATACGTGAGTTGCCTGCCGCGTTTTCACTGAGGCCATAACCACGGCTGTAAAAACGCAGGCTCTGGCCCATGTCCAGGCTCACATCACCGTCAAAGCTCAATAAGCCATTGCTCAACAGCGCGAGGTTATCGAAGCCGCCAGCAGTGACTTGATCCACGCCCAGGCGGCCATGCCCGTACTCCAGGCTTTCGCCCAGCGCGGTCGGTTGGTGCACCTGGCTCAACACCAGGTCACGGACCTTGAGCACCCGATCGGTGACCCCGGCTTTCTGGTAATACGGGCTCTCCAGCGCCAGGTTAAGGCTACCGCCCGCCGCGCCGGCGCCACCGGCCTTGGCGACCAGGCTGCCATCCAGGTACAGGCCATTGTTGGAGGCCAGGCTGATGCTGCCGCCATTACTGGCGACCTGCACCGCGCCCTGCCCTGGAATATTCAGCAAGGCCTGGGTGCCGGACGCGTCCAGGCGCGCACCGTCGCGCACGACCACGAACATGTCGCTGGCTGTGGCAAGGCCGGTGTTCAGGTCAAGCGAGCCGCCAATGTTGATAGTGCCGCCGTCGCGCACCACGCCGTAAGTGCGGCCACGGTAGTCCACCGCCGTGGCCGCCCGCGCCGCCACGTCGATCAACGCCTGTTCGCCAATCCAGATCGAGCGGTCATGGCCGATGGCGTTCACCGCCTCCGAGGCGCCGGTGGTCACACCGCCCAGGCTGACACTGCCGCCCCAGGCATTGAGCGTTCCGTCCAGGGTCAATTGGCCGATGCTGCGCAGCTTGATGGCCTGGCCGGGATCGACGTTGATCACGGCGCCGTGGCCCACCGTCAGGGCTGTGCTCGCCAGTTGCGCAGCCGTGGCGTAGACCGTACCGGCGGTGAGGCTCAAACCGGCGCCACGGCGTTGGGTCAGCACGCCCTTGGTCGCGTCCTCCTGGTACAGCGGCGGCGTCCATTGCTCCAAGGCCGTGGCGGGATCGCTGCCCGTTGGCGTGGTGGACGCTTGGGCGCCCAAACGATAGGTCGGCAGGCTCACATCCACTTGCGTACCGTCGGTGACGATCAGCCCTTCGTTGCCGGTGATGTCGTAGGCCGAAAAACCCTTATTGAAGAAGTCGCCAGCCAGTTTCAGGGTGTCGCTGTCCACCGCAGCCGCGCTGTTGCCGATCTGCACCTTGCGTGCCTGCAAGGCCAGGGTGCCGCCGCCACTCACGCCAAAGCCGCGCACCTCGCCCTCCAACGCCAAGGCGCCGAGGGCGCCCAGGGTCACACTGCCGCCCTTGCCGCCGGTGAGCTTGCCGTCGACGCCGAGGGTCGCACCGGAGGACACATCCACCACACTGCCGGCCGCCAGGTTGACGTTGTTCGAACTGCGCAGCGAGACCTTGCCGCCGTTGACATACGCCACGCCGGTGCTGTTGGTCGGGTCGAGCAGTAGGTTGCTCCAGCGGCCACGGGCGTCGAGCTTGACGCCGGCCGCGACACTCACACTCGAACCACCGGCCAGGGTCGTGTCTTCGACCTCGCCCGCTTTCAGCGGGTTGACCTGGCTGAGGATGTTGCCCGCATTGATGCTGCCACCCAGGGCTGTCAGGTTGGCGTTGATATCAACCCTCGGTCCGAACAGGGTGATGTCGCCGCCGTCGGCCACGCTGAGCGCGCCATTGACGGTCACCTGCTGCCTGGCCGCGACCTTGATCGCGCCCAACGGGTTGCCACTGAGCTGCTCGCTGTCGAGCAGGATTTTGCCCTGGCGGTCCTGGGGCAATGCGGTGGCGAGGTCCAGGCCATCGGCGATTTTTTCCAGGCTGCCTTCGATCGACACCTCGTCGGCGTTCGCCCCCAAGGCGTAGCGCAAGGTGCCGGTGGTCTTGTTGTAGATCGGCGTGTACTGGCCAATGATCAACTGCGCGAGCTGGGCCATGGCTTTTTGGGATTGCTGGTAACCGTCCAGGTTGATGTTCGGCGCCTGGGTCTGGCGATCACCCTGGAACACCGCGCTGATCATCTGGCCTTCCAGCACTGCGCTGGCGGTGCTGACCACCAGCTTGCCGGCGTCACGGCCCACGGTATAACCGGCCTCGTTACGGCCCTGCGGAGCAATCATCGGGTTGTAGTAGTACTCGGTCTGGCCCCAGCGAACACTGGTGTCTTCATAGCCCTTGTAGATACCGGAATAAAGAATGTCGCCGGGTGCTTTGGACAACTCGTACAACCGTCGATCCGGGCCCTTGAGCCAGGTTTGCCGGATATAGCCCCCTTGCACATCCACGGTGCCGCCCGACAAGTTGATCTGCGCGCCCTGCTGGGTCACGACATCTTTGCCGGTAAAGGTCACGGTGCCGCCCTGGGCCATCCATTCGCCCACCGAATGGCCCTGGGTGCCGAGGTAACCGCCGACTTCCAGCAGACCACCGGCGGTGTACCAGCGATCGGTGGCGTAGCCGTTGGTGCCGGCCGGGACAAACACCAGGTCGCGTAAGTCGACCCACACGTCGTTATTGATCAGTTGCCCATTGTCGCGGTTGATCGGCGCATCCCGCTGCTCGTTGCCCTGTACGTTGATCTTGATGTTGTTGGCTTCCATCGACACCTTGACGCCCACGGCGCCCGACACGTCGATCATCGCGCCATCGCGCACCAGGCTGCGTTGACCGGCGCTGACCGCGACCTGGCCGCCGGTGGCGAGGGTGATCGAGCCTTTCTGGAAGTCCACGGTGCCACCGCTGACGATCTCGATACGCGACTGGTCAGTGCGGTCGGCCACGGCGCTGAGGTGGTTGAACTGCCCCGTGATCAGGTTGGCCGGCGTGCCGTCGAGCTTGATCAGGCCGTTGTCTTTCTGGCTGTTGAGGGCGGTGCTGCCACTGGCGTCCAACAGGATTGCAGTGGTGCTGCCCTCCCCCAGGGTGACGCTGCCGCCGGTGTCGCTGGCCGAGTTGAGCAAGTGAATGGAGCCGCGGGTGTCCACCGAAGTGCTGGCCAGGACCACGCCGCTTTGCTGAACCTGGTGCCCGGTCAGGGTGACGTCGCCGGTGGAGGCCATGATCAGGCCGTTGTTGATCACCTTGCCTGCGCTGCTGCCCGGCTTGAGGCTGGCGGCGACTTCATTGCCACGGGTGGTGGAACGCTCGTTGCCCGCCGTGCCCACCCCTTTGCGAATGTAAAAGCTGTCACCGGCCGCCAGGGTGGTCTGGCCCTTGGCGGTGATGATCGTGCCGGCGTTTTCCACTTCGGTGCCGAGCAGCAAGGCATAGCCGCCCGCGTCGGTGGAGGTGGCGGCGTTGTGGGTCTGGATCAACGCACCGCGCTGCACCTCGACCTTGCCCGCCGCGTCGGTGAACGTCGGTTGAGTGCCATTGGTGTCGACATAAAGGCCGCGCTGGATGAACTGGTCATCGGTGATCGTCGCGGCAGCCGCCACCAGGTTGCGCACATTGACCTGGCTGGTGCCGCTGAAGACCACGCCGTTACGGTTCATGATCATCACCGTGCCCGCGCCCTGAATCTTGCCCTGGATTTCGCTGGGGCGTGCCTCAGGGTCATTGACGCGGTTGAGCACTGCCCAGGTGGACTGCTGCTGGAAATCCACCGTGGTGTTACGACCGACGTTGAACGTCTCCCAATTGAGGATCGCCTTGTCGGCGGTCTGCTCAATGCTCACCGTGGTCTTGCCGCCCGCCTGGGTCTGGGTCGGCGCCTTGGCATTGGTCCAGCCCTGGGTCAGGCTGTTGTCCACCTGCAAGCCGCCCTTGCCGAGGCCATCGGGAATCGTCGAGACCTGACCGAACGCCGCCTGCCGACCGGCCGCCTGCGCCGCCTGCTGCGCCGCAATCGCCGCGACCGTGGTGTTGAGCGTGCTGATGGACCGCGCCAACTGCTGGTTGACCCGCGCCTGCTGGTTCAGCGTCGGCACCGACGGCATCTGCCCCGCATTGATCCGCGCCGCCGTCGTCGCCTGGGTCGCCCCCTTGGCCGCGAACCACGCTGGGCTGAACGCCGTCGCCGCATGGGCATTGCCCGCCACCACCAACAAGGCAATGACCTGAGCCAGAGGCTTGAGGCGCAACACAGTCTGGGCGTGCGAGCCCTGGGCATTCAGCTTGAGCGTGGGTTTGCAGCGGACCATCGGGAATCTTCCTTCTTTGTAATCGCCAGGAGCAAGACAGGCTCACGTATGAGGGTTAGGCGGTTGGCGAGGGGCGGGACTGAACTTCTGTCATGCAAAGTTCATAAAGGGCTGCTAACGCAAAAAAAATCAGCAACGGCACAGGCCGTTGCTGATCGGGGTTGCGGGTCGTTGAAAGCCTGGGTTACAGCGGACGACCGATGGCGTTGCAGACGCTGGTGTTACCGATGCCTTGAGCGCTGGAAGCGGTGGCAAAGGTGTCACGCACGGCTTTTTTCCAGTTGGCTGGCAGCGGCACGAAGCGGTTGTTGTTGATGGCGGTGTCGTTGTTGATCAGGTTGCCGTAGTGGCGGTTGAAGAACGCACGGACCTGGGTGGTCTGGGTGGCGTCGGCGTAGCACTGGCTGAAGATCACGTTAGTGAAGCCCAGGATCGGGTAGCCGCTGGATGGGTAGGCGAACGTCGCCGGGCCGCTGGCGGTGGCAGCGAATACCGGTACCCAGTTGTCCGGGTTAGTGGCGTCGATGAACGAACCATCTGCACGGGCTTCGGTTGGCGCAGGGATCTGGCCAATGGCGGTGGAAACGTTGGCAGGCGCTGGCGAAACACCGCCAATCTTGGCCACTTTGGTGGCGTCATCCAGACCGGCCAAGGTGGTCGCCGCGTAATCCGGGCTCATGTAGGTGATCGCGCCATCTTGAGCGTTCAACGCGGTCATTACGCCTTGGCTGCCGGTAGCGGCCACTGCGCCAGCAGGCAAGCCTGCACCGTAGCTGGACGAAAAGGTGGTGGTCACGGCGAACGGTTGCGTCTCAGCGCACTTGGCGTTGAGGAAGCGCGTGAACAGTTCGGTGGTACCGCTGGACTCGCTGCGGTAGATCACTTTGATCGCGCCGGTGCGACCCGAACCAGTGATCTGGCTCCAGTCGGTCAAGCGGCCCGAAAACACGCCGCACAGTTGGTTAACGCTCAGATCAACCGCGTTGGCGCCAGCCTTGTTGAATGGAATGGCGACCGAAGTGGCCACCGAAGGCGCCTGGATCAACTTGCCCCAAGTCGCTTGTTTGTTGGTTTGGTAAGCCAGCAGCTCAGCAGCCGTCAGCTTGGAATCGCTGCCTGCCCAGTGCACGTTCTTGTTAGTCACGCCCGCCACGAACTTGGTGTAATCGTTGTTCAGGAAAGCCGCCTTGCCGTTGCCGCTGCCCACGCCGATGTAGGCGGCGAAGCCAGTGGTGAGGACGCCGGAGGTTTGGTACAGCGGCTGTGGCAAGGTTGCGCCGCCGCCGTTGATGTCAGCCATTGCAGCCTGGGCCGAGCACAGTGCAGCGAGGGTCATGGATACCGCGAGAACGTTGCGCTTAAACATGAAGAATCTCCTTTCGTCGTGTTTGTACGTTTGGGGTAGATGGCTCTTGCATGACGCCATGGCTTCGGTCCCAAGCCGTGATAAAGGGGTGGCCGGGGGTGAAAACCATGGAAGAGAAAGTCGCAGTTTCCGATGACAGATGTAGGAAAAAACCTCGGGAGGAAACACTTGATTTTTAAAAAGATTCTCGGGTGTTTTGGTCATGATTCTGAGCGATTTCAGCCCAGATGACAGCGAGGTTTCAGAGGCCCTGCCGTGGAGGCGGCAGGAACCGTTGGCAGATGACGGAATGAGGAACCCGAGGTTGGGACCCGGACATCGGGATACCAAAAAAACAACTGAAAAACGCGTTGAGTGGTGGAGGACGCTCGCCCCCCAATAGAACTGGATTTCCACGCAATGGATCTGCCCCCCGACAAAACGCGGTGTCTCAGAGAGGGTGCCGTGTCAGGTTTTGGGGTGGCTTCACCACCCAGCGCGGGGCAAGCCCGCTCACCACAGTAAGCCCGCTCACGCCGTTTGATCAGGTAACGAGTTGGTTGATCTCGATGATCGGCAACAGCACCGCCATCACAATCACCAGCACCACCGCCCCCATCACCACGATCATCAGCGGCTCCAGCAGCGCGGTCATGCCCATGGCCCGGCGTTCGATATCCCGCGACAGCGTCTGCGCTGCACGTTCGAGCATCGGCGGCACCGAGCCGGTTTTTTCGCCGCTGGCGATCAGGTGGATCAATACCGGCGGAAAGACTTTCTCCACCGCCAGCGCCGGCGCCAGGTTGACCCCTTCGCGTACCTTGGCAGTGGCGTCGTTGACGCACTGGCTCAGGCGCTCGTTGGACAAGGTTTGGCGCGCCGCCTCCAGCGCCCGCAACAGCGGCACGCCAGCACCACCGAGGATGGCCAGGGTCGAGGCAAACCGCGCCGTGTTCAGACCCAGTACAAAGCGCCCGATCAGCGGCAGGCGCAGCACGCGACTGTGCCAATTCAAGCGCGCCACCGGGTTGCGCAGGTACAAACGCCAACTCCAGAAACCGCCGACAATCCCGGCAAAACACAGCCAGCCCCACGCGCGGATAAAGTCGCTGGCGTTGAGCATCGCCAGCGTCAGCCCCGGCAGGTCCTGACGCGCCTGGGAAAACGCACTGACCACCTGGGGCACCACGTAACTGAGCAAAAAAATCACAATGCCGATGGACACCAGCCCCACCACACCGGGGTAGATAAACGCGGTGAGAATCTTGCCGCGCAGGTTGTTGCGTTCCTCGATGTAGTCCGCCAGGCGCTCCATCACCTGGGCCAAGTCACCGGACTCCTCCCCCGCCGCAATCAACGCACGGTAGATCGACGGAAAGTCCCGTGGCCGCGCCGCCAACGCATCCGCCAGGCGCATGCCGCCGCGCACATCCCCACGCACGGCCGCCAACGTCTGGGCGATGTGCTTTTTCTCGGCCTGCTCCACCGTGGCACTCAGCGCCGCCTCCAACGGCAGGCTGGCGCCGAGCAGGCTCGCCAGTTGCCGCGTGGCCCAGGCCAAGTCGTTGTCCGAGAGCTTGGGCGTGAACAGGCTACTGCCCGCCGCCGCTGGCTGGCCGCCTTCGATCTGCACCAACAAGGCCGTCAAACCCCGCCCGCGCAAGTGGGCAAACGCTGCGCTCTGGCTGTCGGCCTCCACATGCCCGACCTCGACTTTGCCGCTGGCATCCGCGGCTTCATAGCGATAGCGATTCATCAGGCGTCCCGTGTCACGCGCAGGATTTCTTCGGGGGCCGTGGCGCCGCTGCGCACCCAGCGCTCACCGTCTTCACGCATGCTGAACATCCCGGCCCGCCGCGCGGCCAGGCGCAAATCCTGCTCGCCGGCGCCCTGATGAATCAGGCTGCGTACATCGTCGTCGACGCAGAACAATTCATGGATACCGGTACGCCCGCTGTAACCGACCTGGTTGCAGTGCGAGCACCCCACCGGACGCCAGGTGCCCGGCGCGGCAGGATCTTCCTGCTTGCAATGGGGGCACAGGCGGCGCACCAACCGCTGGGCCAACACACCCAGCAATGACGACGCCAACAGGAACGGCTCGACGCCCATGTCGATCAAGCGGTTCACCGCCGACACCGCATCGTTGGTGTGCAACGTGGCGAGTACCAAGTGACCGGTGAGCGAGGCCTGCACGGCGATCTGCGCGGTCTCCAAGTCGCGGATTTCACCGATCATGATGATGTCCGGGTCCTGACGCAGAATGGCCCGCAGCGCCAGGCCGAAGGTCATGTCGATCTTGGCGTTGACCTGGATCTGGCTGATGCCCGGCAAGTCGTATTCCACCGGGTCTTCCACGGTGAGGATATTGCTGGTGCTCGCGTCCAACCGCGCCAACGCCGCGTACAGGCTGGTGGTCTTGCCACTGCCGGTGGGCCCGGTGACCAGCACAATGCCGTGGGGCTGGCGGATCAAGGTATCGAGGCGCGCCAGCAACTGCGGCTCCATGCCCAGAGTCTCCAACTGCAAACGCCCGGCCTGCTTGTCGAGCAAACGCATCACCACCCGCTCGCCATGCCCGGTGGGCACCGTCGACACTCGAATATCAATCGGCCGCCCGGCCACACGCAATGCAATGCGCCCGTCCTGGGGCAGGCGTTTTTCGGCGATGTCGAGTTGAGCCATGATCTTGATCCGCGACACCAACGCGCCATGCAGCGCCTTGCGTGGCGACACCACATCGCGCAGCGTGCCGTCGACGCGGTAGCGCACCACGGAATGGGTTTCATAGGGCTCGATATGAATATCACTGGCCTCGTCCCGCGCTGCCTGGGTGAGCAAGGCGTTGATCATGCGGATCACCGGCGCGCCGTCCTGGGTGTCGAGCAGGTCGGTGATCTCGGGCATGTCCTGCATCAGGCGGTCGAGGTCGACCTCGTTTTCCGCCGCGCCCACCACGGCCGCGGCACTGCCGGTGTCGGCGTAGGCACTGGCCAGGAGACCGTCGAGTTCGTCATCGCGTATCTGCTCAATCCGCGACTGGCCGAACTGGCGCTGCACTTCGCTGATCGACCAGCCGGGGGTTGAGGGGCAGACGGTAAGCAACATGCCGTCCTCGCCGGGGCGTAGGAGGATGCGTTGGGATTTGGCCCAGGCGTAAGGGAGCAGGCTCACAAGGCATCTTCCTGACCGAGCACGGTCCACATGTGGGAGGGGGCTTGCCCCCGATAGCGGTGGGTCAGTGTGTACATCTGTGGCTGACACACCCTCATCGGGGGCAAGCCCCCTCCCACATTCAAATCTTCATTTGGATTCATGGCCGTGCACCTACCGGTACAGCGCGAATCACCGCCCTCGGCCCCGGCTGCTGCCCGCCCGGAATCGCCTTCTTCACCTGCTCAATCCGCGACTGGCCGAACTGGCGCTGCACTTCGCTGATCGACCAGCCGGGGGTTGAGGGGCAGACGGTCAGCAACATGCCGTCCTCGCCGGGGCGCAGGAGGATGCGTTGGGATTTGGCCCAGGCGTAAGGGAGAAGGCTCACAAGGTATCCTCCTGACCGAGCACGGTCCAAATGTGGGAGGGGGCTTGCCCCCGATAGCGGTGGGTCAGTGTGTACATCTGTGGCTGACACACCCTCATCGGGAGCAAGCCCCCTCCCACATTCAGATCTTCATTTGGATTCATGGCCGCGCACCTACCGGTACAGCCCGAATCACCGCCCTCGGCCCCGGCTGCTGCCCGCCCGGAATCGCCTTCTCCACCGAAGGCAACTGCGGCGCCTGCACATCCGGCATCGCCCAACTGTGTTCCGGCTGCAACCCACCCTGCGCCCGACGCATAAACTCATAGCGGTTCAAGGTAATACTGCGCCCCGCCCCACTGTCGCGAATGATGTAAGGCCGCAAAAACACCATCAGGTTGGTCTTGCTCACACTGCGCTTCTCATTGCGAAACAACGCCCCCAACCCTGGAATATCCGATAGCCACGGCACCGCGTCGTTGCTCTGGCTATAGCCATCCTGCAGCAACCCACCCAGCACCATGATCTGCCCGTCATCCAGCAGAATGCTGGTATCAATCGCACGTTTGTTGGTCACCGTCCCCGCTGCCACCGACGCCCGGGAATCCACACTGCTGACTTCCTGATAGATATCCAGCTTCACCGTGCCGCCCTCGGAAATCTGCGGGCGCACGTTCAGCTTGAGCCCCACTTCTTCGCGCTGCACGGTCTGGAACGGGTTATTGCTGGTGCCCCCGCCGCCGGTCACATAACTGCCGGTGACAAACGGAATCGTCTGCCCCACAAAAATGCTCGCCGCTTCGTTATCCAGGGTCAGCAGGTTGGGCGTGGACAGCACGTTGGTGCCGCCCTTGCTCTTCAAGGCGCGGGCCAGCACCTTGAGGTCGAGCACCTTGCCGATCCCTGGAATATCCACGGTGCCGTTGACCAGACCGATGTTCAGGCCCTTGGGCAACACATCAATGCTGGTGGGACTGGTGGGCGTGCCATTCACACCGCTGCCGCCGAGGTTGACACCGCCAAACCCGCCTTTGCCCGCTAGGTTGCCGGCCTGCCATTGCACGCCGAACTCCGTGGCGTCGTCCTCGCCAACTTCGACGATCAGGCTTTCGATCACCACTTGGGCGCGGCGTTGATCGAGCATGTCGATCACTTCCCGCAGGTTGCGGTACAGCGGGTCCGGCGCGGAGATCAGCAAGGTGTTGGTGGTGGCGTCGGCCTGGATGGTTACGCCGCCGGCGCTGAACGCAGTGTCCTGATCCTTGGACGGGCTGGCGGTGGAGGGTGAATCCTGGCCATAGCTCGATTGCACCCCACTGCCGGTGGGCGTACCACTGCTGTTCTGCGCACTGCTGGCTGGGGTGGTGTTCTGGCCATTGCCGCCCATGGCGCTGAGTTTGCTGCGCGCCTCGTCGCTGACCCCGGCGTCACTCTCGCCGGTCAGCAACCCGCGCAGCGACTGGGCCAGCTTGCCCGCCTGGGCGTTGCGCAGGTACACCACGTGCATGTTGCTGGGGTTGCTTTGGGCGTTGTCGAGCTTGTAGATCAAGTTGCGCGCCAGCTCCGTGCGCTCGGGGCTGCCGGAGCGAATGATGATGGAGTTGGAACGCGGATCGCCAATCACATTGATCTTCTGGGTCTGGTCGGCCCCCTGGGTTTCCAGGAGCTCGGCGACCATGGCCGCGATATCGACAGCAATGCCGTTCTGGATCTGCACCACGTCAGTGTCGATGGCGCTGGGTGTGTCGATGCCACTGATGATCTGCGCGACCCGCGCGAGGTTTTCTGCATAGTCGGTGATGACAATGCTGTTGTTGCCGGGGTAGGCGTTGATCGGGTTGTTTGGCGACACGATGGGGCGCAGCACCGGGATCAGGTTCACCGCGTTTTCGTATTGCAGGCGGAAGGTACGGGTCTGCATGCCGCTGCTGCCGGCGCTGTAGATCGGCCCGCCGAGCAACTTGGCATCGGCCTCCGGCACCACCTGGGCCACGCCGCCGACATCAACCACGCTGAACCCCTGCATGCGCAGCGCCGCCAACAGCATGTCGTAGGCCTGATGCGCGGGGACCTGGCCTTCGCTGACCAAGGTCAGGTTGCCTTTGACACGTGGGTCCACCAGGAACTGCTGACCGGTAGCACGGGACAGTGCGCGCACCACGGCCTGAATATCGGCGTCGACAAAATTGAGCTGCACCGGTTGGTCGCCCAGCGGATTACGTGCCTTGACGGTCGTCGGGGCCTGGGCTCGGGCGCTGTTGGTCACCCGGTGCTGTATGGCGGGTTTGGGGACAAGTTCGCGCTGGCGATCCAGCACGGTATCGCCGCCGCGGCGGGTCTCGGCCAACGGCTGGCCGAGTTCGCTGTCCACCAACAACGGCTGGGTGGCCTGCTGGGTGCTGCACGCACTGAGCGCCAGCAACAGCAGTGGCGCGGCCATACGAAACGGGGGGACTGACCACTTCATGAAGCTTCCTTAGCGCCAAGCGCCTGATCCATGCGAACGGTCCCGGACACAGTGCCGGCCGAGGTGTCGACGGTGTCCGGGGCACGCTGCAAACGTGCCTCGGACACTTCCAGAGAAAAGGTTCGGGGATTGCCCAACAACCAGCCCACCACAGCGTCCGCCGGGGCGTTGTCGAAGGTCAGGCGCCAACCGCCAGCATCCAGCGCCTGCAACTGGTAATGCTCGCGCAGACCGGCGCTGTCCAAGGCCTGGCGCAGCGCAGCTTCCTCGGCGGGCCGAGGTGCTGTGACGTCCTGCAACAGCACCTGCAACGCGGCAGCCTGGGCGCGCAGCTTGGGGGTTTCGGCTTGCCAATAGTCGATCTTTTTAAGCGCGGGCTGGACCAGAATCAGCCAGGTCAACAGGCTCGCCAGCACCAGACCGGCCCCCACCAGCATGCGTTTTTCACGCAGGGCCAGGCCGTTCCAGAACACATGGGTCTGGCTGC
Organism: Pseudomonas sp. RIT357; assembly: GCF_000632245.1. Lineage (NCBI taxonomy): Bacteria > Pseudomonadati > Pseudomonadota > Gammaproteobacteria > Pseudomonadales > Pseudomonadaceae > Pseudomonas > Pseudomonas sp. RIT357. Next base: position 138,274 of record NZ_JFYX01000006.1, read on the forward strand.
GTACGCGGTGCCATTTATTCATCGCCGGCTCCAGGTTTTTCCGCGACCTGCGCGGGCGCAATGCTCCAGCCATGGTCGTCCCGTGTGGCGGCAAAACCTGCCTGGGCCAACGCGGCTTGCCACTCGCCCTCGGCCGCCGGGCTGCGGCTGTCAGCCAGCAGTTCCAGGTGTAATCGCCCCTGCTCAAAGGTCAGGATGTCGACGCTGCCCACCATAAACGGCAGATGGCTGCCCACCAGTTGCAGCAGGCTGGGAAAGCGCTGGCCGGGGTCGGCGGCGGCGCCAGTCTGGCGTGCAGTCAGTTGCTGACGGGCCTGCTGCAACGGGTTGAGCACCACCGGCAATTCAGGAAACGCCTGGCGTACCTGCTGGCTCATCAACGCCTTGAGCCGCTGGCCTTCATCCGCCTGGCGGGCGGCGTACAGGTTGAGGCCGACCGTCCACACGACGGCAGCCAACGCGACACAGCCCAGCGCCCTGCCCCAGCCACCGCTGGACGCTTGGCTGAGACGCGCGTGCAGGCCCCAGCTCGGCACGGCACCGGCCCAACGCTGCGCCGCGTCCACCAGCGGCACATCGAGCGCCTGCAAACCCAGCGGGTGCACCGCCGCTTGTTGCAGGCTGTCGCGCGTCAACAAATAGCCTTCATCCAACGCCGCTGCCCCTACCGGCAAGGCATAGGGCGCGGAATACAGGCCGCGCAGTTTGAGTGGCGCCTGCGCCAGGACCTGGCTGAGTCGCTCCAGCCCATCCTTCGGCACCCAGCCAACCTGCACGCGGCCATCGCTTTCGCGCGGGCCGTGAGCCACTTGCATCTGTTCCACTGGGCCGAGGATCAACGCCTGGGCCGCGCAGGCCACGGCGGCATGGGTTTTGGCGGCAGGCAGTGGCGGCAATTCGAGGCTTGTCAGCAGGCTGTCGCAGGGGTGCAGAAAGCAGTCCACCGCGTGGCGGCCCTTGCCCAATTGCGCCAGGCTCTCATGACCTTCAGAGACCACCGTGCCACGCTCCCACCAGGCCCATTTCACCCGGCTATCCACACTCAATTCAGCCAGCGGCGGCAAGGCAATGCGCAAGCGTTTCATACGCCCACCCGCGACCAGATCACCTGGGGCCGGCGGTTTTCCGGACGGTGCAGCAGCGCGTCGAGGGTCACCCGACGTTGCTCCTGCCGCGCCTGGCCTTGCAGGCGAAACCACTCGCTGGTGATGCCGACCTGCACTGAGTCCACCGCCACCTGGGGCAAGTGCAGGCGATTGACGAAATCCCCCCGGTTGATAAACCAATGCCCGCCGTCACGTTCAGCCACCAGCGCCTGGGCCTGGGACAGACTCAGTTGGGGCACCACGGCGCTGAGCACTTCGGCGCGGGCGGTGTTGCCGTTGACCCAAGTCATGTCGGGCAGCACGCTGATATAGGTCTGCATGCGCTGCAACACCACGGCGTCGAGGCCTTCGACACCGCTCAAGTCGTCCAGGCTGCGCAGCATCGGGTACTTGGCGGGCGTATCGAGTTGCGCATAGGACGCGATGACCCGCTGGCTGATACGCCGGCTCACCGCCGGGTCAACGCCGATCAGGCGGCACAGGCGTTCAAAACTCTGCAGTTGCTCGGCATCCACCCGCTGGCGATTGACCAGGTTGCGCAGGTTGAACTTGCCCTGCTCGTCTTCAACCCGACCTTCGAATGTGCCGCCCTGAGCGCGGGCCCAAGGTTGGTCAAGGCGGGTCAGCACGTCTTTCTGGCGCGCCTCCCACAGCATCTGTCGGCTGCGTTCAAGCCCCCCCTGCAACAGCCACTGACCCTGCGTGCGCATCTGCTCGGCTTCCAGGCTGCGGGTAAACACGGTCTGGCGCGTGAGCATGGCGCCGGCGATCACCGCGACCACGGCGGCGATCAGCAAGGCGCTGATAATCGCCATGCCGCGCTGCTTCGCCACTGGGGGCGAATACTGTTTCATGGCGCGCCTTACAACTGCCAGGAGCCAATATCGGCATTCACGCCATCGCCATCCGGCTGGCCATCGGCGCCGAGGGAGAACACATCGACTTCACCATTGGCGCCCGGGTTGAGGTAGTGATACGGGTGGCCCCACGGGTCATTCGGCAATCGGTCAAGGTAGGCGCGCCAAGTGTTGGTCTTGGCATCCGCCGGGCGTTCCACCAGCACTTTCAGGCCCTGGGTCATGTTCGGGTAAGTGCCGTGGTCGAGGCGGTAGAGTTTCAGCGCCTGCATCAAGCCGCCGATGTCCTGCCTGGCCGCCGTGGCCCGCGCCTGGTCCGGCCGGTCGAGCACCTTGGGCACCACCATCGCCGCCAGAATCCCGAGGATGACCACCACCACCATGATCTCGATCAAGGTAAAGCCACGCTGGCCGCGAGGGCCTGGCAATGGGGACGTTAGGCGCGCGATATCCATCTCGACATTCCTTGGGTTGGGTGTATTTCGTGGCGCAGTGTTGCAAGAACATATGTCAGTCGTATTGAAAATCCTCGGGAGGTTCGGTCGCCAATCGGTCAACTCGCGGCGCTAGTCTGCGGGCCTGTTTACGGGCTTTGAGAGCGCCATGTACGGCCATCGCAACGAGCAAGGATTTACCCTGATTGAAGTGCTGGTGGCGCTGGCGATCATTGCCGTGGCCATGGCCGCCGCTGTGCGTGTGGCCGGGTTGATGACCCAGAGCAACGGGCTGCTGCGGGATAAGTCGATGGCGTTGCTGGCGGCCCAAAGTCGCCTAGCAGAGGTGCGCCTGGAGGGCGGCCTGCGCAGCGGCAAGAAGACCTTCGAGTGCGACCAGGGCCGCTTGAAGCTGCGGTGCGAGCAGACCGTCAGCGCCGATGGCCCGCTCTTTCAAATCAGCGTGTTGGTGCTCGACGCCAGCCGTGAAGCGCCGCCCCTGGCGCGGCTCGCCACCCAGGTCATGGCCGAGTGAGGCGCGGCAACGCAGGGGCATCCGGCAACTTATCGAGGTTGACGCGCAGCTTCTCGCCACCGCGCTCAATCTCCACGCCATCGCCTTCGATAGCCGTCAGCCGCACGCCAGGGCTGAGGCGTTCACCCAAAAGAAAACTGCGCGGCGGGCCGTCGTTGAGGCTGAGGATCGCCACCGCACCGCGCGCGCCAGCGAGCACGCCAGTGACCTTGACCTGCAACGCCGTCGGCGCATTGGCAAACCATTGCAGCGCCGGGTTATCGCTGCGCGCCGCCAGAGCCTGCGGGGTGGCCTGGGGCGTGTGGGATTCGGCGGACGTGAGTAGCAGCGGCGTCCACACCACCCCGCCAGCCAAAGCCGCCAGCAACGCGCCGATCTGCACGCCCTGGGCGGGTGAAAAACGCAGGGAAAAAGCCATGAGTGGGACCTCCTGTTTGTCCGTATCTCCAGCGTACAGGCCAATTCGCACGTTTTTATTTCACAACCTCGCCAGTTCAGCAGGTGCCCCACGATGAAACAGCACGGCTTCACTCTGATCGAGCTAATGGTGGTGCTGGTAATCATCGGCATCGCCAGCGCGGCCATCAGCCTGAGCATCAAGCCTGACCCGCTGCACCTGCTGCGCAAAGACGCCGAGCGTCTGAGCCAACTGCTGCAAGTGGCCCAGGCCGAAGCCCGCGCCGACGGCCGCCCGATTACCTGGCGCGCCGATGCCAAGGGGTTTCGCTTCAACCGTCGCCGTGATGACGGGATGGGCATGGAGGCGTTCCAGGGCGATGCCCAATTGCGCCCACGCTTATGGGAGAGCACGCCGATGCAAATCAACATCGAACCCCGGCAAACCCTGGTGCTCGATGCCGAGTGGATCAACCCACCCGTGCGTGTGGTGCTGTCCGACGGGCAACACAGCCTCAGCCTGCAACGCGATGCCGCCGGTTTGATGCGCGTGGTGAGCCAGCCATGAGTTCATCGCAGAAAGGCTTCACCCTGATCGAAGTGATGGTGGCGATCATGTTGATGGCGGTGGTCAGCCTGATCGCCTGGCGCGGCCTCGACAGCGTGACCCGCGCTGATCATCACCTGCAGGCGAGCACGGAACAGACTGAGGCGTTGTTGCGAGTGCTGAACCAGCTGCAGCGGGACATCAGCCTCAGGGCCAGCGTCGAACTGACCGCACCGACAGACGACGCCGATGGACTGGCTGCTGTGACGGTGCGTAGCTCTGACAGCAAGGGGTTTGAGTTGAACGTGATTCGTCGTGCACCGGTCGACGGTGATGGATTGCAACGGGTGCGCTGGTGGCTCAAGGGCGACAACCTGTATCGCGCGGCGGCGCCTGCGCGGGATCGGTTTCCGTTGCCGGCGGCCAAGGATGGCGTGGTGGTGTTGACGGGGGTGAGCGATCTGCAGGTACGGGTGTGGGAGACGGATAAGGGCTGGCGGCAGTTGAGTGGGAATCGGCGGGGGGATCCTTTGGGGTTGGAGGTTAGGTTGGTCAGGCAGACCGCTCAGGGGGTTGAGCGGTATCGGCAGGTTTTGGGGCCTTTGCGGGTGGGGGAGTGATTGGGGGCATATCCGTTATTTGGGTGATGGCCGCTTAGGGTTCCGCCCTTACGGCGGCTCACTTTGGAAAAGCCCCAAAGTAAGCAAAGGGCTCTTGCCCCAACACTCGGCACCTCGCCTAGGCTCGGTGTGCCCGCACTCCGGCTTGAATCCGTGGGCCG
>NZ_JFYX01000007.1:0-113267 GCF_000632245.1 Pseudomonas sp. RIT357
AAGCCGATCTTCACTTCTTCGGCGGATGCGAGGCTGCTGAGGCTGCTTAAAGCAACGGCGGCGGCAAGGACGCGTAGGGCTTTTTTCATGAACGACACCTCTTGTTGTTGTTTTTGAGTCTTGGGGTTTAACCGGCAAAGCGATGGCACGGTTTGCCAGGGACATCGACTTCGATAGCCAGCACCGCACCATCCAGAGGGTGATCCAACGGGCTGGCGGCACTGGTGATGTACAGCGTGGTGAGGTTGGGCCCACCGAATACACAACTGGTGGGACGGCTGACGGGCAGTTCGATGATGCGATCCACCTCGCCATCATGCGTCAGGCGCAGCAGGCAACTGCCGTCCCAACGGGCATTCCAGATGTAGCCTTCGGCATCCATCGCCGAGCCATCCGGCCCGCCGCGTGCGTGTGGACCGAACCACACCTGTGCCGGTTCGAGCTGACCGTCGGGCTGGATGACATACCGATAGAGCGTGCCATCCATGCTGTCGCCAAAATGCACCTGGCTGCCGTCCTCACTCCACAGCAACGTGTTGGGAATGCCCAGGCCGCTCAGCAGAGGCGCGACCTGCCCATCGACATCAATGCGAAACAAGCCACCTGAACGCCGCGTAATCGGCAGGTCTTCGCCCTGCTCACCGATGTTGTTCTGCATGGTGCCCAGCCACAGCCGGCCTTGGGCATCGCAGCGCGCTTCATTGCCACGGTTGCCCGGTTGCGGGTCGGCCACGCACAGCAGGGTCAAGGCTTCGGTGACCAGGTCCAGGCGGTAGACACCGCTGCTCAAGGTCACCAATGCATCGCCGCTTTCACACGGGATAAAGGCCGAGACATGCTCGGGCAACTGCCAGATCTGCAATTGCCCGCCCATCAGGCGCAAGGCCTGTTTACCGGCGATATTGACCCAATACAGCGCCTGGGTGGGCGCGTCCCAGAATGGGCCTTCGCCCAATTGCGCACGGTGTGCAGTGACGGCCTTACACGACATGAAACCTCCGGATTCCTTACAGCGAATCGCGCGATGGCGTGCCATCGACCAAGCGCTGGATACGCAACGGGTTAGCGTTTTTCAACGCGTCGGGCAGCAGGCTATCAGGGTAGTTCTGGAAGCACACCGGGCGCAGGAAACGGTCGATGGCCAAGGTGCCGACCGACGTGCCACGGGCATCGGACGTGGCCGGGTACGGGCCGCCATGCACCATCGAGTCGCAGACTTCCACGCCGGTCGGGTAGCCGTTGAGCAGGATGCGCCCAACCTTCTGTTCCAGCAGCGGCGTGAGCTCGGCGAACTGTTGAAAATCCGCCGGCTCGCCAATGATCGTGGCCGTCAGTTGACCGTGCAGGCCGTGCAACGCCGCACTGAGTTGGGCTTGATCAGCCACTTCGATAAACACCGTGGTGGGGCCGAAGACTTCTTCTTGCAGCACTTCATCACCATCGAGCAACATGCGCACGTCGGCCTTGAACAGCTGCGGTTGCGCCTGATTACCAGCCTGGGTGCTGCCGGCCAAATGCTGAATGCCAGGGTGTGACAGGAGTTTTTCCAGGCCCTTGCCATAGCTGCTCAAGGTACCGGCGTTGAGCATGGTTTGCGCCGGTTGTTCGCCGATCAATTGCGCCACCTGTTGGGTGAACGCGGTGAATTCCGGCGATGCAATACCGATCACCAGGCCGGGGTTGGTGCAGAACTGGCCGCAGCCTTGTACGACCGACGCGGTGAGGTCACGGGCGACGGTCTCGGCCCGCGCCTGCAAGGCCTGGGGCAAGACAATCACCGGGTTGATGCTCGACATTTCGGCAAACACCGGGATCGGTTGCGGGCGCGCCGCGGCCATATCGCAGAGGGCACGACCGCCCTTGAGCGAGCCGGTAAAGCCCACCGCCTGGATCGCCGGGTGCTTGACCAGCGCCTCACCGACGCCACCGCCGAAGATCATGTTGAACACGCCAGCTGGCATCTCGGTGGCCTCGGCCGCGCGGATGATTGCATTGGCTACCTGTTCAGCCGTCGCCATGTGGCCGCTGTGGGCTTTGAACACCACCGGGCAACCGGCTGCCAGCGCGGCGGCGGTGTCGCCGCCTGCCGTGGAGAATGCCAGGGGGAAATTGCTCGCACCGAACACCGCCACCGGGCCGAGGCCGATGCGGTATTGACGCAGGTCTGGACGCGGCAGTGGTTGGCGATCCGGCAGGGCTTTGTCGATGCGGGCACCGTAGAAATCACCGCGACGCAACACCGTGGCAAACAGGCGCATCTGCCCGCTGGTACGCCCGCGCTCGCCCTTGATACGGGCGGCAGGCAATGCGGTTTCGCGGCAGACCAACTCAACGAAGTTATCGCTCAGCGCATCCAACTCATCGGCGATCGCATCCAGGAACTGCGCGCGACGTGCGGCGCTCAAGGCCCGGTACGCCGGATAAGCCTGCGCGGCGGCCTGGGCGGCGGCGTCGACTTCCTGCGGCGTGGCCTGGTAGAAATCCTGGGGCAAGGCTTCGCCGGTGGTGGCGTCGACGCTTTGCAGCTTCACACTGCCGTTGGCGCTGCGCTGGCCGCCGATAAAGTTGTGGCCGAGAAACTGGGTCATGTGGGTCTCCTTAAAGGGTGATGACATTGCCGGGTTCGAACGCTGCATCGACGCTGCCGACACTGTTGATCAACGGCGCGCCGAACTCAGCCTGGCTAATCTCGAACACATCCCCCGGTTGGGTACGTATACCGTCGGCGAATGACAAGGTGGCGGTGCCGAAGAAATGAATGTGCACATCGCCCGGCTTGAGGAATTGGCTGTATTTGAAGTGGTGGTATTCGAGGTTTTCCAGGCTGTGGCACATATTGGCCTCGCCACTGAGGAATTCGTTCCGCCAGATTTCCTCGCCGTTACGCAGGATGCGGCTGGTGCCGGCCAGGTGCTGGGGCAATTCGCCGACACGCAGTTCCGGGCCGTAGCTGCAACTGCGCAGCTTGGAATGGGCCAGGTACAGGTAGTTCTTGCGCTCCATCACATGGTCGGAAAACTCGTTGCCCACCGCGAAACCCAGGCGGTAGGGTTTACCGTCGTGGCCGATCACGTAGAGGCCGCCGATCTCCGGTTCTTCACCAGCATCTTCGGCAAACGGTGGCACCGGGAAGGCTTGGCCTGGGCGCACCACAATGCTGCCGTCGCCCTTGTAGAACCACTCCGGCTGCACGCCGGCCTCACCGGCGGCGGGCTTGCCGCCCTCCACGCCCCACTTGAAGATGCGCATGGTGTCGGTCAGGGCGCTGTCGTCACCGCCCTGGTGCATTTTGTCCCGCGCCGAGGCGCTGCCCAAGTGGGTCAGGCCGGTGCCGCTGATCAGCATGTGGGCCGGGTCCGGATGATCCAGAGGCGGCAGGATTTTTTGTTCGGCCAGCAAGGCGGCGTAGTCGTGGCTGTCGCCCAGGCCGAGGCTGTCCACCTGCTGCTGCAACTTGACGCCCGCTTCGATGGCGGCCAAGGCCAGCTCACGCACGCTATGGGCGCTGCGCACTTCACGCAGTTGCTTGCCTTCCACTACGCCAACGCGGCGCTCGCCATTATTGAGTTCGAACTGCACTAAACGCATGAAGGTTCTCCTAGATTAAGTACGTGTGGCGCCACGGGCGCTGGCGGCGAACTGGTCGACGGGCAGCACGTGCTTGCGCTCCAGCAGGCGATAAACCACGCCGGTCAGCACCAGCCCGAACACCATCACACCGGACAGGAAGTACAAGCCCGAGGCCAGGTTGCCGGTGTATTCCTTGAGCGCACCAATCACGAACGGGCCGATATAGCCGCCGAGGTTGCCCACGGAGTTGATCAAGGCAATGCCGGCCGCCGCACTGGCGCCGGCGAAGAAGCGGCCCGGCAAGGTCCAGAACACCGCCGTACAAGAGAACATCGCGAACGCAGCCAGGCACAGCGCCGCCATTTGCAGCACCGGCACACTCAGCCAGGCGCTGAAGAACAGGCCGATCGCACCCAGCACATAGAGCACCGCGAGGTGGCCATAACGGTCATTCAGGCGGTCGGAACTGCGCGGGATAATCAGCAAACCGATGATGCCGAAGATATACGGCACCGCCGATATGAAGCCGGTGGTGAGATCGCTGCCGCCGAACTGCTTGATCAACGTGGGCAGCCACAAGCCCAGGCCGTAGATGCTCAGGGTCACCGGCAGGTAGAACAGCGCCAGCAGCAACACGCGCTTGTCTTTGAGCGCATGCAATGGATTGCCGTGGCGGGTCTGGCCGTAGGCTTGCAGGTCTTTGTTCAGTTCGTCGGTCAACCAGGTTTTTTCGGCGTCGGTCATCCACTTGACCTGCTTGGGACCATCCGGCAGATAACGCAGCACCGGCCAGGTCAGCAGGATCGCCGGGGTGCCGATCACGATAAACAGCCACTGCCAGCCGTGCAGGCCGAGGATGCCGTCCATACCCAGCAGGCCGCCGGACACGGGGCCGGTGATCATCATCGCGATGGGCTGCGAGAGGATAAACAGCCCAAGGATCTTGCCGCGATGGCGAACCGGGAACCATTGGGTGATGTAGTACAGCACGCCCGGGAAGAACCCGGCTTCGGCCGCACCGAGCAGAAAGCGCATCACATAGAAGCTGTGAGGCCCCTGCACGAACGCCATGCCGATGGTGATGGTGCCCCAGGTGATCATGATGCGGGCGAACCAGCGCCGCGCGCCGAAGCGGTCGAGCATCAGGTTGCTGGGAATCTCGAACAGGAAGTAGCCAATGAAGAACAACCCAGCACCCAGGCCATAAGCCGCATCACCGATGCCGACGTCGGCGCCCATGTGCAACTTGGCAAAGCCCACGGCGGAACGGTCCACGTAGGCGATCAGGTACAGCAAGATCAGGAAGGGAATCAGTTTCAGCGTGATGCGCCGGATAAGCCGCAATTCCTCGCTCATGGGGTCGATCTCCGATTGTTGTTCTTATAGGAATCGGGGATGCCTCTCGCAGAAAATCCGCCAGGGTCATACCTCAGTTAAGCCAGACTATATAGTAGGACTATTTGCAAAACAACTCTTCCAAAGCGAACATTTTGCGCTTATGTTTAGCCGCAGAGAGAACATATAGTCATACAATAAGAGAATCGATCATGTCTGATAAAAAGCCCGGCCTACGCTCTGCCCAGTGGTTTGGTACCGCCGACAAAAACGGCTTCATGTACCGCAGCTGGATGAAGAATCAGGGCATTGCCGACCATCAGTTCCATGGCAAGCCGATCATCGGTATCTGCAATACCTGGTCGGAGCTGACCCCGTGCAACGCGCATTTCCGCCAGATCGCCGAGCACGTCAAACGCGGCGTGATCGAGGCCGGTGGCTTCCCGGTGGAATTCCCGGTGTTCTCCAATGGCGAATCCAACCTGCGCCCCACTGCCATGCTGACGCGCAACCTGGCGAGCATGGACGTGGAAGAAGCCATTCGCGGCAACCCGATTGATGGTGTGGTGCTGCTGACCGGCTGCGACAAGACCACCCCGGCCCTGCTGATGGGCGCCGCCAGTTGCGACGTGCCGGCCATCGTGGTCACCGGCGGGCCGATGCTCAACGGCAAGCACAAGGGCCAGGACATCGGCTCGGGCACCGTGGTGTGGCAGCTCAGTGAACAGGTCAAGGCCGGCACCATTACCCTGGACGACTTCCTTGCGGCCGAAGGCGGCATGTCGCGCTCGGCGGGTACCTGCAACACCATGGGCACCGCGTCGACCATGGCGTGCATGGCCGAGGCACTGGGCACTTCCCTGCCCCACAACGCGGCGATTCCGGCAGTGGATGCGCGGCGCTATGTGCTGGCGCACATGTCCGGCATGCGCGCGGTGGAGATGGTGCGCGAAGACTTGAAGCTGTCGAAAATCCTTACCAAGGAGGCGTTTGAAAACGCTATTCGCGTGAACGCGGCCATCGGTGGTTCGACCAACGCGGTGATTCACCTCAAAGCCATCGCCGGGCGCATCGGCGTCGAGTTGGACCTGGACGACTGGACCCGCATGGGTCGTGGCATGCCGACCATCGTCGACTTGCAGCCGTCCGGGCGCTTTCTAATGGAAGAGTTCTACTACGCCGGCGGCCTGCCTGCCGTGTTGCGCCGCCTCGGCGAAGCCAACCTGATCCCGCACCCGAACGCCTTGACCGTGAACGGCAAGTCCCTGGGCGAGAACACCAAGGACTCGCCGATCTACGGCCAGGACGAAGTGATCCGTACCCTGGATAACCCGATCCGCGCCGACGGCGGTATCTGCGTGCTGCGCGGCAACCTCGCCCCGCTCGGCGCAGTGCTCAAGCCGTCAGCCGCCAGCCCGGAGCTGATGCAGCATCGCGGTCGTGCGGTGGTGTTCGAGAATTTCGACATGTACAAGGCGCGCATCAACGATCCGGAGCTGGACGTGGACGCCAACTCGATCCTGGTCATGAAAAACTGCGGGCCTAAGGGTTACCCGGGCATGGCCGAGGTCGGCAACATGGGCTTGCCGGCCAAGCTGCTGGCCCAGGGCGTGACCGATATGGTGCGTATTTCCGATGCGCGCATGAGCGGCACGGCGTACGGCACGGTGGTGTTGCACGTCGCGCCGGAAGCAGCAGCGGGCGGGCCGTTGGCCACGGTGAAGGAAGGCGACTGGATCGAACTGGACTGCGCCAACGGCCGCTTGCACCTGGACATCCCCGATGCAGAGCTGGCGGCGCGCATGGCAGACCTGGCGCCACCGGAAAAACTCATCGTCGGCGGCTACCGCCAGCTGTACATCGACCATGTGTTGCAGGCAGACCAAGGCTGCGACTTTGACTTCCTGGTGGGCTGCCGGGGGGCGGAAGTCCCGCGTCATTCCCACTAATTGGGATGCTATGATGCCGCGTCTTTAAGCCAGAGCCTCCCCGTCGTTATGGATCACCAGCCGCCCAAGCCGCGCAAGAGCATGCATGCCCAGATCGTTCAGGACTTGGGCATGCACATCGTTTCCGGTCGCTTCAAGCCGGAAGAAAGACTGCCCATGGAGGCCACGCTCTGCGAGGAGTACAAAGTCAGCCGCTCGGTGCTGCGCGAGGCGACCCGGGTGCTCAGCGCCAAGGGCCTGGTGTATTCCAAACCACGGGTGGGCGCCGTGGTGCGGCCGCGCTTGAAGTGGCACCTGCTCGACCCGGATGTGTTGTCCTGGCTGATGCAATCCACGCCCCACAGCGAATTCTTCAATACCCTGGCCGGCGTGCGGCGCATCCTCGAACCGGAAATCGCCGCCATGGCCGCCACCACGGCGACCGATGACGACATCGCCACCATCGAAAAAGCCTACCAGGGCATGGAAACCGCGAAGACCCACGAAGACCTGTTGCAGGCCGACCTGGACTTCCACCGCGCCATTGCCGACGCCACGCGCAACGACTTGCTCGCCTATATGTGCAACATGCTGTCGTTGCCGTTGCGCGAGTCGATCAACATTACCAACCGTCGCCCGGACATCCAGGGCCTGAGCCTGCCCCGGCACAAGGCGATTCTCACCGCGATCCAGAACCGCGATGCGCTGGGTGCACGGCATGCCTCACTGGTGCAGTTGGATGACACGCGGGTGGCGTTGGATACGGTGATGAATGTGCTGACGCCGCTGTAATGTAAACGCAATCAAATGTGGGAGGGGGCTTGCCCCCGATGGCGGTGGGTCAGCTGCAAATAAGCCAGCTGTTACACCGCTATCGGGGGCAAGCCCCCTCCCACATTGAAGCTGTGCGGGCCTTTAAAGGGTGTAAGCGATACCGACCTGCACTGTGCGGGGTGCGCCTGGGTAGGCGTAGATATTGCCGAATGCGCCCTCTTCATACTCGCGGTTGAACAGGTTCTTTACATCCAGGTTCAGTCGTACCTTGTCATTGACCTTGTAGTAGCTCAGCAGGTCCACAACGGTGTAGGCGTCCATCGAGAACGCCGTATTGGCGGTCTGGCCGGCACGCTGGTCGACATACTTGCCACCCGCGCCCAGGCCCAGGCCTTTGAGGGCGCCGTCCTGGAATTCGTAGACGTTAAGCAGGCTGAAGCTGTTGCGGGGAATGTTCAGCAGGCGCGTGCCGGAGCGAATGGTGTTGTCCTTGGTGACTTCGGCATCCACGTAGGCGTAACCGCCGATCACGCGCCACTCGGGGGTGATATTGCCCGCCACATTCAGGTCGAAACCACGGCTGCGGACTTGGCCAGCGGCGACGCTGAAGGTTGAGTCGATTGGGTCGGTGGTGAGGACGTTTTTCTTCTCGATCTGGTAGATCGCCGCGTCGACGCTCAGTTGACGGTCCAAGGCTTCCCATTTGACGCCCATCTCATAGGACTTGCCCTTTTCCGGCTCAAACCCGCCACCTTGGCGAGCAGCGCCAGTGTTCGGCTTGAACGAACGTGCGGCGTCAGCGTAGACCGCGACGGTATCGGTAAGGTCGTAGATCACGCCCACACGTGGGGTGACGGCGTTATCAGCGGCTTGCCAAGGTTTAACCCCGGTCACGTAGCTTTCGTAGTCATGCTCAAAACGCTCAAAACGCGCACCGGCCAAGACTTTCAGGCGCTCGGTGAGGGCCACTTGGTCCTGCACAAAGGCTGCGTAGGTCTTGAGGTTTTCTTTGTCGTGGGTCGGTGTTCGCGTCAGCGGTGGGCGTGCCTGGCCGTAGACGGGGTCAAAGATATCGATCGGGTAAGTGCCCTCGGTGGCGCTGGAACGCTGGATGATCGACTTGTAGTCGTAATCCTCATACTCGATGCCGGTCAGCAGGGTGTGCTCGAAACCACCGGTGGTGAAATGCCCGGTGAGGTTGAGTTGGTAGTCCTTGTCGGTCCATTCCAGCTTGCGATAGTTGAAGTTGCGTTGCAGCGTGCGGCCATCGGCGCTCAGGCCGTTGGCTTCAATGGCGTTGCCCTGCAAGGTGCCGTCCAGCCACTGGAAACCGCCGCCCAGGGTCCAGTTTTCGTTGAGCAGGTGTTCGAAGCGCAACTGCGCCATGCTGTTGTCGTTGTGCAATTTGCCGACGTCTTTATCGCCCCAGAAGGTATCGCGCGATGCGTTGCCTTTTTGGGTGGGATAGCGCGTCAGGCCACGGTCCAGCGGGTGGTTGTTACGCATGAAGTCGCCTTCGAAGATCACCTTGGTGTCGTCGGTGGCTTGCCAGGTGATGACAGGCGTCACGCCGTAGCGTTCGGTTTCCACATGGTCCCGGAAGGTGTCGCCGCCCTCGCCCACCACGTTCAGGCGATAAGCGAGGCGACCGTCTTCATCCAACGGGCCGGAGGCATCCAGGGTGCCGCGTTTCATGCCTTGATCATTCAACTGGCTGCCCAGGGTCACGGTACGCTCTGCCAGCGGCTGCTTGGACACCACGTTGAACGTGCCGCCTGGATCGCCACGGCCATACAGCATGGTTGCGGGACCGCGCAGTACTTCGAGGCGTTCGATGGTGTTGGCGTCCGGCATGTTCGGGTAGCCGCGGTTGATCGGGAAACCGTTGCGGTAGAACTCGCCAGTGGTAAAGCCGCGCACGGTGAAGGTGGTCAGGCCCTGGCCGCCGAAGTTGTTGGCGCGGCCGACGCCGCCGGCATAGTCGAGGGCATCCTGCAGGCGGGTGGCGCCAATGTCTTCGACCACATCCTTGGACACCACGCTGATGGACTGCGGTGTTTCATGAATCGACGTGTCGGTGCGCGTCGCGCTGGCTGAGCGTGTGGCGTGGTAGCCCTTGACCGGCCCCTGAGCTGTTTCATAGTCCGCCGTGCCCGTCACAGTGGTCGCTTGCAACTCCAGACTGGTTTGCTCGGTGGGCGCCACTTCTGCCCAGGTGAACGGGGAAAACGCCTGCAACACACAGATGGAAATCAGGGTACGACGCATGGATGTTGGACCTAGTGAATGAGCCAGATGGGACGGCAAACCTGCCAAGAATTCGCGGCGCATGGTATATCAACGCATTCTCGTTTGACATCCATTCTCATTCGTTATTTTTTGCGTATCAGCCTTGTATCAATTCTCAGATAAAAAAAGCCACTCGATTGAGTGGCTCCATAAACCGCTTGGCTCGCCTCAGCGATAGCGTTCCAACCAATGCGCATACGGCGCTGGCAAGGTCCAGGAGGACTTATCCACGCCCAGCTCTTTGGCGGCAAAGTACGCCCAATGCGGGTCTGCCAGGTGCGCGCGGCCCACTGAGACCAGGTCCAGATGCCCCGCCTGCAACGCGCCTTCTGCCAATTGTGGCGTACCAAAACCCCACGCCGAGGTCACCGGGATACCGGCTTCGCGGCGCACGCGTTCGGCAATCGGGCCCATAAAGGCCGGGCCCCACGGGATGTTGGTGTCGGGGATGGTGAAACCGACGCTGACGCTCAGCAGGTCCAAGCCACCGGCTTTGAAATTACGCGCCAGTTCGATGGATTCGGTGAGGGTTTGCTCGTCACGACCGTCGTATTCGATCACACCGAAACGCGCGGTCAGCGGCAGGTTTTCCGGCCAGACTTCACGCACGGCGGCCAGGGTTTCCAGGAGGAAACGGCTGCGGTTGTCGAAGCTGCCACCGTAGGCATCGGTACGTTGGTTGGAATGCTCGGAGAAAAAGCTTTGGGCCAGGTAACCGTGGGCGAAGTGCAGTTCGATCCACTCGAAACCGGCGTCACGGGCACGACGGGCGGCGTCGACGAAATCCTGTTTAACGCGAGCGATGTCGTCTAGGGTCATGGCGCGCGGCACATTGGGCAGGTTGGCACCGAAGGCGATGGCCGACGGCGCAATGGTTTCCCAACTGCGTGCGTCGGAAGCCGGAATATGGTCATCCCCTTCCCATGGACGGTTGGCACTGGCTTTACGCCCGGCGTGGGCAATCTGAATGCCGGGCACTGAACCTGCGGCCTTGATCGCCTTGACCATCGGCACGAACGCCTGAGCATGTGCATCGCTCCAGATGCCGGCACAGCCCGGAGTGATGCGGCCTTCAGGCGCAACGGCAGTGGCCTCGACCACTAACAAACCGGCACCGCCACGGGCCATGCCGGCCAGGTGCACGTGGTGCCAGTCGTTGACGATGCCGTCTTCGGCCATGTATTGGCACATTGGCGGGATGGCGATGCGATTGCGCAGGGTTACGTCTTTGAGTTTGAAGGATTCGAACAGAGCGGACATGGGAACTCCAGCAGCGAGTGAGTGATTCGATAGTTCGATGGTAATCGAACTATGGTATTCGGCGATACCCCCCTGTTATCATCCGATCCATGCGAGCCTTCAAACACCCTACCCCTGAAGATCTGACCCTGGAGCGTCTGTTGTACGCCCTGAGCGACCCGGTGCGCCTGGAAATCGTGCGCTGCCTGGCCGGCGTGCCGGAAGCCACTTGCGGCGAACTGGACGGCGGGCGCCCCAAGTCCAGCATGTCCCACCACTTCCGCGTACTGCGCGATGCCGGCCTGGTGCACACCCGCAGCGTGGGCACGACCCATATGAATTCGTTGCGCGGCGATGTGCTTGAGGAACGGTTTCCAGGGTTGTTGCAGAGCATCCTGGCGCAAGCATAAACCCCGATCAGTCCAGCAGCGTGATCAGTTGCGACTCGATCGTCAGCGCCTGCACCTCCAGCACCGCCAACGTCACCGGCAACTTGAAGCGCCGCCGCCCTGCACTGCCGGGGTTCACATACAGCGTTGCGCCCCGCCATTCGATCAGGGGCTTGTGCGAATGACCGGTGATCACCAGCCGCACATGCGTATCGAGTCGTGCGGGGACGTCGGCGATGTCATGCACCACCAACGTCCGCCATCCGTCCACATCCAGCATCAGATGGTCGGGCACCTGCCGTGCCCACGGCGCGTCCTGGTCATTGTTGCCGCGCACCACGTGCAGGGGTGCGGTCTGCGCCAATTGCTGAAGAATTTCAGGGCTACCGATATCGCCGGCATGGATGATCTGTTCGCATCCCTGCAACGCCGCCACGGCTTCAGGCCGCAGCAGGCCGTGAGTATCGGAAATCACGCCAACTTTCATAGGGCCTCCGGGGTGGACGTCGACCCCTGAAACACCGGCGCGCCATCCAAATACACGCGGTCTTTACCGTTGCCCTTGGCAGCGTAGAGGTTGCGGTCGGCACGCTTGAGGACCGCCGACATTTCGGCCCCGGCCGTAAAGCGCGCCATGCCCGCACTGCAAGTGTAGTCATGGGGCGGCGCGACACTGCTGCGGATCGCTTGCAGCAGGCGCAGCGCGTAATCGGTGGCGAGACCAGGGTCATCGCCCACCAGCAGCACCCCGAATTCTTCGCCGCCAATCCTGCCGAAACTGTGGCTGCCTGGGGTGGATTTAAAGCACGCGGCCATGGCGCAGAGAATCCTGTCGCCGACGTCATGGCCGAACTGGTCATTCTTCAATTTGAAACTGTCGATATCCAGCATCATGAAGTAGCCGGTATCACCGGCCGCAATCAGTTTGGCGAAGCTCTCCATAAAGGCCCGCCGGTTCAGGATGGAGGTCAAATAATCGGTCTCGGCCAACTCCCGAAACTCACTCTCCACCAGTAACACGGAACGCAGGTTCTTCAGGTAGTAGACATTCAAGATAAATCCGATGGCCACCGACGCGGCGCAAAAGATGAACACGTAGGTGTCGACGCCTGCGTAAAGGCTCAGCTGAATCTGGGGCCACGTCAGTAACCACACCAATGCGGCGCAGAACAGAAAATCCTGAACCACGATAAACAGGATTGCGCTGCTCATTACCAAGGTCACGGCCAGCGGCAAGGCGAACACCTGCAGGTCGGGGCGGGTGTGAACCACATAGGCAAAACCCGCGGACAGCAGCACCATATAACCCACGCCCAGCGCCCGCCACAGCACATACTGAGTCACCACCCGGTGAACCCCATACACCACGCACAGCCCCATCGTGACCAGCACGACCGGCCAGCCGAACAACCCCCCGCGATCAACCAGCAACACCGCCAGCCAGGCGAAAATCCCGATCAATTCCGCCTGGGCAATTGCGGGCGACAACAGCCTTTGCATCCGTGGCCTGAGCTTCACATTAGCCGGCATCCCGTCACTCCCTATGCATGAGTGGCCGCTTTGGTATCGACATGACTCAGTTGAAGACTGTGCAGGCAGGTCGCAAACGAATACGCCATGAAGCGCCTTACCAACACGATAAAAGGTGGCAGGACTTCAAGCAATGTCTTGGAATGAATCTTGAAATAGCCCCGGTCAGCCCCCTCTTGCACCAAGCGAATAACATGGGTCTTGGACACCGAGAGTTGCTCAGCGATGGAAAGGTAGGACGAAGACCTGAAACTTGCCCCCTGGTTATCCAACGCACACGCATCGTTATAGATCGCCAGCATCAACATATGCCCGGCATCGCGCTTTACCAGCCAATAACAGTCGGGCATCAGCAGGTCGATGGTCACGTTGTGGGAGAGAAGGACCGAAAAACCTTTGAAATAACGTGCCAGATAAGCGCGATCATCCAGCCCGTTCATTGAGCCGCAAACCGCGGTTTCCGGGCACATCACGCCCAGCGGCTCGACCACGGACGTGAGCATCAGCCTGATCTCCTCGCAGGCTAGGGGTGACGGACTGAATACCCGCAGACGGCTGTCATCCGCATGCCTCGACACCGTCATGAACCCCAACGCCCTGAACAGCAGGAAGATCGACTCCAGGCTGTTTCTGGAACAGAACCCGCGCGCCGTACAAAACTCTTTCACCTCGGACAGTAAAGGCACCTGCTTGGAGAAATAGGTGCTCAATAACGTAAAGGACACCATCAAGCGACTGAACTTCAGTGCGGTCTTGTAGAAAAATGGTCTTTTTGAATAGGACTCCAGCAAGATCGAATAATGGGTACGAATACACGCTTCAAAATCCACATGGCGCTCAAACGCACGCGCCGACTGTTCCACCGCCAACTTCAACGAACCACTGCACATGAGAAAGAGCCCTGATCAAACAACTTGGATTCACTGATCTCAATTGCAGCACAGATAATGGCGTTTTGCCTTGAGCGCAATCTATCGTGATTAGCGCAGGGGACACCGTCGCTACCAAAATTGTTCCAAAAAGACCCCGGCGGCTTAACCGTTTCAGTCACCACAGCGAACCTTCCCCGCAAACCAGCGTCCGAGCTAAGGCACAGTTGCCTACCGCTCGCCACGAGGTTGTCGTTTGAAAGCCGCCATCATCAAAAAGTACCGCCTGATCATCAAGACCATGGGCTATGTGGGCTGGTCGCTGTTCTGGCTGTTGCTGTGGGACGTCGCCGTCACCGTGGACTTCATGCTGTTTCTCACCGCCAAGATCAACTTGCCGCTGATGCCCCTCACTCTGCTGGGCTCGGCACTGATTGTGCTCATCAGCTTTCGCAACAGCAGCGCCTACAACCGCTGGTGGGAGGCGCGCACGCTATGGGGCGCGATGGTCAACAATTCGCGCAGCTTTGCGCGCCAGGTGCTGACGCTACTGGACGACCCCGACGGTGAAGTGAACCCGGTCAAGTCCACCCTGCTGCGCCGCCACGTGGCCTACGTGAATTGCCTGGCCGCCCACCTCAAGGGCGAGCCATGCCCGGATGAAATCCGCGCGTTTATCCCCACTGAGGAATTCGCCCGCAACGGTGCCACCAATAACTTTGCCAACGATATCCTCACCGGCTCGGCGGCCATCCTGGCCCGGGAATACAAAGCCGGGCACCTGGACAGCATTCGCCTGGCTCGGCTGGAATCCACCCTGGTGGACTTGTCCAACGCCCAGGGCGGCATGGAGCGTATCGCCAACACCCCACTGCCCTACCCTTACGTGTATTTCCCGCGGCTGTTTATCTCGCTGTTCTGCCTGATCGTACCGGTGGGCCTTGTGGAGTCCCTGGGCTGGTTCACGCCGCTAGCCTCCACGGTGGTGGGCTTTATGCTGCTGGCCATCGAACGCATCGGCACCGATCTGCAAAGCCCGTTCCGCTCCAGCGAACACCAGATCCAGATGGAAGCCATCTGCGAAACCATCGAAAAAAACCTGCAATCGATGCGCCGCGACGCCCTGGCTGATACCCAAATCGGCTGATCACGACTGCGGCCCTAAAGTGCGTGACTCCTCGGTCGATAAACCGGGGGTACGCATGGGCTACACCTCTTCATAACAACACATGCGACGTTCTGCGCTACCCACTGCCTTGCCAAAACTATAAATACTCCGCAGGTGAAGTCATGAATATCAAGCAGAAGCTGACCTGGGCGTTCGCGGCTATCGCGTGCGTCCCCGTCATCCTGGTCGCCGTGTTGGTAGTGTTGAATCTGCGCGAGGGGGCCCTGGCCAACTTCCTCGACAGCAGCGGCCGCGAAATCCGCCAGATCGACAATGGCATGAAGCAGTTCTTCGACGGCATCAGCCAGAACGTCGAATTTGTGGCCAAGGACCCGCGCGTTGTCGCGGCCAAGGACCTCAAGAGCTACGCCGGCGCCGACGCCGCGCAAATACCCCTTACACCCACCAACAAAGAACTGCTGGATATCTTCGACCAGTTCGCCAAGAGCCATCCGAGCACCGCTTACCTGTCCCTGGGCCTGAGCGACGGCGGTTACGCCAGTTGGCCGGACGACACCAAACTGAACAACTACGACCCACGCGTACGCCCTTGGTACCAAGCGGCCATCGCCGCGCCTGGCGCTACCGTGCGCACCGGCGCCTACTACTGGGCACCGGATGATGTGGTGCTGATCGGCACCGTGCACACCGTCGCCGACGCCAGCGGCAAAATCCTCGGCGTGGTCGGCCTCGACGTGTCGCTCAAGCAGCTCACCGAACTGGTGCGCAACATCAAGCTAGGCGACAGCGGCTACCTGATGCTGGTCGAAGCGAATGGCAACGTGCTGGTGGACCCCAGCGACGCCAAGCACAACTTCAAGCCGATGGCAGACCTCGGCCCCAACTACGCCGAACTGTCCAAGCGTGGCGACGGCGTGACCCAAATCGACATCGACGGCGTGGCCTATATGGCTAACGTGGTCAGTTCAAAAGACTTGGGCTGGCGCTTTATCGGGCTGATCAAGCGGGACGAAGTGATGGCGGGTGCGACCAGCCTCACCTGGCTGATCGCCGCGATCGCTGCCGCGTTGGCCTTAGTGTTCGCGATTGTCGGCGCCAGTTTCGCCAGCGTCATTGTCCGCCCGATCCGTGGCGTGGCCGACGGCCTGCAAGAAACCGCCGAAGGTGAAGGCGCCCTGACCCGCCAGCTCAAGGTGCAAGGCAAGGACGAAACCGCCAGCCTCGCCGGCTGGTTCAACCAGTTCCTGAGCATGATCGCGCAGTTGGTGCAGCGCATCGGTAACGCATCATCCGACCTGCAAACCGCCGCCGCCGACACCAGCGAAGTGGCCAATAACATGAACCAGGCCGCCGGCCGCCAGCGTGAAGCCGTGGAACTGGTCAGCACTGCGTTCAACGAAATGGTCGCCACCGCCAACGAAGTCGCACGCTCCTGCAGCGCCGCGGCCACCAGTGCCGACGAAGGCTATCGCGATGTGCACGCCGGTCAGCAGCACATCGGCGAAGCCACGGGCAGCGTGCTCAAGCTTAGCGAAGACCTGCAGAAATCGACTCAGACCATGCAGTTGCTGGAGCAGGACAGCCAGAACATCAACACCATCCTCGATACCATCCGTTCGATTGCCGAGCAAACCAACCTGCTGGCACTCAACGCGGCAATCGAAGCGGCCCGCGCCGGTGACCAAGGCCGAGGCTTCGCCGTGGTTGCAGACGAAGTCCGCGCCTTGGCGCGTCGCACCGCAGACTCCACCGGCGAAATCGACAGCCTACTGGGCAACCTCGCCCGCCGCACCCAGGAAGTCACGCAGCAGATGCAAGGCAGCCTGCTGGTGTCCCACACCAGCGTGGAACGCATCCAGCAGGCTCGCGACAGCTTCGACAAGATCCTTGGCTCCGTGGACTCGATCCGCGACCAGAACACCCAGATCGCGACCGCCGCTGAGGAACAGCACCAAGTGGCGGAAGAGATCAACCGGCACATCGCGCAGATCCATGCCGACGCGCAGTTGGTGGAAGGTTTTGCCCATTCGGCGCAGACCGGCTCAGGTCGTTTGACGGATATTTCCGGTCAGCTCAAAGGGTTGGTGGGACGCTTCAAGTTTTAGGCATTGTCAGACAGAGGGCGTATGCGGACACACACGTCAGTCGCATCGCCCTCAAGGAAGACGTCAACCCATGCATGGCCAGTGACTTGAGCCACGACGGTACCGGGATCGGGATGACGAGGGTCATCTGATCCGCTCCGATATGCTCGAAGAGTTCGAGCAAAGTTGCCTGTAAAGACGGTGGTCGAACGCTACGCCCCATCCACTCAACCGATGGGGCGTTTCGTTGAGGCTCAAAGTGCGCTCATCCTGATACGGCTATCGACACCCCTGAATACGCGCTCCCCGCACCGCTGCCCATCGAGAAAACCCTCCTATCCAACGCGGCATTTGACCGCACTGCATCATCGCAGCAACTGTAATAGTCTATTGCAGGACTCTAATGTACTAACCAGTTACTTATCTTGCTAAAATCGCGTCTTTGCCCTCTCACATTCGAGTCCTTTCGACATGAAACGAGCATCGCGCGCCACTGGCGTCTCTAGATTCTTACTCCTGGGCCTGGGCGTTATCATCGCCCTGCTCGGCATCGCGCTCGCCGTCGGCGGCGCCAAACTGGTTAGCCTGGGAGGTTCCTGGTACTTCCTGATCGGCGGCGTGGCCATGGCGATTGCCGGCCTGTTGATTGCCCGGCGTAACCCGGCGGGTGCGTGGTTGTTTGCCGCGTTCCTGGTGGGCACAGCCATTTGGGCCGTGGCGGATGTGGGCCTGGTGTTCTGGCCGCTGTTCTCGCGGCTATTCATGTTCGCCGCGATTGGCCTGGTGGTCGCGCTGGTGTACCCACTGCTGGTCGGCAAGCCTGCGCGTGGTGCCTATGGCGTTGCCGCCGTACTGGCGGTGGGCGTAGTGGTTGCGGCGGGCAATATGTTTGTCGCCCACCCAAGCGTCGCCCCGACCGGTGCCGGCCCAGGCGTCACGCCAGTGGTCCCGGCCGATGCGCAGAAAGATTGGGCGCACTACGGCAACACTGAAGGCGGCAGCCGCTTCGCCGCGCTGGACCAGATCAACCGCGACACCGTCAACAAGCTCAAAGTAGCCTGGACCTACCACACCGGCGACGTGGCGATCAGCGACGGCAACGGTGCCGAAGACCAACTGACCCCGCTGCAGATCGGCAACAAAGTGTTCATCTGCACCCCGCACAACAATCTGATCGCCCTCGACGCCGACACCGGCAAAGAACTGTGGAAGAACGAAGTCAACGCCAAATCGGCGGTCTGGCAGCGTTGCCGCGGCATGGCCTATTTCGACGCCACCGCGCCGATTGCCCAGCCGACCCAGCCCAACAGCTCGCCGATCATTGCCGCCAGCGTTCCAGCCGGTGCGCAGTGCCAGCGCCGTCTGCTGACCAACACCATTGATGCCCGCCTGATTGCGGTAGACGCCGACACCGGCAAATTCTGTGAAGACTTCGGCACCCACGGCCAGGTGGATTTGAAAGCCGGCCTGGGCAATGTCCCGGACAGCTACTACCAGCTCTCCTCGGCCCCGTTGATCGCTGGCACCACCGTGGTGGTCGGCGGCCGCGTGGCGGATAACGTGCAGACCGACATGCCAGGCGGCGTGATCCGTGGTTTTGACGTGATCAGCGGGCAAATGCGTTGGGCCTTCGACCCCGGCAACCCGGAAGACAAACAAGCCCCAACCGGCGACAGCACCTACGTGCGCAGCACGCCGAACAGCTGGGCGCCGATGTCCTACGACCCGCTGATGAACACGATTTTCCTGCCGATGGGCAGCTCATCCACCGACATCTACGGCGTGGAACGCACCCAGCTCAACCATAAATACGGCGCTTCGGTATTGGCGCTGGATGCCTCCACCGGTGCTGAAAAGTGGGTGTACCAGACCGTCCACAACGACCTGTGGGACTTCGACCTGCCGATGCAGCCAAGCCTGATCGACTTCACCCCGCCGGGCAGCGACAAAGCCGTGCCTGCGGTAGTGATCGGCACCAAGGCCGGCCAGATCTACGTGCTCGACCGCGCCACTGGCAAACCGCTGACTGACGTAAAAGAAGTACCGGTCAAGGCCGCCAACATCCCCAATGAACCGTACTCGCCAACCCAGCCTAAATCGGTGGGCATGCCGCAGATCGGCGCGCAAACCCTGACTGAATCGGACATGTGGGGCGCCACCCCGTACGACCAGTTGCTGTGCCGCATCGACTTCAAAGGCATGCGCTACGACGGCCTGTACACCGCGCCGGGCACCGATAAATCCCTGAGCTTCCCGGGTTCCCTGGGCGGCATGAACTGGGGCAGCATTTCCACCGACCCGGTGCACGGTTTTATCTTCGTCAACGACATGCGCCTGGGCCTGTGGATCCAGATGGTGCCGTCGCAGAACAAAGCCCAGTCTTCGTCCGGTGGCGAAGCGCTGAACACCGGCATGGGCGCGGTCCCGCTCAAGGGCACGCCGTATGCCGTGAACAAAAACCGCTTCCTGTCGGTGGCCGGCATTCCGTGCCAGGCGCCGCCGTTCGGCACCCTGACCGCCATCGATATGAAGACCCAGAAAGTCGCGTGGCAGGTGCCGGTTGGCACCGTTGAAGACACCGGCCCGCTGGGCATCCGTATGCACCTGCCGATCAAGATCGGTCTGCCGACCCTCGGCGGCACGCTGTCGACCCAGGGCGGCCTGATCTTTATCGCCGGCACCCAGGATTTCTACCTGCGCGCCTTCAACAGCGGCAACGGTGACGAAGTGTGGAAAGCCCGCCTGCCGGTCGGCAGCCAAGGCGGCCCGATGACTTACGTATCGCCGAAAACCGGCAAGCAGTACGTAGTCGTCACCGCCGGCGGTGCACGCCAATCCACTGACCGTGGCGACTACGTGATCGCCTACGCCCTGCCATAACCCCCCCCCAAGCGCGGTGCCCCCCCGGCACCGCGCTTTCTGTCTGGAAGACCCGCATGACACCCACTTCTCATCTCTCTTTTGGGCGCCTGTTGCTCGGCCTGGCCCTGGGCGCCGCCCTGCCCGTCCAAGCCGATGACACCACCCTGACCGGCGACTGGGGCGGCCTGCGCCGTGAACTGGAAGACACCGGTGTGCGCTTCACCGGCGACTACAGCGGCGAAACCGCCTACAACGCCCACGGCGGTCAGCACCGCTCAGCGCGCTACTCGCAAAACCTCAAGCTCGGTGTGCAGTTCGACCTGGGCAAGCTCTACGGTTTCACCAACGGCGACCGCATCCAGGTCACCGTCAATGACCGTCGCGGCAACAGCGCGTCCGAGGACCTGGTGGGCAACCGTCTGCCGATCCAGGAAAACTACGGCGGTCTCTACACCCGCCTCACTGAGCTGAGCTACGAGCGCACGCTCTTCACCCCAGCACTCAACGTCAAGCTCGGCTACATGGCCATGGGCAATGACCTCGGCGGCCTGGACAGCGGCATCCTGTGCAACTTCATGAACGCCGGTTTCTGCGGGCATCCGCTGAACATGTCCGGCGGCAGCGGCTGGACCAACTACCCGAACGCGCGTCTGGGCGCACGGGTGAAATACGACCTCTCGCCGGCCTGGCAAGTGCGGGTGGCGGCGTTCAATGTCGACCCGGAAAGCAACGGCGACTCCAGCCGCGCCTGGAAGTTGAGCCCCAAGCACACCACCGGGACCGTGGTGCCGATTGAGCTGGTGTACAAGCACGCAGGTTCCCTGCCCGGGGAATACAAGGTGGGTTACTACTACGACAGCTCCGATGTGAAACGCATCGGCAGCACTGAAAAAGTCAGCGGTCGCGGCGGTCACTACCTGCTGATCGACCAGGCGGTGTGGGCCTCCGAATCGTCGGCCGGCCGTGTGCTGCACGCCTTCGGCCAATACTCCGCCGCCAGCGAAGCGGCCTCGCCGTTCAGCAAGTGGTATGGCGCAGGCGTAGTGCTCTACAAACCGTTCGAAGGCCGCCCGCGGGACACCCTGTCCCTGGGTTATGGCCGCGCCGTGCCAAACCCGCGCAGCCGCGACGTGCAGGAACTGGCAGCGTTCAACGCCGGGTCCAGCTACCCCAACCTCGACAACGCCGAACAACTGATCGAACTCAGTTACGGCTACCAGGCCACGCCATGGCTGAACCTGCGCCCGGATGTGCAATACATCATCGAGCCAGGCGCGTTTTCGGGTGACAACATCGACAATGCGCTGGTGCTGGGGTTGCAGGTCAAGGCAGTGTTCTAAGCGCCTGAACGCGGTCAAAAAATGTGGGAGGGGGCTTGCTCCCGATGGCGGTGTGTCAGTCAATGAATAGCTTGACTGACAAACCGCCATCGGGAGCAAGCCCCCTCCCACAGTGGGTTCAGCAGTGTATGTAAGGCCTTACTCAGGCACAGATAACGCAAACTCCGCGCCCCGCTGGTACTCCCGGGGCGTACAGCCAAACTCGCGACGAAACACGGTGTGCAGGTACTGCGCCGAGGTGAAGCCGCAGGACGACGCGATGTCGGCAATCGCCAGATCACGGTTTTCCAGGCCTCTGGCGGCAGCCGCGAGTTTGAAGCGCAGGATTTCGTCATGCACGCTGCAATTGCGCACCTTACGAAAGTGCGCTTCCAGGGATGAACGCGACACACCGACATACGCCGCCACTTGAGCAGTCTTGATGCCTTGGCAAGCGTATTGGCGGATAAACAGCAGCGCCTGCATCACGTACGGATTGCCCAAGGGTTGATGAAGGCTGGAGGCCTGGACGTTGATTGCGTCCGGCGGCACGAGGATTTGCGTACCGGTGCAAGGCTTGCCGTGCAACATCTGGTGCAACAGCGCAGCGGCAGTGCGGCCCATGGTTTCGGTGCCCTGGATCACCGAACTCAGCGGCACTCGCGTAAGGGTTCGGGTCAGCGGATCGTTGTCGATGCCGATCAGCGCCACTTGTTCCGGCACGGCGATGCCGGCTGTGAGGCAGGCTTGCAGCAATTGCCGGGCACGGGCATCGGTCACGGCAATAATGCCAATGGGCTTTGGCAAGCTGTGCAGCCAGGCGATCTGCTGCTCCACTGCGCTGTCCCACAACGGCGCGCTGGTGCCGAGGCCGCGATACACCTCCACCTGCAAGCCGTCGCGCAGCATCAGGCGGCGAAAGGCTTTTTCGCGCTCCTGGGCCCAGCGGTTGGCCTGCGCTTCGGGCAGGCTGAAGCAGGCAAAGCGCGTCAGCCCTGCCTCGATCAAATGCGCGTAGGCCAACTTCATCAATGCGTAATTATCGGTGGCCACATAGGGGATGCCCTTGGGGTACGCGCGGCCGTCTTCATAGGAGCCGCCCACCGCTACCACCGGCAACTGACTGTCGGCCAATGCCTCGCCAATCAGCGGGTCGTCGAAGTCGGCAATGATACCGTCGCCCTGAAAACGCTCGATGCCTTTGAGGCGGCATAGAAAGTCCTCTTCCAGGAACAAATCCCAGGACACACGCGTACTGCTCAGGTAATTACCGATGCCGGCGATGATGCCGCGGTCGTAGATTTTGCTGCCGTTGAACAGCAGCGCGATTCGGTGCACGGGCGGTAGGGTTTTCATTGTTTTTGTCCTGGGGCCTGTCGCGACAGACTAGCCCTCGCTGCACAAAATCGCACTACGCCTTGGTGATTTTCATAATCGCCAGCCCCATCGCCGTTGCTAGTATCCAGACACCGCCAAGAACAATAAGGAAAACGCCATGCCGTACTTCCCCGGTGTCGAGAAGGTTCGCTTCGAAGGTCCCAGCAGCGATTCCCCCCTCGCCTTTCGCCATTACGACGCCAACAAGTTGATCCTCGGCAAACCCATGCGCGAGCACCTGCGCATGGCTGCGTGTTACTGGCACACCTTCGTGTGGCCCGGTGCCGATATGTTTGGCATGGGCACCTTCAAGCGCCCGTGGCAGCGCAGTGGCGACCCGATGGAGGTGGCCATCGGCAAGGCGGAGGCGGCCTTTGAGTTTTTCTCCAAACTGGGCATCGACTACTACAGCTTTCACGACACCGACGTGGCGCCCGAAGGCAGCTCGCTCAAGGAGTACCGCGAGCACTTCGCACAGATGGTCGACCATCTGGAGCGTCACCAGGAACAAACCGGGATCAAACTGCTGTGGGGCACCGCGAACTGCTTCAGCAACCCGCGCTTTGCCGCCGGCGCTGCCAGTAACCCGGACCCTGAAGTGTTTGCCTACGCCGCCGCCCAGGTGTTCAGCGCGATGAACGCCACCCTGCGGCTCAAAGGCTCAAACTATGTGCTGTGGGGCGGCCGTGAAGGCTATGAAACCCTGCTCAACACCGACCTCAAGCGCGAGCGCGAACAGCTCGGGCGCTTTATGCGCATGGTGGTGGAACACAAGCACAAGATCGGCTTCAAGGGCGACCTGCTGATCGAGCCCAAGCCCCAGGAGCCGACCAAGCACCAGTACGACTACGACAGCGCCACGGTGTTCGGTTTCCTGCATGAGTACGGTCTGGAACACGAGATCAAGGTGAATATCGAGGCCAACCACGCCACTCTGGCCGGGCACAGCTTCCATCACGAGATCGCCACGGCCGTATCCCTCGGTATCTTCGGCAGCATCGACGCCAACCGTGGCGACCCGCAGAACGGCTGGGACACCGACCAATTCCCTAACAGCGTCGAGGAGATGACCCTCGCCACCTATGAAATCCTCAAGGCTGGCGGGTTCAAGAACGGCGGCTATAACTTTGATTCCAAGGTACGGCGTCAGAGCCTGGATGAGGTGGATCTGTTCCACGGGCATGTGGAGGCCATGGACGTATTGGCGCTGGCCCTGGAGCGTGCGGCGGCCATGGTGCAAAACGACCGATTGCAGCAGTTCAAGGACCAGCGTTATGCCGGTTGGCAACAGCCGCTGGGCCAAGCCGTGCTGGCGGGTGAGTTCAGCCTGGAATCGCTGGCAGAACACGCGTTTGCCCATGAACTGAACCCGCAGGCGGTGAGCGGGCGACAGGAGATGCTGGAGGGGGTAGTCAACCGGTTTATTTATCGGTGACATTTGCGCGACAAATCTGTGCACGGAGCTTCGAAGGACGCTCTACAGTTCTACCCGCATCACGCTGTGTCTTTCCAACAACAATAAAAGGACGCACCAACATGAAGTCATTCAAACGTACCCTGCTCGCCACCGCCATGGCCCTGCTCGCACTGCCGGTGATGGCCGATTCCGCCCACCCGAAAATCGGTTTCTCCATCGACGACCTGCGCCTGGAACGCTGGTCCCGCGACCGCGATTACTTCGTCGCCGCTGCGGAAAAACTCGACGCGAAGGTCTTTGTGCAGTCCGCCGATGCCAACGAGCAGAAGCAGATTTCCCAGATCGAAAACCTGATTTCCCGGGGCGTCGATGTGATCGTTATCGTGCCGTTCAACGCCACGGTGCTGACCAACGCGGTGGCCGAAGCCAAGAAAGCCGGGATCAAGGTGGTGTCCTATGACCGCCTGATTCTCAATGCGGACATCGACGCCTACATCTCCTTTGATAACGAAAAGGTCGGCGAAATGCAGGCCAGCGGTGTGCTGCAAGCGGCGCCCAAGGGCAACTACTTCCTGCTCGGCGGCGCGCCTACCGACAACAACGCCAAGGTGCTGCGCGAAGGCCAGATGAAGGTGCTGCAACCGGCTATCGACAAGGGCGATATCAAGGTAGTCGGCCAGCAGTGGGTCAAGGAGTGGAACCCCACCGAAGCCCTGAGCATCGTCGAAAACGCCCTGACCCGGAACAACAACAAAATCGACGCCATCGTCGCCTCCAACGACGCCACCGCCGGCGGTGCGATCCAGGCCCTGGCCGCGCAGAAACTGGCGGGCAAGGTGCCGATCTCCGGGCAGGACGCCGACCTCGCCGCGATCAAACGCGTGATCGACGGCACCCAGACCATGACCGTGTACAAACCGCTCAAGCTGATTGCCACCGAAGCCGCCAAGCTCTCGGTGCAACTGGCACGTAACGAGAAGCCCACCTACAGCTCGCAGTACGATAACGGCAGCAAGAAAGTCGACACCATCCTGCTCACCCCGACTCCGCTGACCAAGGCCAATATCGATCTGTTGGAGAAGGACGGGTTCTATACCAAAGAGCAGATCGGCGGGCAGTGACCGCCATGGCTGACTATCTGCTGCAAATGAACGGCATCGTCAAAAGCTTTGGCGGTGTCAACGCGCTGAACGGCATCGACATCACTGTGCGGCCGGGGGAATGTGTCGGCCTGTGCGGTGAGAACGGCGCGGGTAAATCCACACTGATGAAGGTGCTGTCGGCGGTCTACCCGTACGGCACCTGGGAGGGTGAAATCCTCTGGGATGGGCAACCGCTCAAGGCTCAGTCCATCAGCGAAACCGAGGCCGCCGGTATCGTGATCATTCACCAGGAACTGACCCTGGTACCCGACCTCTCGGTGGCCGAAAACATCTTTATGGGCCACGAACTGACATTGCCCGGCGGGCGCATGAACTACCCGGCGATGATCCACCGCGCCGAAGCGTTGATGCGTGAACTCAAGGTGCCGGACATGAACGTCGCCTTGCCGGTGTCGCAGTACGGCGGCGGCTACCAGCAACTGGTAGAAATCGCCAAGGCGCTCAATAAAAAAGCGCGCCTGCTGATCCTCGACGAGCCCTCTTCGGCCCTGACCCGCTCGGAAATCGAGGTACTGCTCGACATCATCCGTGACCTCAAAGCCAAGGGTGTGGCCTGCGTGTACATCTCCCACAAGCTCGATGAAGTGGCGGCGGTGTGCGACACCATTGCGGTGATCCGCGACGGCAAACACATCGCGACCACGGCCATGGCCGACATGGACATCCCCCGGATCATCACGCAGATGGTCGGCCGTGAGATGAGCAACCTCTACCCCACCGAGCCCCATGCCATCGGCGAGGTGATTTTCGAGGCGCGCAACGTCACCTGCTATGACGTGGACAACCCCAGGCGCAAGCGTGTCGATGATATTTCCTTCGTGCTCAAGCGCGGCGAGATCCTCGGCATTGCCGGGCTGGTGGGCGCCGGACGCACGGAGTTAGTGTCAGCGCTCTTCGGCGCCTACCCCGGCCGCTACAGCGCCGAGGTGTGGCTCGACGGCCAGGTAATCGACACGCGCACGCCGCTCAAATCGATTCGCGCCGGGCTGTGCATGGTGCCCGAGGATCGCAAGCGCCAAGGCATCATTCCCGACCTGGGCGTGGGTCAGAACATCACCCTGGCGGTCCTCGATACCTATGCGCATATGACCCGCATCGACGCCGAAGCTGAACTGGGCAGCATCGACCAGCAGATCGCACGCATGCACCTCAAGACGGCCAGCCCGTTTTTGCCGATCACCAGCCTGTCCGGCGGCAATCAGCAAAAAGCCGTGCTGGCGAAAATGCTGATGGCCAAGCCCAAAGTGCTGATCCTCGACGAACCCACGCGCGGGGTGGACGTGGGCGCCAAGTATGAGATCTACAAACTGATGGGTGCCCTGGCGGCCGAAGGCGTGTCGATCATCATGGTCTCCTCGGAACTGGCCGAAGTGCTCGGCGTGTCCAACCGCGTGCTGGTGATCGGCGACGGCCAGTTGCGCGGCGATTTCATCAATGAAGGGCTCACCCAGGAACAGGTGCTCGCCGCCGCGCTCAGCCAAAACAACAATAATGATCGGAAGACCGCGTAGATGAATCAGGTCAAACAGCTGTTTACCCGCTACAAAATGCTTGCGCTGGTGATCGCCGTGGCGGTGATCTGGCTGTTTTTCAGTTGGCAGACCGAGGGCGGTTTCCTCACACCGCGCAACCTGTCGAACCTGCTGCGGCAGATGGCAATCACCGGGATTCTGGCGTGCGGCATGGTGCTGGTGATTATTAGCGGCGAGATTGATTTGTCGGTGGGTTCGTTGCTGGGGTTGTTGGGCGGGTTGGCGGCGATCCTGGACGTGGTTTATCACATTCCGCTGCTGGCCAATCTCAGCCTGGTGGCGCTGTGTGGGCTGATGATCGGTTTGGCCAACGGTTACATGACGGCCTACCTGCGCATCCCCTCTTTTATCGTTGGCCTGGGCGGCATGCTGGCGTTTCGCGGGATTCTGCTGGGAATCACCGGCGGCACAACCATTGCGCCGGTATCACCGTCGTTGGTGTACGTAGGCCAGGGGTATTTGCCGCATTCGGTGGGGATTGGCCTTGGGCTCTTGCTGTTTGCGCTGACCCTGTTGTTGACCTGGAAACAACGGCGCAACCGTGCGCTGCATGGCTTGGCGCCGCACGCCCTGGTGCGCGACGTGCTGCGCGTGGCGGTGATCGGCGCGGTACTCGCCGGGTTCGTCACCACCCTCAACAGCTACGACGGCATCCCCGTACCAGTGCTGCTGTTGCTGGTGCTGCTCGGCGTGTTCAGCTACGTCACCAGCCAGACCGTGTTCGGCCGCCGCGTGTATGCGGTGGGCAGCAATATGGAAGCCACGCGCCTGTCGGGCATCAACGTGCAGGCGGTGAAACTGTGGATCTTCGGGATCATGGGCGTGATGTGCGCCCTCGCCGGCCTGGTCAACACCGCGCGGCTCGCGGCGGGCTCACCGTCGGCGGGCAATATGGGCGAGTTGGATGCCATCGCTGCGTGCTTTATTGGTGGTACGTCGATGCGCGGCGGCTCGGGCACGGTGTATGGCGCGTTGCTCGGGGCGTTGGTGATTACCAGCCTGGATAACGGCATGTCGATGCTGGACGTGGACAGTTACTGGCAGATGATTGTGAAAGGCAGCATCCTGGTGTTGGCGGTGTGGGTGGATGTGAGTACGCGCACGGGTCGGCGCTGACGCCACCCTCACAAACACCACAAATCCCGTGTGGGAGGGGCGGTGGTCGTCTCACTTTCCGAGCAACACGGCCCCATCCCCCAACTGCCCCAGGCGATCCCCCGGATTGCGCAGCGGGCAATCATCCAGGGACAGGCAACCACAGCCGATACAGCCATCGAGTTGGTCGCGCAGTTGAGTGAGGCTGTTGATGCGCTCACTCAACAGGTCGCGCCAGCGGGTGGAGAGTTGGGTCCAGTCCTTGGCCGTCAACGGCCGTCCTGAAGGCAGTTCGTCCAACGCGTCCTTGATGGTCGCCAACGGAATGCCCGCGCGCTGCGCGACCTTGATCACCGCGATCCGGCGCAGTACGTCACGCTGATAGCGACGCTGATTGCCCGCGCTGCGTTGTGCGTGGATCAACCCCTTGGTTTCGTAGAAATGCACCGTGGCCACGGTCACGCCGCTGCGGCGGGCCAATTCGCCCACGCCGAGGGGGATGCGCACATCGATTTTCGCTTCCATCCAGCTCTTGACCTCATCTAAACATGAGGTTTTATAAAGGGTGTCGGCTTGCCTTGGCAAGCCTTCAGTCCTTTGAATCGGAGCCTACATGAACACACCTCAACCCTCCCCTTCCAACTGGGCCGCGCTGTTGTCCGGTGCCAACGGCGTACGTTCGCTCGCACTGGCAGGCGGCGTGGTGCTGCATGCGATCAACGTGTACATCGCCACCACGATTCTGCCGTCAGTGGTCCAGGACATCGGCGGCATCGACTACTACGCCTGGAACACCACGTTATTTGTCGCCGCCTCGATCCTCGGTTCGGCGTTGTCGGCGCGCCTGCTCGGCAGCCTCGGGCCGCGTGCGGCGTACCTGGTCGCCAGCCTAGTGTTTGCCGGCGGGGCCTTGGCCTGTGCGTTTGCGCCGTCCATGCCGGTGATGCTCGTTGGGCGGTTGGTGCAGGGGCTGGGCGGTGGGTTCTTGTTCGCGCTGTCCTACGCGATGATTCGGTTGGTGTTCGATGAAAGCCTGTGGCCGCGCGCGATGGCGTTGGTGTCGGGGATGTGGGGCGTGGCGACGCTGGTCGGGCCAGCGGTGGGCGGGGTGTTTGCCGAGCTGGGCATATGGCGCGCGGCGTTCTGGTCGTTGATTCCGGTGGCCGGGTTATTCGCGGTGCTGGCGGCGGCGGTCCTGCCCAAGCGCAGCACCGATAGCGTTGAGCCGACACCGCTGCCACTCGCCCAACTGGTGCTGCTGACGGCTGCGGTACTGGCGGTGTCGGCCGGCAGCGTCTCGTCCACCCTGCCCCTGAACCTGCTGGGGCTGGCCGTGGCAGCGGTGTTCACCGCGCTGCTGATCGTCACGGAAAGCCGCGCCCACCATCGACTGTTGCCCGCCGGAGCGTTTCGGATCACCACTGCACTCGGCGCGCTGTACGCGACGATGTCATTGCTGGCGGTGGCCGTGACCAGTGGCGAAATCTTCGTGCCGCTGTTTCTTCAAGTCCTGCACCACCAGTCGCCGTTGGTGGCCGGTTATCTGGCGGCACTGATGGCGGCCGGCTGGACGCTGGGGTCAATCGCCAGCGCGGGTGTGACGGGCGGCAACATTCGACGAGCGATCCTGGCCGGGCCGATCCTGGGCGTGGTGGGCATGGTGGCGCTGGCCATCTTGATGCCCGTCGAAAGCAACGGCAGCGGGCAGACGCTCACACCGATCTGCCTGGCGCTTATCCTGATTGGGTTGGGCGTGGGGCTGGCGTGGCCGCACTTGCTGACCCGGGTGTTCCAGGTGGCGCCAGCCGGTGAGCAGGACCTTGCCAGCGCGTCGATTACCACCGTGCAACTGTTCGCTACCGCGTTTGGCGCGGCACTGGCGGGCATGGTCGCGAACGTCGCCGGCCTCACTGAACCCGGCGGTGTCGAAGGCACCGCGAGCGCTGCGGTGTGGCTGTTTGGGGTGTTTGCGCTGGCGCCGGTGGTGGGTGTTCTGATTGCCAGGCGGGTGGTTCGCATGATCGGTTAGTGGCCATTTCTGGAGATTGCCAAGACCACCGTGGATTATGAACGGCTCAAAAATCACTGCTTGAACGGGGTCAAAGGTGGGAGGGGGCTTGCCCCGATAGCGGTGGACCAGTCGACACCTTCTTGACTGAGGCACCGCCATCGGGGGCAAGCCCCCTCCCACATTGGATCTCCATTTGTCAGGACCGGCCGAGTATGTGGCTCATGGTGGTCTTGAGCTTCAGCGCCGCCAATCTTCCAGACACAACACCGGTCAAAGGTGGGAGGGGGCTTGCTCCCGATAGCTGTGGACCAGTCGACACCTTCTTGACTGAGGCACCGCCATCGGGGGCAAGCCCCCTCCCACATTGGATCTCCATTTGTCAGGACCGGCCGAGTATGTGGCTCATGGTGGTCTTGAGCTTCAGCGCCGCCAATCTTCCAGACACAACACCGGTCAAAGGTGGGAGGGGGCTTGCTCCCGATAGCTGTGGACCAGTCGACACCTTCTTGACTGAGGCACCGCCATCGGGGGCAAGCCCCCTCCCACATTGGATCTCCATTTGTCAGGACCGGCCGAGTATGTGGCTCATGGTGGTCTTGAGCTTCAGCGCCGCCAATCTTCCAGACACAACACCGGTCAAAGGTGGGAGGGGGCTTGCTCCCGATAGCTGTGGACCAGTCGACACCTTCTTGACTGAGGCACCGCCATCGGGGGCAAGCCTCCTCCCACATTGGATCTCCATTTGTCAGGACCGGCCGAGTATGTGGCTCATGGTGGTCTTGAGCTTCAGCGCCGCCAATCTTCCAGACACAACACCAGTCAAAGATGGGAGGGTTGCCCCCTCCCACACTGGATCTCTGCTTGTCAGGGCCGACTGAGTATGTGGCTCATGACAGCCTTGAGCTTGAGCGCCACCAACCTTCCAGGCACAACACCGGTCAACGGTGGGAGGGGGCTTGCCCCCGATAGCGGTGGACCAGTCGCACCTTCTTGACTGAGACACCGCCATCGGGGGCAAGCCCCCTTCCACATTTGGATCGGTTTACACCTGATGAATCAGGCTGGCTTTTGCACTGCGGTCACTGGCTCAACACCACATCCCGCATCGCCGGAATGTAGCCGTAGTCATAAGCCTCCTGCACAAACGAACGAGCGCCCTTCAACACGATCCTGACCGTCGGCGCCTCGGTGCCGCCGATGCGGTAGTCATCGCCGGTGGTGGGCACGCTGTCGATAAACGACGTCACCAGGCCGTTGGGCATCACGCAGTGAGAGTACGTCTGGAACGGCTGCGAAGGCGGGTTGCCCAGTACCAGCCCCGACGCATTCATCAGCGTATAGGGGCCGAACAGGTGATCGCTGACGAACCCATAGACGCCATCCGGCCCCGTCACGCCATCCGCATAGGTGAACTTGTGGCTGATGGTGAACAGGTAGTACTTGTTGTCCTGGAACACATAGTGCGGCCGTTCGGTCTGGTCGTTCACGCCAACGGCCGTGACCAATGGCGGCAGGATTTCCCACTCGTCACCGTTGAGGTCCTTGGCCACGGCAATGCCGATGCATCCCACCTGATAACGCGCACCACCCACATCTTCATGCCCTGGCGGCACCAGACCTATTTCATTCGGGCCCACTTCGTGAGTCCCGCGCTCGCCGGCCACATTGCCTTCGAACACCATGTACAACTTGCCATCGACGGGATCGATAAAGGGGCTGGGATCGCGAAAGTTCCAGGTCGCATTCTGCGCTTCGGTTTGGTAGTAGGTGCCGTCGGCATCGAACAACGACTTGACCTGATCAAAGCCCTGGAGCGTGACACCGGTGTCCGACGTGACAACCTGGCCCCTGACTTTGGCAATCGTGGCACCCGGCGTGACGCAGGTGTAGTACAGGTCGATGTCACCGTTGTTATTCAACAGAATCGGGGTGCCCGCCCATTCACGGGTGGTCGGCGAAACCCCTTCGGCCATGACACGGCCGCCGAAGATCCAGTCTTTGCCGGTGCGCGAATACCAGTAGCAGATCCGCGCATGACCATGGCGGTCTTCCCAATCGCGCTTGATGTCGTAACGGCCATCGGCATTGATGAATTGTGGATCATGGGGGCGACGGTCGGCGGTCAAGGTGAAGATCACCGACCAGCCATTCACCGATACCACCGTGCCATCCAGTTCACGCAATGGCATGGTGTCCCAAATAAAGACCGTGTCACTCATGACAGGAAAGTCAGGACTCACTAACGGCTGTGTCGTCGTCGGGTCATTCTCATTAACTTTCAGCGCATCGGCCCGTGTCCAGCGAGTGGGTGTGTGATTCGCATGTTTCATGATGATGTCCTTTTGCTAACGCTTAAGTGACAAGCGAAGATTAAATAGCACCTGGCAGCCAGTAACTTAATACTGACTGAAAGAGCAAGAGATAGTTGGCCCTGCAAGTGCGCACCAAGGTTTAACATGGGCACTTGCTTATAGCAACATTAAGAATTATTCATATTACAAAGGCCATCACTGTATTTATATCCTTGATATACATACAGTGGCACTTGCAATAAATGACAGCTCAGTAGAAAGCTAGCTACTCAACTACCGAATACTAGCGTCCCAGCCTGGGCGCCGGCATTCTTCTGTGTGAAGTCCTTGGCTTGCGCCGCCGTCTTCAAGGTATAGGCGTAGTTTGAACTTGCCGTCCATTGTGCTTTGGGTGACTTCTGGTTGGTGATCGGCGGCACACTGTTTGTATCAGTGAACGTCCCGGTACCTTTGTCATCCAACATGCCTTTATTTTGACTGCCTTCGCCAAAATAGTTGCTTTCAGAGAGGATATTGGCGTTCTGCGCGAGGGTAAAACCGAGATGGAAGTTATTGACGTAGTTGTTATACACATGGAAATAACCGTAACGCATCAAGCCGGGCGCGCGTACTTCCATGTTGTCGAAGCGGTTGTGGCACAACGTCAGGCGCGGATAACCGTTGAACTCTGCCTTATTATCATCCGCCGGATGCCCGAAAATCAGCCCGTACTTGTGGCTGCCAAAGAAGCAGTTGCTGATGGTGGCATAATCGGCTTTTTCACCGATATACAGCAGCTTGTCTTCACTGCCGTCAGTGGTGGACCAGGTGTGCCCGACAAAAGAACAATGATCGATCCAGTACTTGCTGCCGTAGTTCAAGTACACCTGAATATCGTCATTGGCCTTAATGCTCGCCGAATGTTTGAAGATAATATTCTGCAGAATAATATTCTGGGACTGCGCGGTTGCACGCAGGTGAATATTCTCCAAAGTACGGTTCTGGAATGAACCGATCAGGGTCTTGTTGGCCCCCATGTTGACCTTGGTCAGGCTCGACGCCGAGATATTGCTGTTGATCACCAACACCCGTGGGGTGGTGTCGCCAATGTTGGCCTTGAGTTGATCCAGCGTGGTGATACTGACCACTTGGCCAGACCAGCCGCCGGTGACTTTTGCCGCAAGGGCGAAACCGGTCAGGCCGGTGAGTTTGCTTTCTGGATACGACATGAGTTCCCTCTCTTTCTATAAAAACGGCTCGATGTAACGAGCCTGTGGGGTAAGTTAATCCATTAACTTTCACACAGTGTTTGGCATGGCTGAGCTTGCCAAGGGTTGGTTGGCCAGCGCTTAAACACTGTGTTTATGTACAGTATTCGTCATTCGCCTGGCCGTCAACCCTCAAGTGAAAAACAACCAAAAGTGGGAGGGGGCTTGCCCCCGATGGCGGTGTATCAGGCACATATACAGTGACTGTCATTCCGCCATCGGGGGCAAGCCCCCTCCCACATTTGCCCTGCGGTGTTCTTCCAAGCGTTATTTGGACACCGGCATCGCAAACTCCGCGCCTTGCTCGATGCTCTCCGACCAGCGCTGCATAATCGATTTCTGCTTGGTATAGAACCGAACACCCTCAGTGCCGTACGCATGCATGTCGCCAAACAAACTCTTCTTCCACCCCCCAAAACCGTGCCACGCCATCGGCACCGGGATCGGTACGTTGATGCCCACCATGCCCACCTGAATACGCCGCGCAAATTCGCGGGCGATGTTGCCGTCGCGGGTGAAACAACTGACGCCGTTGCCGAACTCGTGGTCGTTGACCAGCTTGATCGCCTCGCCAAAGTCGTTCACCCGCACACACGCCAGGACCGGGCCGAAGATTTCTTCGCGGTAGATGCTCATCTCTCGGGTCACATGGTCGAACAGGGTCGCGCCGAGCCAGAAGCCGTTTTCCAGGCCCGCTTCGGTGGGCACGTAATCACGCCCGTCCAGCAGCAGTTGCGCGCCGGCCTGCACGCCTTGTTCGATGTAGCCGCTGATGCGTTCCAGTGCAGCGCGGGACACAATCGGGCCCATCTCGGCCTTGAGGTCGCGGCCGTCGGTGATGCGCAGTTGCTTGGCGCGCTCGGTCAAGGCAGCGATGACTTTGTCACCGACGTCACCAACCAGCACGGCGACGGAGATCGCCATGCAGCGCTCGCCGGCACTGCCATAAGCCGCGCCCATCAGGGCGTCGACGGTTTTTTCGATGTCCGCATCAGGCATCACCACCATGTGGTTTTTAGCACCGCCCAGCCCCTGCACACGCTTGC
This sequence comes from Pseudomonas sp. RIT357, assembly GCF_000632245.1. Classification (NCBI taxonomy): domain Bacteria; kingdom Pseudomonadati; phylum Pseudomonadota; class Gammaproteobacteria; order Pseudomonadales; family Pseudomonadaceae; genus Pseudomonas; species Pseudomonas sp. RIT357. Next base: position 34,518 of record NZ_JFYX01000007.1, read on the forward strand.
CGTTACGCGCGCCGGTTTCGTAGATGTATTGGGCAATCGGGGTGGAGCCGACGAAGCTCACGGCCTTGACGTCCGGGTGTTCGATCAATGCATCCACCGATTCCTTGTCGCCCTGCACCACGTTGAACACGCCTTTGGGCAGGCCGGCTTCACGCAGCAGCTCGGCCATGAACAACGAGGCGCTCGGATCGGTCGGGCTTGGCTTGAGGATGAAGGTGTTGCCCGCCGCGATGGCGATCGGGTACATCCACATCGGCACCATCACTGGGAAGTTGAACGGCGTGACGCCGGCCACTACGCCCAACGGTTGGCGCAGGGTCCAGTTGTCCATGCCTCGGGAAACTTGGTCAGAGTGTTCGCCTTTGAGCAGGTTGGGTATGCCGCACGCGAATTCCAGAATATCGATGCCACGGTCCACTTCGCCCTGGGCGTCGGTGAAGACCTTGCCGTGCTCGGCGACGATGATGCGCGCCAGGTCGTCCTTGCGCTCACGCAACAGGTGCAGGTACTGGAACAGCACGCGGGCGCGGCGGATGGGCGGGGTATCGGCCCAGCTGTCGAAAGCGGCTTGGGCAGCAGCAACGGCTTCGGATACGGTCTGGCGGCTGGCCAGCGCGACGCGCCCGGTTTTTTCGCCGGTGGCGGGGTTGTAGACGTCCTGATAGCGATCATCGCGGGACACGCGCTGGTCGTTGATGTAGTGCTCGATTGTGGTTGTCATGGCAGTCGATCCAGGTGGGTAGCGTTGGAACACACGATAGGCTTTCGCTTTGTTCCAAACCAGAGCAGAATCCTGAACTTATTGTCCACATACGCGAACAATCCACCCATGGAAAAATCTGAGATCGAAGGCCTATGGACCCATATACACTGGCTTTCCATATTGGAAGAGCAAGGCACTTACACGGCTGCCGCTGCGCGCCTGGGCGTCAGCAAGTCTGCGGTCAGCCAGCGTATTGCCGACCTGGAAAAGGCCACCGGCACTCAGTTGGTCACGCGCACCACGCGCAGTGTGCGGCTGACCGATGCGGGGCTGTCGCTGACCCGTGAAGTGCGCAGCGCCTATGCGCAGATCGCCCGCAGCTTCTCGTCAGTGCGTGATTCTGTGGGGGAGATTCGCGGGCTGGTGCGCCTTACCGCGCCGGTGGCATTTGCCCGACAGCAACTGGTGCCGCATCTGTCGGAATTCCTGCAGCGTTACCCGCAAGTGCGCATCCAGCTGGATGTGTCCGATGCGCTGAGTTCCCTGGCAGCCGAAGGTTACGACCTGGCCGTGCGCCACGGTTTCCAGGTGCCGGAAACCCACGTCGCCTGGAAGCTCTGCGACACCGGGTCGGTGCTGGTAGCCACCCAGGATTACCTGCAACGCCACGGAGAGCCCCGCGAACCCGGCGAGCTGTCGGCACACAACTGCCTGTTCTACCCACGGGGCACCGACCAGCCCGCTTGGACCTTCGAACGCGGCAGTAAAAACGTTGAACGCCTGACCGTGCCCATCGCCGGCAGCTTCGCCACCAATAACAGTGAGGCGCTGCGCGACTCCGCTCTCAACCACCTGGGCATCGCCCTGCTCCCAGACTTCAGCGCCCATGCCGCGCTGACCAGCGGCAAGCTGGTGCAGGTGCTCAAGGACTGGACGCTCAAGGGCGCATTTGCCAATGAGATCTACTTGATTCGACCGTATTCGCCCCATGTGCCGAAGTCGGTGAGTGTGTTGGTGGGTTATCTGAAGGAGAAGCTGTCGGGGGGCTTTCGTTATCTCGGATAAGGTTTGCCTCTTGCTCGACGGAACTAAAAGTCCATAATGGACAAATAAGTTCAACAAAAGAGGCATTCATGTCCAGCACCCCGCATGTGATCAACCAAACCCAGGCCCGCGAACTGCTGGGCCAAGTCGATGTGCTGCAGATCCTACGCGCACTGTTCCGCGACCTGGCGGCCGGGCATGCGGTGCAGCCGCCCCAGCAATGGGTGGAATTCCCCCAGGGCGCCGGTGACTTCATCAACTACCTGGGCGTGCTGGCGCAGGACGGCGTGTATGGCATGAAAACCTCGCCGTATATCGTGCGTGAGCAAGGGCCATTGGTAACCGCCTGGACGCTCTTGATGTCCACGCACACCGGCCAGCCGCTGCTGTTGTGTGATGCCGCAGAACTGACCACCGCACGCACCGCCGCGACCACTGCGTTGGCGGTGGATGCGCTGGCGCCACAGGCGGCTCGGCGACTGGTGATCATCGGCAGCGGCAAGGTGGCCCAGGCTCACCTGCACTACGTGAAAAACCTGCGGGATTGGCAAAGCATCAACTTCTTCTCGCCCAGCCTGGCCGCTACTGACTCCACGCTTCAACGCCTGGACCCACGCGTGAGCATCGCCCCAACCTGCGAAGCCGCCCTGGAAGACGCCGACGTGATCCTACTGTGCACGTCATCAGCCGGCCCGGTGATTGCCCCTTCGCGCCTGAGCAAACCAGCGCTGATCACCTCCATCAGCACCAACGCACCGCGCGCTCACGAAATCCCCCCCCAATCACTGAACGAAATGGACGTGTTCTGCGACTACCGCCAAACCACGCCAGGCTCGGCGGGCGAGATGCTGATCGCCGCCGAACAACATGGCTGGAACCCAAGCGCAGTCATGGGCGACCTGCCCGAACTGCTCAGCGACCAGGTGCAGCGCCCGTCCTACGACCGTCACGTATTCTTCCGCTCCATCGGCCTGGGCCTGGAAGACATCGCACTGGCCAATGCCCTCTGGAGACTCCTATGAACCACGCAGATTTCATCATCATCGGCGGCGGCATTGCCGGTGCGTCCACGGGTTTCTGGTTGTCGCAACACGGCAAAGTGAGAGTGCTGGAACGTGAATCTCACCCGGCCTATCACTCCACCGGGCGTTCGGCTGCGCTCTACACCGCCGCCTACGGCACTCCGCAGGTGCGGGCGTTGACCCTGGCCAGCCGGGAGTTTTTCGACCACCCGCCGGCAGGGTTCTGCGAGCATCCCTTGCTCACACCGCGCGGCGAGATGACGGTGGACTTCACCGGCGATGCGGCCGAGTTGAACGCGCAATACCTCAGCGCCAAGGCCACCGTGCCCCAGGTCGAGCAGCTGAGTGTCGACGAAGCATGTGCGAAGTTGCCGATCCTGCGTCGGGAAAAGGTCCACGGTGCGATCTATGATCCCACTGCCAGCGACATCGACACCGACGCCCTGCACCAAGGCTATTTACGCGGTATTCGTCGCAAGGGCGGCGACGTGCATACCGACAGCCATGTGCTGGGCTTGAGCCGTGACAGCGGTGGTCTTTGGCACGTCACCACCCAACACGAAACCTTCACCGCGCCGATCATTATCAACGCCGCTGGCGCCTGGGCCGACCACATCGGTGGGCTGGCCGGTGCCGCATCCATTGGCCTGCAACCCAAGCGCCGCTCGGCGTTTATCTTCGCCGGCCCCGAAGGCGTGGACAGCCATGCGTGGCCAATGCTGGTGGCGCTCGACGAAGCGTTCTACATGAAGCCAGACGCCGGCATGTTCCTCGGTTCACCGGCCAACGCAGACCCGGTCGAGCCTCAGGACATCCAGCCCGAAGAATTGGACATCGCCATGGGCATCTACCAGATCGAAGAAGCCACCACCCTGACCATCCGCCGCCCCACGCGAACCTGGGCCGGACTGCGCAGCTTTGTGCACGACGGTGACTTGCTTTCGGGCTTCGACCCGCGAGTGCCAGGGCTGTTCTGGGTAGCGGCGCAAGGCGGTTACGGCATCCAAACCTCACCGGCCATGGGCCAGGCCAGTGCGGCACTGGTGCGCGGCGCACCGCTGCCGGAGGCACTGACCCGGTTCGGCCTCGACGCTGGTATGCTCTCCCCCGCCCGCCTGGAGCCCCATTGATGAACACCGTCGAACCCGACAACGTCTTGCAGAATTTTCGCGCGATCGCCGATGCCATCGCCACGCTGTTCTTCCCCCACGCCGAAGCGGTGCTGCATGACCTGCGCACGCAAAAAGTCGATTACATCGCCAATAACCTGTCGAAACGCGCGATTGGCGACGACTCGGCGCTGGAGGACATGCTCAGCGATGACGTCAGCGAAGTGAATATCGGCCCCTACGAAAAACTCAACTGGGACGGTCAGAAAATTCGCAGCCTGAGCACCGTACTGCGCGACGCCAACGGTCGGCCCCTGGCGGTGCTGTGCATCAACCTGAATATTTCACTGTTCGAAAATGCCAAGGCGGCATTGGACCTGTTCCTGTCGCCAAGCAAGCTGATCCCACAGCCGGACGCGCTGTTTCGCGATGACTGGCAGGAACGCATCAACACCTTCCTGCATGCCTGGATGCGTGAGCGCCAGTTAAGCCTGAACCTGCTGACCCGCGACCACAAACGCGAACTGGTGCTGGCACTGCATGCCGAAGGCGCGTTCAAGGGCAAGAGCGCCTCGAACTATGTGGCCAACGTTCTGGGTATGGGGCGGGCAACGGTTTACAAGCACCTGAAGGAATTAAAGGGCTGAACCTTCAACCCTGGATGAATTTTTTGGTGAGCAGGCTTTTTGTCTTGAGCAGGCCTTATGTGGTGAGCAGGATTTTGTAGTGAGCGGGCTTGCCCCGCGCTGGGTGGCGAAGCCGCCCCAAATTCAGACGCCTCAGTTCCAACTGAAGGTATGCACTGTCAATAATGGGGCGGCTGCGCCACCCAGCGCGGGGCAAGCCCGCTCACCACAACAGCAGAACTGCTTACCACAACAGCAAGCCCGCTCATTACAACAGCAGGACTGCTCATCAAAAAAGCAAGGCTACTCACCACAACAGCAGCCCCGCTGCATCAATCACCGTAAATGTCAGCCTTGAAGTACTGCTGCGAAATCTTCTGGTACTCACCACTGGCACGAATGCCGTCTATGGCCGTGTTCAATTCGCTGACCAGCGTGGTGAGCAGGCTCTTTGTCTTGAGCAGGTCTTATGTGGTGAACAGGATTTTGTGGTGAGCGGGCTTGCCCCGCGCTGGGTGGCGGAGCCGCCCCAAATTCAGACGCCTCAGTTCCAACTGAAGGTATGCACTGTCAGTAATGGGGCGGCTTCGCCACCCAGCGCGGGGCAAGCCCGCTCACCACAAAAGCAGAACTGCTCACCACAAAAGCAAGCCCTCTCATTACAACAGCAGGACTGCTCACCACAAAAGCAAGCCCGCTCATTACAACTGCAGGACTGCTCATCAAAAAAGCAAGGCTACTCACCACAACAGCAGCCCCGCTGCATCAATCACCGTAAATGTCAGCCTTGAAGTACTGCTGCGAAATCTTCTGGTACTCACCACTGGCACGAATGGCGTCGATGGCCGTGTTCAATTCGCTGACCAGCGCCTCGTTGCCCTTGCGCACAGCAATCCCCGCGCCTTCGCCGACGTATTTCGGGTCCTTGAGCTCCGGCCCGACAAAAGCGTAGCCCTTGCCCCGTGGCATTTGCAGGAAGTCATTCAAGGGGATGGTGTCGGCAAAAATCGCATCCAGCCGCCCTGCCGCCAGGTCCATGTAGATCTCTTCGTTATTGCTGTAGCGCTTGACGTTAATGCCCTTGGGCTCAAATACCTCGGTGGCGTAACGGTCGGTGGTGGTTGCACGCTGCACACCGACGGTCTTGCCCTTCAGGCTGGCGTACTGGTCATCCACCACCGCGCCGTCTTTCATCACAAGACGCGATGAGGTGAAGTAGTACTTGTGGGTGAAATCTACTGACTTCTTGCGGTCTTCGTTGATGGTCATGGACGACAGGGCCATGTCGATTTTCTTCACCTTGAGGGAAGGAATCAGACCATCGAACTCACCTTCAACCCACACGCACTTGACCTTCATCTGCGCGCACAGCGCGTTGCCGATGTCGTAGTCGAAGCCGACGATGGTGCCTTCCTGGGTCTTGGAGGCAAACGGCGGGTAGGCCGCCTCGATGCCGATGCGCAGTGTTTTCTCGGCGGCCCACACGTGGCTGGAAGCGATCAAGGCCAGGGCGGTGATAAGCAAGCGTTTCTTCATGGGGGATCTCGCAAGTTGTTGTTGGTTTGGCAAGAGAGAAGAAAAAATCCAGCAAGAGCTTTTGTACTTATAATTCCATACTGGACTTTTATGTATTGATCGTCAATCCAGCCCCTGCACCCATGACTTTTTTGCACAACACACCGGTGTTTTTGAGCGTTCATCTCTGGATTTATGCGTGCCTATACTCGGTTCAGCCTCTCGGTTGAACCGTGGGTCACCGCAGCACAGAAATGTCCCTACAACAATAATCAAGGACACCGACCATGACGCATCCCTTCCTGGCCGCGCGGGATTTTCTGCTCGCCCATCGCACCGATTACGCCACCGCCGTTCGCGACTTCCGCTGGCCGCAGCTGGATGCGTTCAACTGGGCCTTGGACTACTTCGATGCCATGGCCGAGGGCAATGCGGCCAACGCGCTGTGGATCGTCGAAGAAGACGGCAGCGAGCAGCGCTACAGCTTCCAGCAACTGGCGACGCGCTCAAACCAGGTGGCCAACCATCTGCGTGCCCTCGGCGTGCGACGCGGCGACCGAGTGCTGTTGATGCTCGGCAACGACGTGGCGTTGTGGGACACCATGCTCGCCGCCTTCAAACTCGGCGCAGTGGTGATCCCGGCCACCGCCCTGCTCAACCCGGATGATCTGCGCGACCGTATCGAGCGTGGCCAGGTTCGCCATCTGGTTGTCGGCGAGGCGCATGTCGGCAAGTTCGACGGCCTGGGCGATGGCTGTAGCCGCATCTGCGTGGGAGCTGCGCCCAGCGGCTGGGTCGCGCACAACGCCGCATTTGAATACCCCGAGCAGTTCGAAGCCGAAGGCCGCACCCTGGCCACCGACCCCATGCTGCTGTACTTCACTTCCGGCACCACCTCCAAACCCAAGATGGTGCTGCACAGCCACCAAAGCTACCCGGTGGGCCACCTGTCGACGATGTACTGGATCGGCCTGCAACCCGGCGACCTGCACCTGAATATCTCGTCTCCAGGCTGGGCCAAGCACGCCTGGAGCTGCCTGTTCGCGCCGTGGAATGCCGGCGCGTGCATCTTCATCCATAACGTCGCGCGGTTCAGCGCGCCGGCCTTGCTGACAGCGCTGGAACAATACCGCGTGACCAGCCTGTGCGCCCCGCCGACCGTGTGGCGCATGCTGATCCAGGAAGACCTGGCCAGTCACAAGGCGCGCCTGAATCTGCGTGAATTGGTGGGTGCGGGCGAACCCCTGAACCCGGAAATTATCGAGCAAATCCAGCAGGCCTGGGGCTTGCCGCTGCGCGATGGTTTCGGCCAATCGGAGACCACCGCCCTGGTCGGCAACACCCCCGGCCAGGTGCTCAAGCCAGGGTCCATGGGCCGTCCACTGCCGGGCTATCGTGTCGTGCTGTTGGACGCCGACGGCCTACCGGGCAACGAAGGGGAAGTCGCGCTGCCGCTGGATGTACGCCCTCTCGGTTTAATGGTGTGCTACGAGGACAGCCCGGAAAAAACCGCCGAAGTGATGCGCGACGGTTACTACCGCACCGGCGATACCGCGCAGATCGACAGCGACGGCTACATCACCTTCGTCGGTCGCGCCGATGACGTGTTCAAGGCCTCCGACTACCGCATCAGCCCGTTCGAACTGGAAAGTGCGCTGATCGAACACCCGGCGGTGATGGAAGTGGCCGTAGTGCCCAGCCCAGACCCACTGCGCCTGGCGGTGCCCAAAGCCTTCCTGATCCTGGCCCACGACGCCCCCGGCAGCGCCGAGCTGGCACGCCACATCCTCGCCTTCGCCCGCGAACACCTCGCCCCGTACAAACGGGTGCGGCGCATCGAATTTGTCAGCGAACTGCCCAAAACCATTTCCGGCAAGATCCGGCGGGTAGAGCTGCGGCAGATGGAGGTGGTGCGTCGCCAAGGGGATGCGCGGGGTGAGCACGAGCATTTCGAGGAGGATTTTTCCTGAACGCAGAACCCGGCGCCGCAGCGCCGGGGCACGCAGGAATACAGCTTACAGGTCGTAACGCAGCGCCATGCCAAAGGTGCGCGGCGCGCCGGCGTCGATGATTTCGTCATCGCGGTTGTTGGTGACGTAGCGCTTGTCGAAGGCGTTTTTCACGAAGCCCGAGACAGCCACGTTCTTGGTGACTTTGAATTCGCTGCTGAAGTTGGCCAACACGTAGTTGTCGCTCCTGCGCTCGCCGTTGACCTTGCCCGCTGAATCGAACTCGTACGCCGAAGGCGCGCTGCTCTGGTACGTCACGTCGGTGTTGAAGGTCAGGCGCTCGTTGAAGCGATAGATGCCGCCCACTGAAGCCTTGTACTTGGGCGAGTAGTAGAACGCTTCGCCGCTGCGGTCCTGGCCGTTGCCGACGATGAAGTCCTTGTACTTGCCATCGGTGATCGCGCCACCAAGGGTCAGGGTCAGTTGCTCGCTCAGGTCTTTCTCGATGAACACTTCCAGGCCCTTGATATCGCTGCGACCGGCGTTGTACACGTTGATGACATTGCTGTTGGCTTGCCGCACGCTGACCTGCTGGTCTTTCCAGTCGGTGTAATACAAGTTGGCGCGTGCACGCAGGGTGTCTTCGAGAAATGAACCGCGGTACGACAGCTCATAGTTGGTGGTGTATTCCGGGTCATATGCCTCGTGACCGCTGCCGGAGCGCACGTTCACGCCACCGCCGCGATAACCTTTCTGCACCATGAAACCCAGGTACTGGCCGGTGGCGAGTTCGTAGTTGATGCCCAGTTTTGGCAGCACGGCCGCGAACGACTTTTTGACCTTCGCCGCGTCGGACAGGTCGTCCTGCTTGATGTCGGTGTCGTTGGTTTCGTGGTCGTAGCGCAGGCCGGTGACCAGAGTCCAGCGCGGTGCGAAGGTCCAGTCGACTTCACCAAACAGCGCCTTGTTTTCGATGACTGTGTCGCCTTTCACCGTGACCGCCAATACGTCATCGAACAGCAGTCGGTCGTGGAAATTGTTGGAGTTGTGGCCGTAATAGGCGCCGACGAAACTTTTCACCGTGTCCGAGCTGTAGTTGAGGCGCAGCTCCTGGCCGAACAGGTTGCCATCCTGCTTGCGTCGGATGACTTCATTGGCGTCGGCAGTCTGGTCGAAGTCCAGGCGGTTGGTGTAGTCGGACCGGGTGTTGGTGGTCAGGCTAGTCAGCGACCATTGGTCATCGAGGCGGTAGTCGACCTTGGCGCTGACGGTGTCCTGGTTGAGGTTGTCGAACGCTTGGGTATCGGAGGACACCTTGTAATAGCGCACCTTGTCCGGGGTGCGGATGACCGAGTTGTCACCCTGGCGGTGCTCGTTGTGGGCGTAGGTCAGCAAGACGTCGAGATCGTCGTTGGGCAGGATCAACAGCTTGCCGCGCGCGTTGCTCGTGCGGTGCGGGTTGGCATCCTTGCCGAGGGCGATGTTGTCGATGTAACCATCGCCATCTTGATAATCCAAGGCGATGCGACCTGCGATCTTGTCATCGACAATGCTGCCGCCACCGGCCACCGCTGCGCCTTTTTCTCCGTAGTTGCCCACGTTGGTTTGCGCCGAAAAAGTCGGTTGGAACGTCGGGTTGCGGGTCTGGATTACTACGGCGCCGGCCAGGGAGTTACGTCCCTGGGTGGTGGATTGCGGGCCGAGGAAGACTTCTACCTGTTCCACATCCCACAAGCCGGTAGGGCTCAGGGTCAGGGTGCGATTGGGTTGCACGGCACCATCGACATACACCGAAACGGCGCCATTGAGGGTCGCGGGGCCCTGGTCATCGAATCCGGACACCGGCACACCGCGAATGCCCCAGTTTTCGTTACCGGCCTGGCTGTACACACCCGGCGTGCGCGCGAACACATCGACCAGGCTGTGATCGGCCTTGTCCCGCAGTTGTTGTTCGGTCACGACCACAACACTGGATTGGGTCTGCTCAAGGGAGCGGTTGATTTTCTCGCCACTCACCGTAATCGGCGCGATTTCCATCGTGTTGGGTTCGGCAGCCCAAGCCCCTGAAGCCAGGCAAACCGACCCGACCGCCAACGCAATTGTGTTCTTTTTGAAATTCACGCCCAGCTCCCCTAGCACCCTTCGTTATTGTTTTTTGTGGCGGGCTGAAGGCAGCCAAACGCCAGCGGGGCTGAGTCTAAGGGATAAAAAAACCAAAGTGAATTTAATTGATAAGAAATCTCATTTGAGATAACTACGCATTCACGTATCAGCTTGAATACATAGCGCGGCACGGCGTCCCGCAAAAAAAAGGCCCGGTGGCGCACCACCGGGCAAAACGAAGCGACCAGCTTCAATAACGCGGTTTGACGGTTTTCCACTCCGGTTGATAGCGCTGCATCTGTTTCACGTCGTCGCGCTGGCGGATGCCACAGGTAAGGTATTGATCATGCAGCTTGCCCAATTGGTCATGGTCCAGCTCCAGGCCCAGCCCCGGTGCGCGGGTGATTTTTACGCAGCCGTCGACAATCGGCAGCTTGCCGCCCTTGATCACCTCCTCATCCGGCTCTTGCCACGGGTAATGGGTGTCGCAGGCGTAGTCGAGGTTGGGCACCGACGCGGCCACGTGGGCCATGGCCATCAGGCTGATGCCCAAGTGCGAATTGGAGTGCATCGACACGCCCAGGCCGAAGGTCTGGCACATCTTCGCCAGCGCCTGGGTGTCGCGCAGGCCGCCCCAGTAATGGTGGTCGGCAAGTATGATCTGCACACTGTTAAGCGCCACGCTGCGGCGAAACTCGTCAAAGTCGGTGACCACCATATTGGTCGCCAGGGGCAAGCCGGTGCGTTTGTGCAGCTCGGCCATGCCGTCCAGGCCGGGGGTCGGGTCTTCGTAATATTGCAGGTCATCGCCGAGCAACTCGGCCATGCGGATCGAGGTTTCCAGGGACCAGTTGCCGTTCGGGTCAATGCGCAGCGGCACGCCGGGGAAGGCCCTTTTCAGGGCCTTGATGCATGACACCTCGTGCTCGGGTTGCAGCGCACCGGCCTTGAGCTTGATGCTTTTGAAGCCGTAGGTGTCGATCATGCGCCGGGCCTGGGCGACGATCTGTTCCTCGTTCAGCGCTTCGCCCCAGCTGTCGGGTTTATACGGCGAATCAATGTGCTTGGCGTATTTGAAAAACAGGTACGCGCTGAACGGGATCTGGTCACGGATCGCGCCGCCGAGCAGGTCCACCAATGGCACGTTCAGTGAGTGCGCCTGCAAATCAAGAAACGCCACTTCGAATGCCGAATAGGCATTGCTCACCGCCTTGCTGGCGTGGGAGCCCGGTGCCAGTTCGGCGCCGGCCAGGCTCGCCGGTTTATGGGCGGCGACGGTGGCCTGCACGATGGCGCGCAATTGGTTGAGGTTGAAGGGGTCGAGCCCGATCAACTGTGACTGTACCTGCTGCTGGATCGCCAACGCCGGGGCATCGCCGTAGCTCTCGCCCAGGCCGATGTAGCCGGTGTCGCTCTCGATCTCGATGATCGAGCGCAGCGCGAAGGGTTCGTGAATACCACTGGCGTTGAGTAATGGCGGGTCACGGAAGGCAATCGGGGTGACGGTAACGCGGACAATTTTCAAGAGGCAGCTCCCTGTGGACCGGAACGCAAGGCGTGAGGATGAGTGGACGATTTGGACGCAGGCGGCACAGTGCCCCGAGGCGCGGTGCGGGCAAAAAACACCACCACCGCCGCCACCAGCGAGGTGGCCGCCAAGCCATACAGGCCGCCCTCGATGGAGCCGGTGGTCTGCTCCAGCAAGCCGAAAGTGGTGGGCGCAACAAAGCCGCCCAGGTTGCCGACCGAATTGATCAAGGCGATCACCGCCGCGGCGATGCGCGCATCCAGGTAACCCTGGGGAATCGGCCAGAACAACGCCGAGGCGGCCTTGAAGCCGATCGCGGCAAAACAGATGGCGACAAAGGCAAACACCGGCCCGCCGGTGGTGGACATGAACATGCCGAATGCGGCGATCACCAGCATCAGTGACACCCACGCCTGTTGGTGCTTCCACTTGCTGGCCAACGACGCAAAACCGTACATCGCGACGATGGAAATCAACCAGGGAATGGAGTTGAACAGACCAACCTGGAAGTCTCCCAGGTTGCCCATTTTCTTGATCATGCTCGGCAGCCAGAACGTGGCGCCGTAGATGGTCAGGGCGATGGAGAAGTAGATGAAACAGAACAGTGCGATCTGTTTGTCGGCAAGCAATTTGAACATCGACGGCCGCACGCTCTGGCTCGCCTCACGGGCTTGCTGCTCCAGCGCACTGGCAGCGGCCAACGCGTGTTTTTCGTCGTCGCTGAGCCACTTGGCCTGATGGGGATGGGACTGCAACCAGAACCACACGAACCCGCAGAGCACGATGGAGGCAAAGCCTTCGATCAGGAACATCCACTGCCAACCATGCAGGCTCAGGCCGCTGACGTTGAGCAGTGCCCCCGACACCGGCCCGGAGATGACCGAGGCGATCGCCGAGCCACTGAGGAAAATCGCCATCGCCTTGCCACGCTCGGCGGCCGGCAGCCATTGAGTGAAGTAGTAGATGATCCCCGGGAAAAACCCGGCTTCGGCGGCGCCGAGGATAAAGCGCAGGATGTAGAAACTGGTTTCGCCCTGAACAAAGGCCATGGCCATCGCCGCCGCGCCCCAGGTGAACATGATGCGCGTCAACCAGGCCCGCGCGCCGTAGCGCTGCAAGAGCAGGTTGGACGGCACCTCGAAGATCGCGTAACCGATGAAAAACAACCCGGCGCCCAAACCATAGGCCGCCGCACCAATGCCCAGGTCGGTCTCCATATGGCTGCGCACAAAGCCGATATTGACCCGGTCGATGTAATTGACGATGAACATCACCACGAACAGCGGCAGTACATGACGCTTGACCTTGGCGGCCGCGCGGGCAAGCACGGTCGGGTCTGGCGGATTCTGGAGGGTTTCCACGGGCAACTCCCATTCATTGTTTTTTTAGGGGCAGAACAATAATGGACGCCGTGAATTGTTCCCGTCTAATCTAACTTGGCATCCGATTGATACCGGGATTAGATCAATGTTCGAGCTGACGCAACTGCGCTGCTTCACCACCGTAGCCACTGAGCTGAATTTCCGCCGCGCTGCGGAACGGCTGAACATGACCCAGCCGCCGCTGAGCCGGCAGATCCAATTGCTCGAACACCACTTGGGCGTAGAGCTGTTTACCCGCACCACTCGCAGCGTCGCGCTCACCGCTGCTGGCCGCGCGTTTTTCATCGAAGCCCAGAACCTGCTGGAGCTTGCCCAGCAAGCGGCCGTGACCGCGCGACGGTTTGCAGAAGGCGATATCGGCACGGTCAATATCAGCTTCGTCGGCAGCGCGGTGTATGAGTTTCTGCCCAAGGTGATCGCCGAGGCGCGTCTCAAGCAGCCTCACGTCAAGATCGACCTGGCCGAGATGAACACCTACCAACAATACGAAGCCCTGCGCGCCCGACGCATCGACCTGGGCATCGTCCGCGCGCCCCTGCTGGAACCGGGCTACGCCACCGAATGCCTGGTGCGCGAGCCCTTCGTGCTGGCGGTGCCGAGCAGCCATCGCCTGGCCAACGCCGAGACGGTCAGCGTGCACGACCTCGACGCCCAACCCTTCCTCATGTACGCCCACGCCGCCTACCCGCCCTTCAACGAACTGCTCACCGGCCTGCTGCGCTCGGCCCGCGTCGCGCCAGATTATGTGCAGTGGCTCGGCTCGTCCCTGACCATCCTCGCGCTGGTCAACGCCGGCATGGGCCTGGCCCTGGTACCTCGTTGCGCCAGCAGCGTAGTGTTCAAGAACGTGGTGTTCCGCGACATCGACCTGGGCGAAGGCGCGCAGAGCGAATTGCACCTGATCTGGCGTGAAAACAACGACAACCCGGCGTTTGCCATGTTGCTGGAAGGGATTCGCAATGCGGTGCGTGAGGGGTGGGCCTGAATAGCGATAGATATGGGGTGCTCTTGCTGTTGGGGTGAGCGGTTTTTTTGTGGTGAGTGGATGTTATGGGGTGAATGGATTTGTTGTGGTGAACGGATGTCCCGTGGTTGGTGGATTGTTGTGGTGAACGGATGTCCTGTGGTGAGTGGATTTGTTGTGGTGAACGGATGTCCTGTGGTGAGCGGGCTTGCCCCGCGCTGGGCTGCGAAGCGGCCCCATCAAGAACACCGCATTTCTTCCGGTAAATCTCAGCGGCAGTTTTGGGGCTGCTCCGCAGCCCAGCGCGGGGCAAGCCCGCTCACCACAAAAAAGACCGTGCACCACAGAAACCCTAACGACCATAAAAAGACCGTGCACCACAGAAAACCTGATCATCACAGAGGTCCTGCCAACCACGGTAAATATGGGTTGTTATAGCGGGTGAACAGGCTGTCCATGGTGAGTGGATTTGTTGTGGTGAACGAGTGTCCTGTGGTGAGCGGGCTTGCCCCGCGCTGGGCTGCGAAGCGGCCCCATCAAGAACACCGCATTTCTTCCGATAAATCTCGGTGGCAGTTTTGGGGCTGCTCCGCAGCCCAGCGCGGGGCAAGCCCGCTCACCACAAAAAGACCGCGCACCACAGAAAACCTCACAACCACAAAAAGACCGCGCACCACAGAAACCCTAACGACCACAAAAAGACTGTGCATCACAGAAACCTGTTCATGACAGAAAGCCTGATCACCACGCAAAGGCCAGACTCCACCACCGGGCTTCACCGCTGTCAGTCACCCAATCCTGTTGAATCCTTGCCTGATCCTCTGAATATGGCGGCCAGCAGATAGATACCCCTTGCGCGGTGGTCTAGAGTTCGACGATGGGCGACTTCTCGTCGCACCACTCCTATAAGAAATCAGCACCACCAACCGATGATCAGCAGGTGAGCCAGCCATGGAATTACGTATCAACCAAAAGGCCTATCAGGTCGAGGCCGAAGCCGACACGCCATTGCTGTGGGTAATCCGCGACAATCTGGGCATGACCGGTACCAAATACGGCTGCGGCCTGGCCCAATGCGGCGCCTGCTCGGTGCTGGTGGACGGCAATGTAGTGCGTTCGTGCGTCACCCCGGTAGCCGGGGTCGTTGGCCGCGAGATCACCACCATCGAAGCCATCGAAGCCGATGACGTGGGCAAACGTGTCGTGAGTGCCTGGGTCGAGCACCAGGTAGCGCAGTGCGGTTACTGCCAGTCCGGACAAGTGATGGCAGCCACCGCGCTGCTCAAGCACACCCCCGCTCCCACCAAAGAGCAGATCGACGCAGCGATGGTCAACCTGTGCCGCTGCGGTACCTACAACGCCATCCATACCGCCATGTACGACCTGGCCGCCGGGAAGGAGACTGCCTGATGAATATGCCAGGACTCATCCCCGGCCTCTCCCTGGACGAGCCGGTCAACCTGTCCCGCCGACGCTTCCTGGCCAGTACGGCCGTGGGGGCGCTGGTCATCGGTTTCGGCCTGCCGCTCGGCTCGGGCCGGGTGCAGGCTGCCACCGGCGCGACGACAGAACGTGGCACCCAAGTGCCGGCCTTTCTGGAGATTCGCCCGGACGGCACTGTTCGCCTGCTCAGCCCCTTTATGGAAGGCGGTCAGGGCACCCACACCGCCATGGCGCAGATTGTCGGCGAAGAACTCGACGCCGACCCGGCCACGTTCATCGTTGAAGCTGCGCCGCCCGGTGAGGCTTATGTGGTGATGGACAACGGTATGCGCATCACCGGCGGCAGCATGTCGGTGCGCATGAGCTATCCGACCATGCGTCGCCTGGGCGCCCTCGCCCGCGCCATGCTGCTGCAGGCCGGCGCCGAGCAGCTCGGTGTGCCAGTGGCCCAATTGACCACTCAACCCGGCCGCGTGGTTCACGCTGCGTCCGGTCGTTCCCTGGGCTATGGCGAGTTGGCCAGCCGCGCCCTGGACATGCCGGTGCCTGATGCCGCGAGCATTACCCTGCGCGACCCGAGTCAATTCCGCTGGATCGGTAAACCGGTCAAGCGTGTGGACGCCTACGACAAATCCACTGGCAAGGCGCTGTACAGCATCGACCTGAAAGTCGACGACATGCTCCACGCCGCCGTGCAACATGCGCCGCGCCTGGGCATGACCGTGGGCAGCCTGCGTAACCAGGCGCAGGTCGAAGCCATGCCAGGCGTGCACTCGGTGCATCAACTGCCTGGCGCAGTGGCGGTCGTCGCCGAACGCTGGTGGCATGCCAAGCGCGCGGTTGAAGCCATCCAGGTCGACTGGTTGGAAGCGGCCGCTGACGCCAAAGTCCGTGCGATGCCCGCCGACTTTTCCAGCGATGGCTTCCGCGATTTCCTCGCCACCCAGCAAGGCCCGGCCCGTGACGATGAAAACGAAGGCGATGTGGCCGGCGCACTGAAAAACGCCAAGACCCAGATCGAGGCCACCTACCACAACCAGTACGTCAATCACGCCCAGTTGGAGCCGCCTTCAGCCCTGGCGCGTTTCAACCCCGACGGTTCCCTGGACATCTGGCTGCCCAACCAGGCGCCGGACATGTTCCGCGCTGACATCGCCAAGCGCACCGGCCTGGCGCCTGAACAAATCAATCTGCACTCACCGCTACTGGGCGGTTTTTTTGGCCGGCATTTCCTCTATGACTCGGCCAGCCCTTACCCGCAGGCCATTGCGCTGGCCAAGGCGGTGGGCCGTCCGGTCAAGCTGATCTGGAGCCGTGAAGAAGAGTTCCTGCGCGATGTACTGCGCCCGGTTGCGGTGGTCAAGTTCCGCGCCGCGCTGGATGCCGACGGCCTGCCCGTTGCCATCGAAGCCGTCAGTGCCACCGAAGGCCCCAGCGAAGCCATCGCCGGCAAACAGGGCGAAAAACTCGACCCCACGGCCCTCGAAGGCCTGACCGGCAAGAGCTACGCCATCCCCAACAAACGCATCGCGCAGATCTATGTCAAAGGCCCGGCCATGCTCGGCTACTGGCGGTCGGTGGGTAACTCGCTCAATGACTTCTTCTACGAAGCGTTCCTCGATGAACTGGCCGACCAAGGCAAACGCGACCCGTATGAGTTGCGCCTGCATTTGCTGCGGGACAACCCTCGGTTGACGACTTTACTCAAAGCGGTGGCCGAGTTGTCCGGCGGCTGGAAGCGTGGCCCTTACACCGCCGAAGACGGCACGCGACGAGCGCGTGGCGTGGCCATGGCCTCGCCGTTTGGTTCTCACGCAGCGGTGATCGCCGAGGTGTCGATTGAACACGGCCAGGTCAAGGTGCACCACATCTGGGAAGCCATCGACCCTGGCAGCATCGTCAACCCGGCGATTGTCGAAGCACAGGTCAACGGCGCGGTAGCCCTGGGCTTATCGCAGACTTTGCTGGAGGAAGCGGTGTACGTGGACGGCAAGCCACGGGCGCGCAATTACGACCTTTACCCGATCCTGCCGCCGTCACGCATGGCGCAGGTGCACGTAAAGATCATCGAGAGTGGTGAAAAGATGGGCGGCATCGGTGAGCCTCCGCTCCCCGCTGTGGCGCCGGCCGTGGTCAACGCGGTGGCGCAATTGACCGGCCAGCGTGTTCGCAGCCTGCCATTAAGCCGACACACCTTCAGCTAACCGAGCGAGACCGCCCATGAACAACCGTCGATTCGCAAGAACCGTAGGCTGGCTCGCGCTGCCCTGCGTCATCGCCGCCGGCCTGATGGCCTGGTATGTCACCCGCCAACCGGCCACACCGTTTGAACCGGCACAGGCCGCCAGTTTCGACCCGGCCCTGGTCAGTCGCGGCGAGTACGTCGCCCGCCTCAGCGACTGCGTGGCCTGCCACAGCCTGCCCGACAAGGCACCGTTCGCCGGTGGCCTGGAAATGGCCACGCCGCTGGGTGCAATTCACGCCACCAACATCACCCCGGACCGTACCCACGGGATCGGCACTTACAGCCTCGCCGACTTCGACCGAGCGGTACGCCACGGTGTGGCACCGGGCGGCCGACGGTTGTACCCGGCCATGCCCTACCCGTCGTATGCCAAGCTCAGCGACGACGATATACAGGCGATGTACGCGTTTTTCATGAAAGGCGTGCAACCGGCCAACCAGCCGAATATCCCCAGCGATATTCCCTGGCCGCTGAATATGCGCTGGCCCATCGCACTGTGGAACGGCCTGTTCGCACCCACGGCCACCTACGCCGCCAACCCCAACCAGGACGCGCTGTGGAATCGCGGCGCCTACATCGTCCAAGGGCCTGGCCACTGCGGCAGTTGTCACACGCCGCGCGGTCTGGCCTTCAACGAAAAAGCCCTGGATGACTCCGGCAAGCCGTTCCTCGCCGGCGCCCTGCTCGATGGCTGGTACGCACCCAGCTTGCGCCAGGACCCCAACAGCGGCTTGGGCCGCTGGAGCGAGCCTGAGATCGTGCAGTTCCTCAAGACCGGCCGCAACCAGCACGCGGTGGTCTACGGCTCGATGACCGAAGCGTTCAACAACTCCACCCAGTTCATGGCCGACGACGACCTGGCGGCCATCGCCCGCTACCTCAAGTCGCTGCCCGGCGACCCGCAGCGCGACGGCACGCCCTGGCAGTACGTGACCGCCGACGCGCGCCCGGACGCACCCGGCGCCCACACCTACGCAACCCGCTGCGCCTCGTGCCACGGCGCTGATGGCAAAGGCCAGCCCGAGTGGATGCCGCCCCTGGCCGGCGCCACCTCGGCGCTGGTCAAGGAGACGGCGTCAGCGATCAACATCACCCTCAATGGCGCACAACGCGTGGTCGCCGCTGGCGTGCCGGATGCGTATCGCATGCCGGCGTTTCGTGAACAGTTGTCTGATCAGGAAATCGCCGACGTGCTGACGTATGTGCGCGGTACTTGGGGTAATCAGGGTGGCGCGGTGGACGCCAAGGCGGTGGGTAAACTGCGTGGGCATACGGACCCTGCGAGCAGCAGTCCGATTATTTTCCATATGCGTTGAGGCGGGCCAACCCTCGGATTTTCAGAGCGCCTCAGGCAGAAAAAACCTGCGCGCGCTCTGTGTTGTTGGTGCGTGCCTGAGGGGTTGCTGACGGGCAAGCTGCGCCTGAACCTGCGCGACGGCCTCCAACACCCGCTGCGCCCAGTGCTCGTCCTGAGGGTCCACCACCACCACGCGAAAACCGTGGTCATGGCCTTCACTGCGCACACCTTCGGAGTCATCCACATGCAGGTCGATGTCGAAGGCCGGTGGGAATTTCGATGGTGAATTCGACAGCCCGTGCGCCGTCAGTGCCTGGTTATGCAGCACGCTGTTGACCACGCCGTCGACGCGGATGCCGTACAGCATCAGCCACCGTCGGATATAGGACGGCGTGCGACCGGACGAGGTATAGACCCAGATGCTGCAGCCCTGGCGGCGTAGTTCGCGGGTCAGGGAGCGCGTGCCGATTCGCAGCGGTTCACCCAGCCAACGGTGCACGCAGGCCGGCAGCCGGCTCGGCTCGACGTCGCAGTGGTGGAGCTGGCAGGCCAGGGTGTCGTCTATGTCGAACGAAATGCGGATGCGCGGGCGCTTAAGCAGTTGCATCGGGAGAAGGCGCTGGAGGGCCTGCCCTGCCCTGGCGAACAGGAGAGAACCGCTCATCAATGGCCCCCTTGATAGACGGGCACGGGCTGGTCCTTAAGAAAAAACTTCATTGGATCCGGTGCCTGTTCTTCGAGGAAGGCTGCGTATTTTTTCTTGATCTTGGGCAATTCGTACAACGCCTTGACGCCATGTTTGGCTGAGTTACGGATGACTGATGAGGGGTTGAAGTAGCCTTCGGCGTTCTCCAGCGACAGCACGAACGGCGGCAACCCTGCACGCATCAGCAAATAGCTGACAATCAGCGAACCGCTGCGGTTGTTGCCTTCGATGAACAACTGCGGCTTGCTGAGGATGCGTACGTACACCCCGGCCGCACGCTTCCAGACCGATTCACTGCGGTACGCGCAGTACCAGTTGTACAAGTCCTTGATGCCGCCCTCGACGTTGTTGAAGAAGTGTTCTTCGGTCGCCGCCAGGTGCTGGGCGTATTCCAGTCGGCGAGTCGGGTCGCTGCCACAGAGTACGGTGGCGTTGATCTCCAGCATCAGGTTCAGTTGCTGAAGGTCAAACAGGTCGACGCCCCGCGCCACGTAGTCGTCAATCAGCGCATAGCCTTCAAGCACGTTATGCAGCACTTCGTCAGTCAACGGATCGCGCGGCTCGGTAAAGTCCCGACTGAGCTCGGCAAAGCGCTGCTGTACCTCACGCAGTGCACGTTCAATCGCGGGCAAATCAAGGCGTCGTGTTGCTGGCATTGGCATTCCTATAAACAGGTGAAAATGCGCGAGCGTCCGAGCTCGCGCAGGGTTCAGCTGAACTTACCGGTGATGTAGTCACCGGTCATTTGCTCGCGCGGGTTCTGGAAAATCTGCTCCGTAGGGCCCATCTCAACCAGATAGCCGGTACGCGTGCCTTGGGAAATATCCACCGAGAAAAACGCCGTGGTGTCAGCCACACGAATGGCTTGCTGCATGTTGTGGGTCACCAGGGCAATGGTGTAGTCCTTCTTCAGCTCAACCATCAACTCCTCGACACGGCGCGTAGCAATCGGGTCGAGTGCCGAGCAGGGCTCATCGAGCAACAGCACTTCTGGCTCGGTGGCGATGGCACGGGCGATACACAGGCGTTGCTGCTGACCACCGGACAGCGACAGGCCGCTGACCTTGAGTTTGTCCTTGACCTCATCCCACAACGCCGCACCTTGCAGGGCGTGTTTGACGCGGTCACCCAGGTCGCCTTTGTAGCGGTTCAGGCGCAGGCCGAAAGCGACGTTGTCGAAGATGCTCATCGAGAACGGGTTCGGCTGCTGGAACACCATGCCGATATAGCGGCGCACGACCACTGGATCCACGCCCTTGCCGTAGACGTCCTGCCCGAGGAAGTGCACGTGGCCCTCAAAGCGGAAACCTTTGACCAGGTCGTTCATGCGGTTGAGGCTACGCAACACGGTACTTTTGCCGCAGCCGGAAGGACCGATGAAGCCAGTGATCTTGTTCTTTTCGATCGGCACATGGCTGTCACGTACGGCCAGGAAGTTGCCGTAGAAGATCTTATCCAGCTTGCAGTCCATGACCACAGGCGCCTGGGTGACAAACGGAGCGGCTATTTGCGCAGTTGAGACGTTCAAGATTCAGATGCTCCCGTTTTCAATACTTTGGCTTGCCGAAAATACGGCTCACGATATTCACGACCAGCACGATCATTACCAGTACCAGCGACGCCGCCCAGGCGAGTTCAAGCTGGTTGTCGAAGGGCATGCCGGAGAAGTTGTAAATCAGCACGGCCAGCGAGGCTGTCGGGTTCATCACCGCCAGGCTGCCGTCGTGGTAAATCCAGTAGTTGCTGAACAGTGCGGTAAACAACAGCGGCGCGGTTTCGCCTGCGGCGCGAGCCACGGCAAGCATCACGCCGGTGAGGATTGCCGGCAGGCCGGTGGGCAAGACGATTTTCCAAATCACCTGGGAGCGGGTGCAGCCCATGCCGTAGGCGGCGTCCTTCATGATCTTGGGCACCATGCGCATCGATTCTTCAGCGGTCAGGACCACGATCGGCAGCATCAGTACCGCCAGTGCCACACCACCGGCCGGAGCCGAGTAGGTGCCGGTGGTCATGACCACCAGGGCGTAGGCGAATACACCGGCCAGGATGGAAGGCAGGCCGGTGAGCATCTTCGCGGCAAAACGCGCGGCGTTCGCCAGCTTGCTGTCTGGGCCCAGTTCGGCGAGGAAGATCGCCGCCATGATGCCGACCGGCACGGCGATGGCAGCGGCGATGCCGACCATCACGAAGGTACCGGCCATCGCGTTGCCGAAACCACCGCCGGTCTCGAAACCAGTCGGCGGCAGCTCAGTGAACACTTCAAGGCTCAGGCGCGCGCCGCCGCGCATGATCAGCATGTACAGCACGGAAATCAGCGGCACGCTGGCCAGTAGCGCGCCGGTCCAGACCAGGGTGGTCAATACCAGGCTGCGCAGGGCGCGGCCTTCAAACCGGCGCTGCAGGCTGGGCATTGCACCGGCGGGGGACGTCAGGTCGGTTGCAGCAGTGAGATCAGTCATCACTTATTACCCCGTTGGGCGTACATCATGATCATGGAGCCGAAGATATTGACGATCAGCGTGATCAACATCAGCACCAGTGCGGCGTACATCAGCACCTCGATCTCGTTCGGCCCGGCTTCCGGGAAGTTCAGCGCCAGCAAGGCCGCCAGGGTATTGGCCGGTGCGAACAGCGACAGAGAGATGTTGTTGGCATTGCCCACCAGCATGGCCAGGGCCATGGTTTCACCGAGTGCGCGGCCCAGGCCCAGCACCAGGGAACCGAAGATGCCGGTAGCGGCGGACGGCACCATCACCTTGAGAATCGCTTCCCAGTGAGTGGTGCCCATACCGTAGGCCGCTTGCTTGGTTTTCATCGGCACGGCGGTGAGGGCGTCCTGGGACACGGCAGCGATGGTCGGCAGAATCATGATCGCCAACACCAGCGCGGCCGGGAGCAGCCCCGGACCGCTCAAGGAGGTGCCGAAAAAAGGGATCCAGCCGAGTTCGGTGTTCAACCAAGCGGTCAAAGGCCGGATCGCCGGAATCACCACGTAAATGCCCCACAGGCCATAAACGACGCTGGGAATGGCCGCGAGCAGTTCGACGATGGTGCGAAACACCGCCGCCAGCTTCGCCGGCAAAAAATCTTGGGTAAGGAAAATCGCCATGCTGACGCCGAAAACACCTGCGATCAGTAACGCGATGAAGGCACTGTAAAGCGTGCCCCAGATGGCCGGCAGAATGCCGTACTTGCCTTGGTTAACGTCCCAGACGCTTCCGAAAATCACGTCAAAACCGTGCTTTTCCATGCCTGGAAGGGCCTTGCGCCCGACTTCAAACACCAGGGCAAACACCAACGCCAGCACCAGAACCACACCTATCCGCGCAAGCGCACGGAAGGTGCGATCAACCAGGAAGTCCTTCGTAGAAGGTGGCTGGCAGGCAGAGTCCGGGTTACCCGGTACGACAAAAGGTGTGTTCATTGGCTAATTCCGGAACAGGGGGGTAACTCTCCCGGCAAGGCTGACAGCACCCGCCGAGAGAGGCCTCACGGGCGTTACTGGATGTTGGCGGATGCTTTGCGAACCTGATCGACTACCGATGGCGGCAGTGGGATATAGCCCATCGAGTCAGCGATTTTCTGGCCTTCGGTCAGGCTGTATTCGACCATTTCACGCATAGCCTTGGCCTTGGCCGGGTTGCCGTTGTCTTTGCGGAAGATCATCCAGGTGTAGGAGGTGATCGGGTAGGACTTGGCACCGTCCGGGTCCGGCAGCCAGGCCACCAGGCTTTCCGGCATCTTCACCGCAGCCAGTGCTTCGGCACCGCTTTCGGCGTTAGGAACCACGTACTTGCCGGCCTTGTTTTGCAGCTGGGCAAAGTCAACCTTGGCCAATTTGGCGAAGCCGTATTCGATGTAGCCAATCGCGCCTGGGGTCTGGCGTACGGTGGCGGTCACGCCATCGTTCTTCGGCGATTTGATGAATTTGTCGCTGGAAGGCCAGTTGACGGTGTTGCCTTCACCCAAGTCCTTCTGGAACTGTGGGTTGATGGCCGCCAAGTGCTTGGTGAAGACGGCAGTGGTACCGCTGGAGTCTGCACGCACGACCACGGTGATCGGCATATCCGGCAGTTTCAAGCCAGGGTTGGCAGCGACGATCTGCGGATCGTTCCACTTGGTGATCTTGCCCAGGAAGATGTTGGAGTACACATCGCGTGGCAACTTCAGCTCTTTAGGATTTCCTGGCAGGTTGAACGCCAGCACGATTTCGCCCGCGGTCATCGGCAGCAACTGCACGCCTTCGGCGACCTTGGCAATGTCTTCATCTTTCATGGCCGAGTCACTGGCGGCGAAGTCCACAGTTTTGTTCAGGAAGTCCTGAACACCCGCCCCGCTCCCCTTGGATTGGTAGTCAACCGTGACGCCATCGGTCTTCTTGCTGAAATCCTTGAACCAGGTGAGATAGATCGGCGCTGGGAAACTGGCGCCAGAACCTGTCAGACGGACGTTTTCGGCGGCAAATACCGAGGTGGCACTTAGAGAAACCGCAACGGCGAGTGCAGCAGACTTCATCAGACGTTTCATTCAGGGAAATCCTTGTGATTACGGGCTCCCGGAACTCTGCATCAGCATTGTTACGCTTTTATGAAAATTGAATGGCAAACCGCTATTTTGTCCCCCTTTTGCGCCACAGCTACGCATTTCGCTGTTGTTTAGTGGCGCCGGTAACTTTTCTGCCCGGAAGGCGTAAGGCAAAACACCCCGCCCCGTGGCCCGGTACAGTACGCACCGCTACCGCAGCTGCAACTCTGCGAGCGACCTTGCAGCGGCTGCACGGCGGGGCGTGCCAGGCGGTTGCCCGTATAGGCGGTGCAACTTTTTTTAGAAGCGCTTATGGAGCCGTCGTTGCACAGGAATACGTCCCCATCACAACCGGCGATACCTCCTTTACGACCTGAACACGGGGTATTGGCCGCCAGGGCGGACAGGCTCGACAGCATCAAAATAAAGCCCAGGACAAGTACGCGGATAAGGCCAGGAGACATTAGGAATACTCGAAATAAGTGGCCCAATGCTATCAATCTTTGAGCACAGCCGCTGGCGATTAACGCAGCTTTCTCATGCATGCAGCCGAGCTTCGTTCTTCGTCTCCCGCGCGCCAAAGCCTGAGCAAAGCGAGGTCTATCTGATCTACGGAAATCAAAATGTGGGAGGGGGCTTGCCCCCGATGAGTGAGTGTCAGCTAATCATCGGTGACTGACACACTGCCATCGGGGGCAAGCCCCCTCCCACATTTGGACGGAGTTCAGTTTAAGAACCCGGTCGGCGCCAAGGCCGCCGAGCTCTTGCTTTTGATCTGGAGTCGCCCCGTTAACCACGTTGCTACGTACGCTTAGGGCGTCGGCTCCACGTCCTTGAACACCAGTCCCTGGCTACCACTCACCTGCCACGGATTGCCACCACCGGTCTGACTGAACACCACACGCTCGAAGCGTGAATCTTTCAGCCCATCAATACGCGCCTTGGCCGCGCCGCTGAAGCGCACACGCTCGAACACCAACCCCTGATGATAGGCATTGTGCGCGGCATCGCCCTTGACCTCGATCGCCGCGCCCTGGGCATTTTCCACGCTGACGTCACTCACACGGATGTCCCTGAACTGCCCGGCAATCGTGGAGCGCTGATAATCGAGTTTGGCGTTCGGGTCGTTGTAGTCGAGGGTGAAGATGAACGCCTGCTTGACCGTGTTGCGAATCGCCGAATCCCGGAAGATAACGTTGCGCGCGCCGCCGCCCATGAAGTTGGTGCTCTTCATACGCAACCCGGCATCAGTGCCGTCGGAGACGTTGTCTTCAGCCAGGATGTTCTGGATCCACGCACCGATATGACTGCCGGCCACCACCATGCCGTGGCCCTTGCGGAAGTAGTTGTTGAAAATCCACGCGTCTTCCTGGGGCGGCTGGTGCACGGCATTCGCACCGGTGCCGGCGGCGAAGTTGACGCAGTCGTCGCCGGTGTCGAAGAAGTTGTTGAAGACCATCGCGCCCTTGCTGTTGGCAAACTCGATGCCGTCGCCGTTGTTGGCGTCGTAGGTCTTGTGGGTGGTGTTGGCCAGCACCACGTTTTCGGTCTCTAGGTTCATGATGCCGTGGAACGCCGGGTTCACCACGGTGAAGCCGCCGTAGAACACGTTCTTGACGTTACGCAGGGTGATCAGCGAGGAGCGCATTTGCCCATACGCGTCCTTCACATTCATGCCGCGAGCGACGGCTTGCTCCACCTGGGCCTTGGCAAGCAGGCCGTCCTGGGCATAGCGGGTGTTGTCGCTGGGCAGGTAAAACGGCAGTGCCTGGCCACGCTCATCGACGACATCGGCGTTGCGCTTCCAGCCATTGCCGTCGAGGGTGCCCTTGCCGACGATGCGGATGTTTTCAAATGACTGATGCTGGCGCGGATCGCGGGGCAACGCGTTGATCAGCGAGGCCGGGCGTACGGTGGTGGAATACGGGTATTGGATGTAACCAGCCAACGGGTAATCTTCGGCGCGCTCTGAGCCGAGCAGGGTCGCCCCTTCGGCGATCTCCAGGGTCATGTTGCTCTTGAGGTAGAGCGCACCGCTTTTGTAGGTGCCTTTGGGCAGCAGGACTTTGCAGCCCGGGGTGCAGGCATCAATGGCGCTCTGGATTGCCAGGGTATCGAGTTGATTGCCATCGCCCTTGGCGCCGTACTTTTTCACGTCAAACAGGGCCGCGACCTTGGTGGTGCGTTGCTGCACGGAGGCACTGTCTGCCGACTCCTTGCCGTTGCCATCCACCGAACGCACGGTGAAACGGTAGGCCGTGTCGGGCTTCAGGCCTTGGGCGGTGTAGCTGTGAATGCCGATGCGATGGTGGAAATTGGCCGTGTCCTGGCGGTAGAACTGGTCGATGTAGGGCTTGGCCGGCGACACCTGATCGTTGTTGGCGTTGGCACTGCCCAGCAAGGTGCCGTTGGCGTACACCCGGTAATCCTTGATGCCGGCATGATCAGCGGGTTTTTCCCAGACCAGAATGATGTGCTGGTCGTCATAGGCCAGGGTCGGTACTTGCACTTTCGACGGTGCCTGCAGCGCCCAGGACAGCGGGCTGCAACCCAGGGCGATGAAGGCCAGTGCGCAACGCGCTGAGGATGTTTGCGAGGGTTGATACGGCATGTTGTTCTCCTTGTTTTTGCCGGTATTAACGTTGAGGGCTACATCGGTCGCCCGGACTCTTCGAGGTATTGGCTGCGGTTGATGAAGGTTTCGCGGGGCATTTCGCGCACGTCCATGGACAGTGCTTCGACCTGTGGCAGCAATTCAATCAGGGCGGCGAGTGTCGCCGAGGCGAGGCTGCGTTGTTGTTCGGCCGTGCGCCCGGCGAACAGATACAGGGCCACGTGCACGAAGTCGTCTTGAGTGGTGCCGCAGCGATAATGGGTGAAGCCGTTGAGGCGCACTTTAATGTCGCCGGGTTTGAACACGCCGAACCCGTCGAGGGCGTCATGCACGGTGGCGAGCAGACGTTGTTCGCCGACGCGCTGGGCCAGGGTCGCGGGGCAGTCGATGATGCAATGGGGCATGGTGGACTCCTTGCAGGCAGACCGGACAGCGGCGCCATCAGGGCGCCGCCGACCAACGTTTTATTGAGCGCCGAGGGACTTGATCAGCACCGCCAGTTGCTCCACTTCATCGGGCAGCAGATCGGTCAGTGGCGCGCGTACCGGGCCGGCGTCGTGGCCAACCAGGCGAGCACCGGCCTTGACGATGCTCACGCCATAGCCTTCACAGCGGTTACGAATCGCCAGGTACGGCAGGAAGAAATCATCGATCAAACGGCCTACGGTGGCGTGGTCGTCGGCGGCCACGGCGCGGTAGAAGTCCATCGCGGTTTTCGGGATGAAGTTGAACACCGCCGAGGAGTACACCGGCACGCCGAGGGCTTTGTAGGCGGCGGCATAGACTTCGGCAGTCGGCAGACCACCGAGGTAGGTCAGGCGGTCGCCCAGGCGACGGCGGATGCTGACCATGGATTCGACTTCACCAATGCCGTCCTTGAAACCAATCAGGTTCGGGCAGCGCTCGGCCAATTGTTCCAGGCTGTCGGCGTTGAGGCGGCACAGGTTGCGGTTGTACACCACCACACCGAAATCCACCGAGTTGCACACCTGCTCAACATGGGCCACCAACCCTTTCTGGCTGGCTTCGGTGAGGTAATGAGGCATCAGCAAGATGCCGGCAGCGCCCAGGCGCTCAGCTTCTTGGGCGTAGGCAATCGCTTGGCGCGTAGGGCCACCGGCACCGGCGAGGATCGGTACCTGGCCTTTGCAGGTGTCCACGGCGGTCTTGATGATCTGCGTGTATTCCTTGGGCTCCAGAGAGAAGAACTCCCCGGTACCCCCTGCCGCGAACAGCGCACTGGCGCCGTAAGGTGCCAGCCATTCCAGGCGGCGTGCGTAGGTGTCGGCGCGGAAGTCGCCAGCGGCATCAAAGTCGGTAACCGGGAAGGAGAGCAAGCCGGAAGACAGGACTGTTTTTAGTTCTTGTGGCGTCATGTTCACAAACCTTTGTTCGAAATTTGGATGGAATACCTTAAGAGGTAAGTCATCGTACAACTACAAAAATAGTAAAGCTACCCTATAAGTGCCTATCTTGAGAAAATTGCCATTTAACCCAATGAAATAGACACTTATCTGAAAAATCACATCAATCGAGAAAAGCCATGTTGTACGACAACTAAGCGTTTATCCCACACGCCGCCGCTCAGACTCCTGACTGAAGTCGCGGCTGGCCTGCACCAGCATGCGCGTGTAATCGTGCGCCGCTTGATCCTGACTCAGGGCCTGGCAGTCGAGCAATTCCACGATCTTGCCGTGCTGCATCACCGCCACCCGATCGCACAAGTGAGTGACTACACCCAGGTCATGGGTGACCAGTAGGTAGGTGAGTTTCTCGCGCTGGCGCAGGTCCGCCAGCAGGTTGAGGATCTCGGCCTGGACCGAGACATCCAGCGCCGAGGTCGGCTCATCCAGCAGCAGTACCCGCGGCTCCAGAATCAAAGCGCGCGCGATCGCCACACGCTGGCGCTGGCCGCCGGAGAGCTGGTGCGGATAGCGAAAGCGAAAACTGTCGTTCAGACCGACCTTGAGCAGGATCTCGTTGATACGGTCGTCCTTGTCCCCTACCCCATGGATAATCAGCGGCTCGCGCAACGCCGTGTCGATGGTGTGCCGGGGATGCAGGGAGCCGTAGGGGTCCTGGAAGACCATCTGCACTTTGCGAAAATGCTCCTTGGGAATCTTGTGCTGCAGCGGCGCGCCGGCAATGCTCAGCTCGCCGCTCCAATGCCGGTATTGCCCGGCCAGGCAGCGCAGCACGGTGGTCTTGCCCGAGCCGGACTCCCCCACCAGACCGAACGATTCACCGTCGGCGACACTCAGGCTCACATCGTGCAGCACTTGGTTGATGGCAGCGCCTGTGCCGAAGCTCAGGTTCAAGGCGTGCGCTTGGATCATGGGCATGGTCAGGTTCCTTATTGAGTCAGCCAGAGAGGATCGCGCTTGAGCACCGGCAGGTGCACGCGGCGGTTGTCCATGCTCGGCAGCGCGGCCAGCAAGCCACGGGTATAGGGATGTTCGGCGTACTGCAGGTCGCAGGCGGCCAGGGATTCGACGACGCGCCCGGCGTACATCACTAGCACGCGGTCGCAGTAGTTGCGCACCAGGTTGAGGTCGTGACTGACGAAGATCAGCCCCATCTGCTGCTGGTCCACCAACTCTTCCAGCACGTTGAGCACTTGCTGGCGCACCGAGACATCCAGCGCCGAGGTGGGCTCGTCGGCGATGATCACTTCCGGACGGGTGATCACCATCATCGCGATCATGATGCGCTGCCCCATGCCGCCGGAGACTTCATGGGGATACAGGTTATAGACGCGCTGCGGATCGCGGATATGCACCTGCTCCAGCATTTGCAACACGCGCTCTCGCGCATCGCTGCGGCTGGCCTTGTGGTGGGCCAGGTAGGCTTCGGCGATCTGATCGCCGACCTTGACCACCGGGTTCAGCGAGTACTTGGGGTCTTGCATGATCATCGAGATGCGCTGGCCGCGGATCTTCTGCATGGCTTTTTCACTGGCCGACAACAGGTCGACCTCGCCAAACGCCATGGCCTTGGCGGTGATTTTGGCGCTGGGCGGATGCAGCTTCAGCAGGCTGCGACCCACGGTGGATTTGCCGGAGCCGGACTCACCGACAATCGCGAGTTTTTCCCGGCCCAAGGTAAAGGACACATCGCGCACGGCGTGGGTTTCTTTCTGGCCACTGACGAAGCGCACGTTAAGCCCTTCGACATTCAGTTTGATGGCGGACATCAGGTGTTCCTCCGATTATTCGCTGCGCGGATCAAGGATGTCCCGCAGGCCATCGCCCAACAGGTTGAAGGCCAGGCTGACCAGCATGATCGCTGCCCCTGGAACCGCCACCAGCCACCAGCATTCGAGCATGTAGCGGCGGCCGGTCGAAATCATGGCGCCCCACTCCGGCAGCGGCGCCTGGGCACCCAGGCCGAGAAAGCCCAAAGCGGCAGCGGTGAGGATGATCCCGGCCATGTTCATGGTCAGGCGGATGATCACCGAGGACAGGCACATCGGCACGATATGGCGCAGGATAATCCGCGCCGGCGACGCACCTTGCAGCTCCACTGCGACGACGAAATCAGCGTTGCGCAGGGACAAGGTTTCGGCCCGCGCCAGCCGCGCAATCGGCGGCCAGGAGGTCAATGCAATCGCCACCACCGCGTGCTCCAGGCCAGGGCCGAGGGCCGCGATAAACGCCAGTGCCAGGACCAGGCTCGGGAAGGAGATGAAGATATCGGTCAGGCGCATGAACACGGTATCGACCGCACCGCCGAAGTAGCCCGACACGGTGCCGATAAACAGCCCGATAGGCCCGACGATCACTGTGACCAGGGCGATGATGTACAGCGTGATCCGCGAGCCGTAGACCAGCCGGCTGAAAATATCCCGGCCATATTCATCGGTGCCGAACCAATGCGCCGAACCCGGTGCCTGCAACGCGCCGGCGAGGTTCTGCACCACCGGATCATGGGTAGCGATCCACGGTGCAAAGGCCGCGACCACCACCAACAGCAGCGCCACCAGCAGGCCCGCCAGGGTCATAGGGTTACGCAGCAGGTGACGCAGCACCCGCAGGCCACTCTTGTAAAAGGCATCAAAGCTGGAGCCTGGCGAGCGGTCCACCGGGCGCTTCGTCGCCGATTCGATGGAAGACAGATTGGCATTCATAAGCATCTTCTCTGTGTGAATTCTGGAAGCACTCAACGCTGCTTGTAGACACCCAGGTAACGGGTGGCCTCGGCATCGTCACCGGTGAAGCCCTTGACGTCGGCAGCGCTGACCACGGTGTCGGTCATCTGCGAAATCATCAGGATCGGCCCCACTTGCTGGTCGTAGAGGGTTTGCGCCTGGTGATACAGGCTGACCCGCTGCGCCGAATCACGCGTCACGCCGGCCTGGTCGATCAGGGTGTTGATCTGCGGGCTGAAGAACGAAGCGCGCCAGCCCTGGAAGTTCGGTAGGCCGGCGTCGTCGCTGTTGTTGGGGTTGTAGGCAAAGGTGCGCAGGCTGAAATACGGGTGCGGGTAACGCTCGGCGCCCCTGGCCACGATGATCTCGAAATTGCGCGCGCGCATCGCGCCGTACACCTGGTTACCCGTGCCGGTGACGATGCTGGCCTTGATCCCGCCTTCGGCCAGGGTCGCTTGCAGGCGCGCAGCGATATCAATGAACGGCGGTTCCGACAGCGTGCGGATGGTGGTGTTGAACCCCTCGGGGTAACCCGCCTCAGTCAGCAGGGCTTTCGCCTTGACCACGTCCATGTGATAGCCCGGATCCGGCAGGCGTGCTTCCAGACCCAGTTGCATCGGCTGCTGGTTGAGCGTTCCGTAATACGGCATCACTTGTTGGTCCAGGCCCTTGTAGTCGATCAGGTTGCGCACGGCTTCACGCACCTTGGGCTTGGCGAATTCCGGTTGTTTCATGCTCATGGCGACGTAGTACATGGTGCCGCGCGGCAGCGACTGCACTTGGATCTTGTCCGAGCCGTCGATGGCGCGAATGTCCGGCGCGGCCATGCCGTAGGCCAGGTCGAGGTCACCGCGTTCTAGCATCAGGCGCAGGGACTGGGATTCGGTCATGTGCCGCACCACCACGCGCTTGAGCTTCGCCGCGCCGCCCCAGTAGCCGTCGAAACGGGTCAGCAACAGGGAATCGTTGGCGCTCCATTTGGTCAGCACGAAGGGGCCACTGCCCGCCTCGTTCGTCACCAACCAACCGGCGCCGAGGTCGCCGTTTTTTTCATGGGCCAGGGCGGTCTTGCGGTCCACTACCACAGCGCTCGGGGAGATCGCCAGAGAGTCCACCAGCAGCAGCGGGTCCATGGTCTGCGGCAGGTCGATGACCAGGGTGTGGGCGTCCGTGGCGCGGATCAGCGATTGGATATTCTCAACGCTGTAGCCATAGGCCTTCCAGGTGGTGGCCAGGCCGAAGTTGAGCTTCATCACGCGGTACAGCGACCACGCCACGTCTTCGGCGGTCAGCGGGTTACCCGAATGGAATTTCACGTCCTGGCGCAGATGAAACGTTACCTGCTTGCCGTCCTCGCTGATGTCCCAACGTTCGGCCAACTGTGGCAGGTGTTTTTCCGGATTGCCCTGGTCACGTTTGATCAGCGCGTCGTAAAGATTGGCGTTGACGCCGGACGCATCCAGGCCGGGCGCGTTGGCCGGGTCGATGGAAAACAGGTTGACCATGCTCATGCCGACGATCAGTTGATCGGCCGGGGTCTTGGCGTTGGCCAGGGTCATCGGGCCAAGCGCGAGCGCAGCGGTCAGCAGGCCAAGGTGCAGTTTCGAAAATGTCATGAAAAATTCCTTCTTCTTATAGTTTTATCGGTACTGCGCGACGCATTAACGGGTGCGCGGATCAAACACCTTGTACAAGGCATCGCTGATCAGGTTGAGCGCGACAAAAATCAAGCCGATCACCAGCACGCAGCCCATCACCGCATTCATGTCGCCAAGCATCAGGCTGCTGGTGAGGTATTGGCCGAATCCCGGCCAGGCGAATACGGTTTCGATCAGCACTGCGCCTTCCAGCAGCGAGCCATAGGCCAGTGCAACCACGGTGAGCAACTGCACGAGGATGTTGCGAAACGCATGCCCCCACACCACTTGGCGACGGGACAAACCCTTGACCCGCGCGGTGATGATGTACTCCTGGGACAACTGCTCAAGCATGAAGCTGCGGGTCATGCGGCTGATGTACGCCACCGAGTTCAGGCCCAAAATCAGCGCCGGCAACACGATATGCCGCAGGGCGCTGGCGAAGGCTTCCCAGTCGCGGGCGAGCGATGTGTCGATCAGCAACAGGCCGGTGACTTCGGGCACCATGCCGTCGTAGGCCAGGTCGATGCGCCCCGCGCCGCCCGCCCAGCCGAGCCAGGCGTAGAACACGAGCAGGCCCATCATGCCCAGCCAGAAAATCGGCGTGGAGTAACCGAACAAGGTGATTACCCGCGCCACATGATCGCCGAGCCGCCCTTGGTTGCTCGCCGCACACACGCCCAGCGGCAAGCCGATCAACACGCCGAACAGAATCGCCAGAGTGGCCAGTTCGATGGTCGCCGGGAACACGCGCAGGATGTCATCCAGCACCGGGTGACCCGTCAGCAACGCGTTGCCGAAATCACCGTGGAGCAGGTCATTGAGGTAAAGGCCGAATTGGGTCCAGATCGGCTTGTCCAGGCCCATCGACCGGTACACCTGGTCGTAGGTGGAGCTGTCGGCATCCGGCCCGACTACCGCCAGCACGGGGTCAAGCGGCATGACCCGGCCGATGATAAAGGTCAGCGCCAACAGGCCGAGCAACGTCACCAACACGGTGCTGGCGCGCCGCAGGGTATTGGAAGCGCGAGCGCCCATGACAGAGGCAGTCATAACAAACATAGTGAGCTCCTGGTAAATCGATCAGCGCTTTTTGTAGACGTCTTTGTAGCGCGTGGTCGCAGCGGTATGGCCCTGGAAGTCGGCCACGTCGGTGTACACCACCACGGTGTCGGTCATCTGCGAGACCGGCAAAATGGCTCCGACCTGTTGATCGACCTGCTCCTGAATCTCGCGGTACTGAGTCAGTTGCTTACCGGCATCCGGCTCGACTTCCGCGCTCTCAATCAACTGGTTCAACTCAGGGCTGTAGAACGATGTGCGCCAGCCCTGGAAGTTGGTGAGCTTGGCTTCATCGCGGTTATCCGGGTTGTACACCAGGGTGCGCAGGCTGGAATGGGGATGCCGCTCCGCCCCGCCACCGCCGCGACCGACGATGATGTCGAACGTGCGCTCGCGCATGGCGCCGTAGATCTGGTTACCGGTGCCGGTGATGATGCTGGCTTCGATGCCGGCCTGGGCCAGGGTCGATTGCAGGTTGGAGGCGATGTTGATAAACGGCGGTTCGGCCAGCACGCGGATGGTGGTCTTGAAGCCGTTCGGGTAACCGGCTTCAGCCAGTAAGGCTTTGGCCTGCTCGACGTTGAGCTTGTAGCCCGGGTCCGGCAGGCGCGCGGCCAGGCCCAATGGCAGCGGCCGCTGGTTGATCACGCCGTAATGGGGCATGACCGTCTGGTTGATGCCCTGGTAATCGATCAGCGAGCGCACGGCCTTGCGCACACGGGCGTCGGCGAACATTGGCTGCTTCACACTCAGGGCCACGTAATACAAGGTGCCGCGTTGCAGGGTCTGGGTGCGTACTTTGTCGCTTTTCTGCAGGGCTTCGATGTCCGGCGCGGACATGCCTTTGGCGATATCCAGGTCACCGCGCTCGATCATCAGTCGCAATGACTGCGACTCGGTCATGTTGCGCATCACGATGCGCTTGAGCTTGGCCGGGCCGCCCCAGTAACCGTCGAAGCGCGTCATCAGGATCACGTCGTTGGCACGCCAGTCATTGAGCACGAATGCGCCACTGCCGGCCGCGTGAGTCACCAGCCAGGCGGCGCCCATGTCGCTGCCCTTCTGGTGTTCAAGGACTTTTTTGCGGTCGAGGATGAACGCACTGGGCGAGGTCGCCAGGGTGTTGAGCACCAGCAGCGGGTCGGTCGGCCGTGGCAGTTCGATCACGAAGGTGGTGGGGTCCGTGGCGCGCATGTAGCGCTCGACGTTTTCGGCGGTGAAGCCGTAGGCCTTCCAGGTGGAAGCGAGTGCGAGGTTGAGCTTGAGCACCCGGTGCAGCGACCAGGCAACGTCTTCGGCGCTCAAGTCATTGCCGGACTGGAACTTCACCCCGGTGCGCAGGTTAAAGGTCAGGGTCTTGCGGTCCTCACTGACCTGCCAGCGCTCGGCCAGCGCTGGCACCAGTCGGTCTGGTTGGGCGACGTCCTGCACCAGCAACATGTCATACAGGTTGGCGTTGATTTCCGACACATCCAGACCCGTGGCGGCAGCTGGGTCGAGGGACAACAGGTTGATCATGCTCATGCCGACGATCAGTTGATCGGCCGGCGTTTTGGCAAAGCTTGCCGGTACGGCGGTAACGGCCAGCGCGGCGACGAACACCCGCGCCCACAGCGAAGGGAAAATGCTCATAACAAGAGTGCCTTTTTTATATTTATAGGGCTCTTGATCAGCCCGACGCATGCCGGACTGACCGTGTAAACGTCAGAAGCTTTTAAGCGTATTGGTCTCGATGTAGTTGAAATCGATGTCTTCGCCCAGGCCCGGCAAGTCGGACAGGTGCACAAAACCGTCGCTGTCCATCGGGTCCACCAAGCGATTGAGGTAGGCCGGTACTTCGTCGTAATCCAGGTACGGGTGGAGCAGGCCACGCTCGTACCAGGTGCAGTTCTTGATCGCACCGACCACCGCCAGGTTGGCGGCGCCGTTGCCGTGAATTTCGCAGTCCATGCCAAACGATTCGGCCAGGTGCGCGACCTTCAGGCACGGCGCAATACCACCGACGCCCGCGACACCGGCACGCAAGATATCGCACACATCGTGCTTGACCCAACTGGCGCGGGCGAGGTGTTTGCCGGACAGGGTTTCCGGGCCGAGCACCGGAATATCCAGTTGCCCCGCGAGCCAGGCATAGGACTCGGCTGACTCTTCCATCATCGGTTCTTCGAACCAGGCGAAGTCGAGTTTCTCCAGCTCGCGACCGATGTACAGCGCCTCGGTGCGGCTGTACCAGTGGTAACCGTCGAGCATCAACGCGATGTCCGGGCCCACCGCCTCACGCACAGCAGCGCAAGCCTTGACGTCGATGCGCGGGCTTGGCGCGAAGGACACCGGCGGCATCCAGGTGTGCAGCTTGATTGCCTTGTAGCCACGC
This sequence comes from Pseudomonas sp. RIT357, assembly GCF_000632245.1. NCBI lineage: Bacteria > Pseudomonadati > Pseudomonadota > Gammaproteobacteria > Pseudomonadales > Pseudomonadaceae > Pseudomonas > Pseudomonas sp. RIT357. Next base: position 70,512 of record NZ_JFYX01000007.1, read on the forward strand.
TGCACCAGGGTCTCGGCAAAGCGGCCGTAGTCTTCGGGGGTTGCGAGGCCGCCGGGCAGTTCGTCGCCACACATGGTCGAGCCGTAGGCCGGCACCTTGTCGCGGAAACCACCGATCAACTTGTGCACTGGCACGCCGAGTTTGCGTCCTGCCCAATCCCACAGAGCCTGCTCAACCAGGGCCAAGGCGCGGTCGGTCAGTTGGCTGGCGCTGCCACGCTGCCAATGGGCGAGGTCTTGCCAGATCTTTTCGCGATCAAAGGCGTTCTGCCCCACCAGCACTTTGCGCACAAACCCATCCAACACATAAGGGCGGATCAATTCAGGGGCGCCGAATGCAAAACCCTCCTGGCCGTCTTCAGTCTGGATGCGCAGCAAAGCCATCTGCGCCTGGGTGACATCACCGGGGTGAGCATGGCCGGCGCTGTCCACTGCGCGGCGGGTCGGGTAGGAAAATACCTGGACGTTGACTGCTGTGATTCTCATGGACGTCTTAAGCCTTCTTATTGGATTTGAGACAGGAATGTCGTCTGTTGCGACCGATCATAGGTCATCGTACAACACTTGAAAAGACCCAATAACCTGCCCCGCCATCCACTGCTTTTCACGTGAAACGCCGTAAAACCCCTATTTTTAAAGACAACTAAGGAATAACGAAGATTGCTGTAAAGCCTTATTCGCCGGGGACATATGTTTCAAAGTGTTTCAAAACGATCGATGGGCGGTAGACGAGTCATCTTGTCGTACGATAACGTATATCTGAACCTTAGATGAGAGCCACACGCAACAACGTATTGCCGTAGCAACCGTCAAACGACCCTAACAAAAACAAAAAAGAAGACCGTATGAACACCACCCTACGCACGCTCGTTACTGCCCTGACCTTCAGCCTGCCGCTCTACGTCAGCGCTGACTCTGCCAGCATCAACTACCGCCACCAGTTCACCGAGGAAGACAGCGCCCACGCTGATCGAATCAAGCTCAACTACCGTCTGGACAGTGGCCTGGGATTTGAAGCGGAGATGAAATACCGCACAGCCGGGGACCGTGAAGATGTCGCGTACGACAACATGGTCAACAACGGGCATGAGTTCACCGTCAGCTACAACTACAAGCTCAGCCCGCAATCGACGTTGACCCCCGCGTTCCAGATGGACAGCTCGAAGGACTCGACCACCTACAAGCTGGGCCTCAAGTACAACTACAAGATCAACGACGCCTTCTACGCCGCCACGCGCTATCGCCTGGACACCAAGAAGCTGGACCGCGATCAGGTCAACGAGGATTTGCCCGATCACATCAAGGATGACCAGACCACCCATCGTTTCGAGGGCTGGCTCGGCTACACACCGGCCAGTAAGTGGGCGTACGAATATCAGTTCATCTATTTCAAGACTGACTACATCCGCTACGACAACAAGAAGAGCGATTACGAACAGAACCTGATCGTCAAATACAAGCTCACCAAGGAATGGGCCCCGTTCATGGAGATTGGTGATGTGAAGGTCAACTCCACCTCAGAAGACCGTCAGGCGCGGTGGCGCTTGGGCGTTCAATACAACTTTATGTAAAGCCCCCTCCCCGCGACTTGCCTGGCGAACGCGCATCGCTCGCCAGGCAATCGCTTTGCATTCAGCGCTCAATGGAAGACCTGACCATGACCACACAACCCAAACCCTTCACCCGCATTTTGCTCACCGGCGCCGCCGGCGGCCTGGGGCAGATCCTGCGGGAAACCTTGCAGGCCCATGCCCACATCGTGCGCGCCTCGGACATCAGCGCGATGGCGCCCAGCGCGGGTGAACACGACGAAGTGATCCAGTGCAACCTGGCCGACAAGGCTGCCGTGGCGGCGCTGGTCGATGGCGTTGACGCGATCGTGCATTTGGGCGGGATTTCAGTGGAGCGGCCGTTCGAAGAAATTCTCGACGCCAATATTCGCGGCACCTTCCACATTTACGAGGCGGCGCGACAACAGGGCGTCAAACGGGTTGTGTTCGCCAGCTCCAATCACGTCACCGGTTTTTACCCTCAAGACGTTGAACTGGATGTGCACGCACAGCGCCGCCCGGATGGTTACTACGCGCTTTCCAAGGCGTACGGCGAAGACCTGGCGGCGTTCTACTTTCATCGATACGGGATTGAAACCGTGAGCTTGCGCATCGGCTCGTCGTTCCCCGAACCGCGCAACCGGCGGATGCTGCACACCTGGCTGAGTTACGCGGACCTCGATCACCTGGTGGCCCGCGCCCTGCTGGCCAAGGATGTGGGGCACAGTGTGGTGTATGGCGTTTCGGACAATAAGGAGTGCTGGTGGAGCAATCGGCACGCCGAGCACCTGGGCTTTGCGCCGCAGGACAGCTCGGAACCCTTTCGCGCCAAGGTCGAGCAGCAACCGCAACCGTCGGCGGATGAGCCCGGTGGCCGACTTCAGGGCGGCGCGTTCACCGCAGCGGGGCCGTTCGACAATTCAGCGGCGGCGGCTTCATAGGCCCGGCGCATACGCTCGCGACTGTTGGACAAGTGCAGGCGCATCGCGGCGCGAGCGGCGTCTGCGTCACGGCGCAGGATGGCTTTGTAGATATCCTCGTGCTCGCGGCTCAGGCGCTCCAGGTAAGGTTCCTTGTTGGCGTTGGCCAAGCGTTTTGAGTGCAGGCGCGTACGCGGCAGGATGTTGACCCCCAGGTGCAACATGATGTCGGTGAAGTAGCGATTGCCGGTGGCCAGCGCGATCTGCTGGTGAAACTGGAAGTCCGCCGATACCGCGTAGTCGGCACTCACCGCCCGCGAATTCAGCGCGTCCAGCGAGTCGCGCATCACCTGCAATTGCTGGTCGGTGCGACCCAGGCAGGCCAGACCGGCAGCTTCTACTTCCAGGCAGATGCGCAGCTCCAGCACTGCCAGCACGTCCTGCAAGGTGACGATGGTGTCGGGGTCAATCCGAAATCCGCTGGGGCTGGGAATATCCTTCACAAACGTGCCGACGCCGTGCCGCGTTTCCACCAGGCCAGACGCTTGCAGACGCGAAATGGCCTCGCGCACCACGGTGCGACTCACACCGTGCTCGGCCATCACTTCAGATTCGGTAGGCAGCTTGGTTGCTCGCGGGAGCTCCCCGCTGCAAATGCGCCGGGAAAGCTCGGTGACCAATTCTTCAGCCAGACTGCGGTGCCGGCGGCGAACGGTGGGCTGGACGTTCGGGTTGTCCATCAAGAACAGGTATCTCGGTTGGCGAATGAATGCCCATCATAGCGCATTCAGTTGTACGACAACCTTCCCTTTAGCCCGCCCCGCGTCCCCATAGGCCAAAGCCTGCGCCGTGGACTCAAACACGCACCCGTTACTGTGGGCGATAGCGCTCAGCAGCGCGAGCCTGACGCAGCTCCGACAACAAGCCCTGACGCGCGGACTGAAGACCGTCCCAGCGCGCGGCGTCATGCAGTGGCGGGATGGTTACGAGTTCACGCCGGTCAAAACCGACCAGTGCGGCATCCACCAGTTCACCCACATCCATGACCTCTGGCAGCGTGTTGATGTCGATGCCCGAGCGCTCCCAGATTTCCGTACGGGTGGCTGCCGGCAACACCGCTTGCACATAAACGCCTTTGCCAGAGAGCTCAATGCTCATGCCCTGGGAAAGGAATTGCACGAACGCTTTGGTCGCGCCATACAGCGTCATTCCCAACTCCGGCGCCAGACCAACCACCGAGCCAATATTCACGATTGCCCCCTCGCCGGCCTGCACCAACCTCGGTGCGACTGCGCGGGCGAGTCGCGTCAGCGAGGTGACGTTCAGCGCGATCAGTTGCTCAATGCTCTCGCCCGTCTGCGCCAGGAAGTCTCCCGTCTGGGCCGCGCCGGCGTTGTTGATCAGCACACCGATGCGCGTGTCATCGCGCAGGCGCGCTTCGACCACAGCCAAGTCCGCCTGCTGGGTAAGGTCGGCCTGTAGCACGTCGACATCCACACCGTGTTCCTGGCGCAAGCGCGCCGCCAGCGTTTCCAGCCGCGCCTTGTCGCGGGCGACCAGTACCAGGTTGTGGCCGCGCTGGGCGAAGCGCTCGGCATAGGTGGCGCCAATGCCGCTGGACGCGCCGGTAATCAGGATAGAAGAAGCGTTCGTCATGACTGTGCTCTCTGGATTAACGATGATTGAGTGTGGCGGGGCTTATGATGTCGATCATAATCTTATCCGTCAATGGTTTTGATGTTGATTGACATCAATGTATAGTGAGCACCGAAAACAGTCGTCACCAGCGAGGGTAAAGGTATGAGGGTCAGCAAGGCACAAGTGCAGTTAAACCGCGCGCACATCGTCGAAACGGCCTCAAGATTGTTCCGTGAGCGCGGCTATGACGGTGTCGGCGTGGCAGACCTGATGGCAGAAGCCGGGTTCACCCATGGCGGGTTCTACAAGCATTTCGGGTCCAAAGCCGACTTAATGGCTGAAGCCGCCGCAAACGGGCTGTCCCAATCGCTGACCAACAGCGCCGGGCTGGGCGCCGATGAGTTCTTCAATCGCTACGTATCCAGAGAGCACCGTGATGCCCCCGGCCAGGGTTGCACGATGTCGGCCCTGTGCGGGGACGCGGCGCGTCAATCGCAAACGGTAAAGGCAACGTTCGCCGAAGGCATCGAAAACGCATTGGCCGCCCTTCAGCAGGACGCTGCCGAGCTGGATAAGGACGCTCGGGAACAGATGATCAACCGATTCGCCCATGCGGTCGGCGCCGTGGTGTTATCCCGGGCCTGTCCCGATGACTCGCCATTGGCGGATGAAATTTTGGATGTGTGCCGCAAGGCAATGACCGTGTGAGATGAAAAGCCGCAGAGGGCACTGAAAATTAGCAGAATTGCTCGCCGCCGCCCTTCATGATCGGGCTATGATCGGCAGATATGAACCGGATACCCGATGCATCATGCCCGTAGACCTGCAAGCTCTCTATCCCAAACTTATCCACCTGATGCTGGATACGGTGTTTGTCGTCGACAGTGAAAACCAGATTGTGTTTGTGAGCGATGCCTGCGAGGCATTGCTCGGCTACCGTGCAGAAGAACTGACCGGCACTCTGATCACCCATTACATGCACCCTGAAGACCTGCCACGCACGCGGGCCTCGATTGTCCGGGTGATGAATGGCAAACCCCATGTCGACTTCCGCAACCGCTATATCCGCAAGGACGGCAGTATCGTGCACATCCTGTGGGCAGCTTTCTGGTCCAAGGAGGTGGGCGCACGGATCGGGGTCGCCAGGGACGTGACAGCCCTTACCAAAGCCGAAGAGGAACTACGCTTCCTCGCCCATCATGACCCACTGACAGCGCTGACCAACCGGTCGTTGTTCAATGATCAACTGAACCAGGCCCTGCACGCCGCACAGACTCACAACAGCACCCTGGCGCTGCTGTTTCTGGATATCAATGACTTCAAGGGCATCAACGATGTGCATGGCCATGCCATGGGCGATCGCGTGCTGTGTGTGATTGCTCGACGGTTGGAACGTTGCGTACGCGAGAGTGACTTGGTGGCACGGATGGGCGGTGATGAATTCACCGTACTGCTGACCGATGTGCCGTCGAAGGACGCTATCGCGGAGAGGGTGGCGCAAATCCTCGCGGTCATGGCCGAGCCGTTGAGCGCTGAATTTGACGGGGTACAAATGCCGTCCTGCAGTGTCGGCGTGGCGTGCTATCCGGCGGACGGAGAGGACGCCGATACGCTGCTCAGCCATGCAGACGGTGATATGTACCGGATAAAAAGGCAGCGGTTTGCCACTGAGTGACATCGGTAGTTATGGTCGTTGTCGCACGCCCTGGCGTGCCCCCGTCGAGTAAATCAGTCCGCGGGTATCGTTATCCGCGCTTATTGGCTCACCTCACGCGCAGCTTTGACCCACCCATGCGACCTGTCCTGGTGCCCATCAACCGGAAGGACGAATTCGTTGCACTGAGCCTCAACCGGGAAACCAGGGTTTCAAAGTAGAAGCGCATACCCTCTTTGAATGCCTCCAAGCGCACATTCGCCGAGTTGGCGCAGTCGCTCGGCCATTGCAACGCATTGCTCAACAGCGGCGGCTCCATACAAGCGTCGACGCTGGTATGACAGAGACGGGATGAAGCTGCGGGTACTCAGCACGTCGCTAACATTGACCCCACATAAAAAAGACACCGAAGCGTCCACTCCCTAAATCACAGGCAAAAAAAGCCACTCACTTGAGTGGCTTTTTAATGCTTGGAGCGGGAAGCGAGATCTGCACTTTGTGATTTAGCCACTGGTTTATAAGTATTTTTTATTACACCAGTGAAAGAGCACTTGGTGTATCGACTTGTTTTTTGTCGATTTAAAACGCGAACGGACGAGCGGTTAAACCGCACCAGAGCAAGGGTTTTTCTCCTACCTAACCGGGCAATCAGGCTGAATCGGCAGGATCAGTTGCAGCGCAATATTATTGACTCACCAACACCGAAAGTAATGTCTTGACACTAACTGTAGTGGTCACTATAGAATGCACGCAATATGTAGCGATCGCTAATTAAATGGCTTTCAGTGATGCGCTGGACGGGAAGCATTCCCACAAACTGAATGAGTCGGATAGGCAACGTGATAGACCTGGCCGTACACAGCGTCGCGCAGTGGACCGAGATTATTCGCTCGCTCGGAGTCGTCGGGACTGCGCTGTATGCCGCGATATTTGTGGTGGGCACTGTCGCCTTCGTACCCGCCTCGATGCTCACGGCGCTCGCAGGTTTTTTGTACGGCCCGATGGGCGGAACGCTGCTCATCTCGCCCGCTGGCTTGCTGTCTGCAGCGGTCGCGTTTGCCTTGGGCAGATCGCTTCTGCGCCCTTGGGTCAAACGACGCCTGGCGAACAGCCCCACATCAGCGGCGGTCGACCACGCAATCGAGTCAGGAGGTTTTCGAATTGTTTTCCTCTTGCGCCTGGCGTCCATCGTGCCGTTCGCTCCGCTGAGCTACGGACTCGGAGCCAGCCGAATCGCCCGTCGAGATTTCCTGCTGGCGACTTGGATCGGCCTGCTTCCTGGAACATTTCTGTATGCGTACCTGGGCTCTCTGGCGGCTGATGTCGCACAGATAATCAGTGGCGAGGTAACGACCAATCGATCGACTCAAATGATGACTTGGACGGGTCTGGTCGTTGCATTGATCGCCTTACTGACCATCGCTGGATATGCACGCAAAGCGATCAACCAAGCCCTTCTTCCACCCTCTTCAAACTAGGAGTTAAACCATGAGCAACCCAACTTACGTCGAAGACTACAACGCCATCGTCACGGTGCTGAACCACTACAACGAAGGTGGCAAGCAAGCCAAAAGCAGCCTCATGAAACCTGCCTTCAGCGAGCAGGCCACCATCTTTGGTGTAGATGGCGAAGGCAAGCTGACCGGAGGCCCGATCCAGGGTCTGTTCGACATCATCGACAGCGCCTTCCGTCCCTCACCGGAAGCTGAAGGCGCCATCGTCAACGTCGATATCGTAGGCACCGCTGCCAGCGCACGTATCGATACCAATGACATCTCCGGCTTCTGCTTCACCGATTTCTTCAACCTGCTGAAGGTTGACGGAAAGTGGACCGTCATCAGCAAGATCTACCACACCCACGTTGCTCCTTAACCCAGCCGTTTGAACCGCGCCCTATTGGCGCCAAAACCATGCGAAGGCGTTTGACCATGAGCAAAAACATCAAAGCTGTACCCACCCAGGACTACAACGCCGTTGTCGCCGTGGCCCAGCAATACGCTGACGGCCTGCGTGCCGGCAGCCCGGAAGTGCTGGAGCAGGCCTTCCACAAGGAAGCAGTGATGTACGGCTTCACCAACGGCAAACTGTTGGGCGGCCCGATCAGCAACCTGTTCGACTTCGTCCGTACCAATGGCACGGCCCCGGATATCAGTACCCGCCTGGACGTGCTGGCGATCACCCCAACCACCGCCGTGGTAAGGGTGGATATGGAAAAGGACGCGATCGGTGCCGACTACAACGATTACCTGACACTGATCAAAATCGACGGCACCTGGAAGGTGATCGCCAAGGTTTATCACCAGTTCGAAGGCTGACCCGAGCGGCCTGAACGCAATGCTGTTTCTTAAGGTGATGAATCATGGCAAAAGTTGAATACAACGCCGTTGTAGACGGCGGCGCCGAGCGCGTTTGGGATGTACTCAAGCGCTTCGGCAAGATCAGCCAGTGGCACCCGGCGATCCCGCAGAGCGTCATCGAAGACGGTCAGCCTGACGGACTGGTTGGCTGCATCCGTCGGCTGACGTTGCAGGACGGCGCCATTCTGCGCGAGCAGTTGTTGTCGGTAGACGCGGTGAATCTGCAGTTCTCCTACCGCTTCGTTGAAGCACCACTGCCCGTCGACAACTACGTGTTGACCGTGCGACTGATTCCGCTGACCGGCGAACAGAAAACCGTGATTCTGTGGTGTGCGACCTTCGACACGCGAGAGCCTGATCCCCAGGGGCAATGGACTTCGACCATCGAGTCGCTCATTGTCGGCGGTCATGAAAGCCTCCAGGTATACCTGAACCAAACCGCCACAGCGTGAATGTGCCCTACCCCGCTCCAGCAATGGATGCGGGGTTTCATTTTTCTGGAGTGACGATGCACGACCACATTGCCGAAGTGCCGCTTGAAAAGGCCTACCGGCTGATCAACCACGGCCCCACCGTGCTGGTATCTGCTCAACACGAGGAGACTCGAAATGTGATGGCCGCGGCATGGGCCTGTGCATTGGATTTCTCACCCCCCAAAGTCACTGTGGTGCTGGACAAGATCGCCCAAACCCGCGAACTCGTAGAGCTTAGCGGCGTGTTTGTGATTCAGGTTCCGACGGTGGCACAGCTGCAATTGACCTGCGATGTGGGCAGCGTCAGCCTCCAGGAAGATCCACAGAAGCTGGCTCATAGCGGCGTCGAGCTGTTCAGTATCAGCGGCCATGACGTGCCATTCGTGGCCGGCTGCTCGGCCTGGCTTGCGTGCAAACTATTGCCCGAACCTCACAACCAGTCGACCTACGACCTGTTTATCGGTGAAGTCGTCGCTGCCTGGGCCGACACACGGGTATTCAGCGACGGCCATTGGCACTTTGAGCGTGCGCACCCGGACTTTCGTAGCCTGCACTACATCGCAGGCGGCCACTTTTATGCGATCGGAGAAGCGCTAACCCCATCAGTGATCTAGTGCAGTTTCAACCGAGGCACGGTGCCTGGCCCCAACAAGTGGTTACCCAACATCAGTAATCCCGAGGGTACCAGGCCATAGCGCGCGACTTGGGGCATGCGGTACAGCGATGCATAGAACGCCCGCGCCAACCATCCTTCCAGCGTCACACTGCCCGTGAGTTTACCCATCAGGTAACCCACCGCCGAATAGCGTGACAGCGAGACCAGCAAGCCATAGTCCCTGTAGACATAGGTCGGCAGGGCTTTGCCTTCAAACCGGGCTCGCAGGCTCTTCGCCAGCGCCACCGTCAACAATCAAAATGCGAGTGTTATTGAAGGGACTCATTGCTTTTACTTGGGCGGACAGGACGGATCCTGTAGCGCCCAGGCACACGGCGTTGCGGCGGTGCCTGGGCTGGGTGATTTCAACGCTTATGACTTACCAATCCTGGCGGGTCGGCGAAATGATCAGGTCGTTGACGGTGACGTTTTCAGGCTGATTCAGTGCATACACCACTGCGCGCCCAATATCGTCCGGCGAGATAGCGATTTTATTCAGCTCTTGCGCCGCTTTACGGCCTGCCGGGTCGGTGACTTTATCGGCCCAACCGGTGTTGATCACACCCGGGCTGACCGTGTTGACACGGATGCCGTGCTGAACGCCCAGCTCTTTGCGCATCGACTCAGTCATGGCCTGCACGAAGAACTTGGTGGCGCTGTAGATACCCGCAGCAGGCCCGACCTGGTGACCGGCGACCGAATCCATATTCAGGATCTGGCCCGACTTCTGTTTCAGCATGAACGGCAACACCGCTGCGATAGCATGCAGGTAGCCTTTGATGTTCACGTTGATCATCTTTTCCCAATCATCGGTGGCCAGGTCGACCCAGTTGGAAAACAGCATCAAGCCTGCGTTGTTGATCAGGATATCCACCGAACCGAAAGAGTCCTGGGCGAATTGCGCGAGCGCTTTCATATCCTCAGGGTTGGTAACGTCGCTGACGCGACCTACCGCGTCCCCGCCCTTGCCTTTCAACTCGCTGACGATGGCGTCCAGGCCTTGCTGGTCCAGGGCTGCTGCGACAATTCGAACGCCTTTCTCGGACAAGGCACGTGCCGATGCAGCACCCAGGCCGGACGATGCGCCAGTGATGATCGCGGTTTTATTCTGCAGATAGTTCATGGACGTTCCTCTCGTTGGTGACTGCCCGTCTGTGCGGGCAGTTTTTAGGGTTATCGCGGATATAAGCGGATCAGTAGTTGCCGACAGGCCAGTCGGTGTAGCCCTTCGCGCCGCCGCCGTAGTACGACTCGCGCGGTGCGATGGTCAGTTCGGCCCCACGACGCAAGCGCTCAACCAGATCCGGGTTGGAGATAAACAGGCGGCCAAACGCTACGGCGTCGATCTTGCCTTGGGCGCGGCGCTCGATAGCCATGTCCAGGTCGTAGTTGTTGTTGCCGATGAATGGCCCGTTGAACTGCGCGCTCAATGCGTCCATGTCCACGCCTTCCGGTACATCACGCGAGGTGGCGGTAGCGCCTTCAACGAAGTGCAGGTAAGCCAGGTCGAATGCGTTCAGTTGCTGGATCAGGTAGCCATACATCGCCATCACGTTGCTGTCGGGCGGCGTGTTGCCGGCGTCAGGCGTGACCGGCGACAGGCGGATGCCAACCCGGTCGTTCCCCCAGATCTTGACGATTGCTTCGGTCACTTCCAGGGTCAGGCGCGCACGGTTCTCGATGGAGCCGCCGTACTGGTCGGTGCGATGGTTGGTCGAGTCCCGCAGGAACTGGTCCAGCAGGTAGCTGTTGGCCGAATGAACCTCTACACCATCAAAACCAGCGCGCTTGGCATTCTCGGCAGCGCGTTTGTACTGCTCGATGATCCCCGGGATCTCATCGGTTTCAAGCGCCCGTGGCATCGACACCGGGACGAAGCCATTGGTGGTGTAGGTGTCGCCTTCAGCCTTGATCGCGGAAGGCGCGACCGGTGCGGCACCGTCAGGTTGCAGTTCGACACTGGAGAATCGCCCCACATGCCACAGTTGGCTGACGATCTTGCCGCCGGCGGCATGCACGGCGTCCGTGACTTTCTTCCAACCCGCAACCTGCTCCTCGCTCCAGATGCCGGGGGTGGCCGCATAACCGCGACCTTGCGCCGAGATGTTGGTGGCCTCGGCGACGATCAAGCCCGCCGTGGCGCGTTGAGCGTAATACTCCGCGTGCAGCTCGTTAGGGATACCATCTTCGGCATAGCGGCTACGGGTTACAGGTGCCATCAAAATACGGTTGGCAAGTTTCATCGCGCCCAGGTTGATGGGGGTGAATAAGTCGGTACGAGTGGTGTTGTCTGTCATGATGGACCTCAGCTAAATAGACCGGTCGTCTAGTAAATTGATAAAAAAATAGCTACGACAAAAGTCGCTTTGCCAGAGTCAGGGACGTTCCAAAGGCGTCATCGCGCTTGCCGATCTTCATCATCAACGAAGCACCGAGCCAAACTTGATAGAGCGATTGCGCAAGCGTCGCGCTTGGCGCTGTGGACGTGATCGAACCATCTACAAGCCCCTGCTCAATACAGCGCTCAAGCTTTGCGTGGATGGCCTGCGTACCTCGGTCGAGCACCAGGCGCATGCCCTCCGAGAGGTCACAGACCTCGGCGCCCAATTTGACCACCAGGCACTTGTCGGTAGGCAAATCAGAACACTGGGTTTTCGCCCAATACTGGAAGTAACTCAGCAACCTTTGCGCGGCGGGTGCAGAACCCATCAACAGCGTGTCGACAGTTGCGAGGTAGTCGGAAAAATACTGTTCAAGCAATGCCTGACCAAATTCTTCCTTGGATTTGAAGTAGTGGTAGAACGAACCTTTAGGCACGCTCGCAGCCGCTACCACCTCAGCCAACCCTACGCTGGTGTAGCCTTTGTGAGTCATCAACGTCCTGGCGACATCCAGGATGTGTTGGCGTGTTTCAGAATGATGCTTTTTCATAAGGCAGCCACTCTATTTAAAACTAGACCGGTCGTCTAGTAGATTTTAGAATAGCTGCACGTTCTACGACCAACGGCGAACGAAGACAAATGACAGGGTAAAGCTCATGAACACACCTCCCCCCACGTCAACGTTCAATACCGAGTGCCTTGCGCAATTCAACCTCAATTGCCTGGTGATCTTCGCTGCGCTGTATCAGGAAAAGAGTGTCACCAGGGCGTCCGAGCGCTTGAACATCGGACAGCCCGCGGTCAGCAACAGCCTGTCCAAGCTCAGGCTGATTTTTCAGGATCCACTGTTTTTTCGCCGAAACGCAGAGATGGTGCCCACCGCAGTCGCCGTTGATATTGCGAAGCATGTGATACCGCTATTGAGCGGTATTGGCCACGTGCTTGAGCGATACAACGTACCGGCCCTTGGGCACGCGTCACGGCCGACCTGAAAGCTCAGAGTTACGCTGCGCAACCGAAAATTTCATTTTGTGTATCATTGGGCAGAACTTTCTTCCAGGCATGCTCGTCTGGCGATACGCCCCCAAGGTGCTGCACTCAATGACCAACTCCACCCCAATCTCTGTTCCACGCGCAAAAGGACGCCCGCGCGCGTTTGATCGAGACGAGGCTCTGCTGCAGGCGCTGGCAGTGTTTTGGAGGCGTGGCTACGAGCCGGCTTCTGTGGCGGAATTGTGTTCAGCCATGAGCATCAGCCCTCCCAGCCTGTATGCGGCGTTCGGCAACAAAGCCAAGTTATTTCTCGAAGCGGTTGCCTACTACGAAGCGACGTTCTGGGATGCCACGTGGGAGCGCATGGACACCGAGCCGGACATCGTGCGCGCCATCAGCGAGTTCTTCCACACCTCAGCGTCGATCCTGACCGAACCCGAGGCGCCCTGTGGCTGCATGGTCGTCCTCGCGGCAGTCAATGTCTCCGACGATGCCGGTGAAGTCACCGCGACCCTCAAGGCCTTGCGCCAGGAAGGCCGTGACTACTTACAGCAGCGCTTGGATCGCGCAGTGGAACAAGGTCAGCTCAAACCGGAAACCAACACTCGCCTGCTCGCCGCGGCCTTGAATACATTGCTCGAAGGCATGTCCCTGCAGGCACATGACGCTGCCAGCAGGGAAGATCTGCAAGGCATCGGCGCAACAGCCGTAGCGATGCTGAGCCCTTCCCTGTCAGCTTGACTGGAACCAACTCTGCCAAACCAAACGCTGCACTCAAGCAAGCTGTTCACACGCAGCCTTGATGCGCGCGCATGCCTGCTCCAGCAGCACCGTGGAGGTCGCAAAGGAGATGCGGAAATAACCCTCCAACCCAAACGCACTCCCCGGTACCACCGCCACCTGTGCGGCTTCGAGCAGGTACTGGCAGACATCCACGTCATTGGTCAGCACTACACCTGCAGGCGTTTTGCGCCCGAACAGCCCCGAGCATGAAGGGAAGAGATAAAAAGCGCCCTCCGGACGGCGACACACCAGGCCGGGAGTGGTGTTAAAAGCGTCCAGGCAAAGATCCCTGCGCTGACGAAACACTTCATTGCGCTCTGCCAGAAAATCGATAGGCCCGTCCAGCGCTGCCACGGCAGCCGCCTGGGATATTGCGCAGGGGCTGCTCGTGGTCTGCGATTGAATGGTGGCCATGGCAGCAATTAGAGGTTTAGGGCCGCCCGCATAACCAATGCGCCAGCCCGTCATAGAATAGGCCTTTGAAACGCCATTCACGGTCAACACGCGACCATGTAACGCCGGCACCTGCGAAGCCAGCGTGGAAAACACCCAACCGTCGTAACTCAGGTGCTCGTACATATCATCCGTCAACACGTAGACCTGCGGATGCTCCAACAATACGGCGCCCAACCGATCAAGCTCTGCCGCGCTATAACCTGCACCCGTCGGGTTGCTCGGCGAATTCAAAATCAGCCACTTGGTACGCGGCGTGATGGCTTGCTGGAGTTGCTCGGCGGTGATCTTGAAATGCTGATGGACCGCGCAGGGGATTTCCACGGGCGTGCCCCCCGCCAGGCGCACCATGTCCGGATAGGACACCCAGTAAGGCGCAGGAATGATGACTTCATCTCCGGGGTTAAGGGTGGCCTGCAGCGCGTTGATCAGCACTTGCTTACCGCCGGTGCCGACGCTGATTTCGTCTATCGCGTAGGTGATGCCGTTTTCACGCTGAAACTTTCGAACGATCGCCGCTTTGAGTTCTGGAGTGCCGTCGACATCGGTGTAGCGGGTCTGGCCTGCATCAATCGCCGCCTTGGCAGCCGCATTGATGTGATCGGGGGTTGGAAAGTCCGGCTCGCCGGTTGACAGGCTGATGATATCGGCCCCATTGCGGCGTAACTCTGCTGCCTTGCGCGTGATTGCCAGCGTTGGCGAGGGTTTAACCGCTTTCAGCAAATTTCCGAGCAATTGCATGGGGCCACTCTTTGAGCTTTTGTTGATAGTGCATCAATGCTAGCGGTCTCCAGCAGACAATTAAAACAATATATATGGATGCGAAAAATCAATTTTATTTGTTTATTCCGGGCTGATTTTTTTGGCCTCTGGCGCCGTTTGAACACAAGGCGCGTGCCCGGGGCCAAATCTCCCAGGCGCTTGACAATTTCTGTAGTGACCAATATAGAATAACCTTCAGCGTGCATTCGCCGAGCGCGTTTGCAGGTTCGCTTGAGCGGGAAATTTTTGAAACATCGCCTGATCTGGAGGAACTATGCACTCAGTTTTTATCGTCGGTGGTTCGGGTAAAGTGGCCCGAAGCCTTGCTCGACAACTGGCAGACCGAGGCCATCAACCACATTCGTTATACCGTCATGCGGAACAGGCCGAGGGACTCGAAGCACTCGGCGCCATCCCCGTTGCCGGTAACTTGCTTGACCTCGACACAGAGGCTCTGGCCAAGCTGATGGCGGGGAGTGATACCGTGGTATTCGCCGCGGGTGCCGGAGGCAAAGGCGGCGCGCAGATGACGGATGCCATCGACGGTCACGGCCTTGAGCTGTCCGTAGCCGCGGCTGAGTTGGCGGGCATCCAGCGCTTTATTCTTGTGTCGGCGTTTCCAGAGGCATCGCGTGGCAAATCGGTTTCCGAGACCTTCGAAAACTACATGGCCGTGAAAAAACGCGCCGACGTGCACTTAGCGGCGAGCGATCTAGACTGGGTCATTCTGCGCCCCGGCACCTTGCTGGACTCAGCCGGCAGTGGCAAGGTCCACGCTGGCCTGGCTATCCCCTATGGCGACGTGCCGCGTGACGATGTCGCCGCAGCCTTGTTGCAGATCATCGAACAGCCCGGCGTCAGTCGCGTCATCATCGAACTGACCCAAGGCAGCACACCGGTCAACGAGGCTATCCAGCGTTTTGTGCGGGATAGCACTCAAGCATGAACGAACCCACAACATTCAAGCTGCTACTGGTCGGCGCAAGCGGGCTGGTTGGCAGCCATGTATTGGATCTGGCCCTGTCGGATCCGCGCGTCGGCAAGGTATACGCGCCAACACGCAAGACTTTGGCGGCGCACCCTAAACTCATCGCCACGCCCATCCATTTTGATCACTTGGACGAACAGGCTGATCGCTGGCAAGTAGATGCAGTGATCTGCACGCTGGGTACCACGCTTAAAACAGCCGGCTCCAGAGCAGCCTTCGAGCGAGTTGACCGCACCTATCCATTGGCAGTGGCCAGGCTCGCACGCGCGCATGGAACGCCGACCTACGTGCTCAATTCGGCTATCGGCGCAGATGCGGGATCTGCGTTTTTCTATAACCAGGTCAAAGGCCGCTTGGAACAGGATCTGGCGAGGGTGGGGTTTAAATCGCTGACGTATGTGCGGCCGGGTGTCATCGGAGGCAAGCGTGAGGAAGTGCGCCATGCCGAGCGTGCACTGATCCGGATGCTCAAGCTTGCATCGCCGTTGTTACCTGAACGCTGGCGTCTCAACCCCCCGGCGCTGATTGCGCGGGCATTGCTTGAGGCCGCGATCAGTCAGGAGCCTGGCATTCATGTGGTGCCATCGAGCAGCATGACCAAGCCTGCCGATCGGCACTAAGCCAACAAGCGTCGGCTCATATCAAGCGCAGCATCAAAAGGCTCGCGTGTTCTGTTGACCTTGACCAACAGCGAGGCGCCCAACCACATCTGGTAGAGCGCTTCAGCCAATATTGCTGAGTCAACCGACGCACTTATGGAACCATCCGCTTTACCCTGCTCAACACAACGAACCATCCGCTCGATGATCAGGGCAGTCCCCTTCTCAAGTACGCCGCGCATGTTTTCGGACAGATCACACACTTCCGCACCCAATTTGACCACCAGGCATTTTTGATCGGTGTGATCAAACGCCTGTGTCTCGGCCCAATAGCGTAGATAGCTCAGCAGACGTTCGGCGCCGCTGCCCTCACTGGCCAACTGCACATCGACACGCGCGAGGTATTCTTCAAAGTACTCTTCGAGCAACGCTTGGCCGAACTCGTCCTTTGATCGAAAGTAGTGATAGAACGACCCTTTAGGTACACCCGCGGCCGCGAGCAGCTCGGTAAGGCCAACGGCGGTGTAACCTTTCTGGGTCATCAGCGACCTGGCGACATCGATGATGTGCTGGCGCATGTCATGGGCGGGTTTCTTCATAATGCGGCGCATGCTATCAAAAAAAACGATCCAGCGGCAGGCGCCCGGTGGAGCACCTGCCGTTTGTTCACCTATATCGGAAGCAATTTTACGCAGCGCTTCAGCGACAAAAATATAAATACATTTCGAAGCAAAACATAATTATTATTTGAGCATGATCAAAGAACTGAAAACACTTATCGCTGTGGCAAGAGAAGGCACATTTGCGGCTGCCGGCAGCAAAATCGGCCTCACCCAAGCCGCCGTCAGCGCCCAGATGCAACGCCTTGAGGCGGAGCTAGGGGTACAGCTATTCGACCGTAAGGGACGCTCGGCTCAGCTCAATCGAATGGGTCACCAGGTTTTGGCGCAGGGTCAGGAACTGGTACGCCAATTTAAAGACCTGGGCTCGACATCGGTGGGTCTTCCTGCGAATGTTTTGATCACCATTGGAGCGATTGCCTCGGTTCAGCGCTCCTTCTTGCCAGAAGCCCTGGCTGAATTTCATCAACGATCTGCGCAATGCAGAACGCGAGTGCTCCCCGGCTTGTCGATGGAGTTGGTGAACCAAGTCGATTCAGGCGAAATCGATATGGCCGCGATAATCCGCCCGCCCTTCTCGCTTCACAGTGATCTGCGCTGGACAACCTTGGCGCGAGAACCTTACCGGCTGATCGTCCCCGCCGATATGCCGGGAGACGATTGGGCTGAATTGATATCGAGCCAACCCTTTATCCGCTATGACCGATCATCCTTCGGCGGACGCCAAGTTGATAGGTTTCTGCGACAAACCCATTTTTCATTACACGAAGTCTGCGAACTCGACGAACTGGATGCAATCGTCAAACTGGTTGCAAACGGCGTTGGAGTCGCCTTGGTGCCAGAAACGGCCACCCGTAAAGAATGGCCTGCCGAGGTACGTGCAATCGACCTGAAACAACGTACATTCCATCGCGATATTGGTTTGGTGCACCGTGCACGCCGCAGTCTAACTGAGCCAGTAAAACTACTGGCTCAACTGATTACCGAGCATGCAGTGAAGAAGAATTAGATAAGTGCTGACGAGTACTTCGTGAAACTCATCTTCAATTTCGAACTCAATTTTCAGCGCTGCTTTGACTAGTTAAGGCGCGTCATGGGTTTGGAAAATCTTGCTAACAACCGTCCACTTGCCTTCTACTTTCAGCAACTGGAAGAAGTCGGTGAAAGAGAGGCCGGACATGCCGTTGGCATCGATACGAGCACTCGCGGCATTACCGACGATTTCAATACGAGTAATCGCGGCTTGCGCGTCGGGAGAGGGACGGAAATCCTTGTCAATTCCCTCGAACAAGATTGGAATCGCGCCGCCTTCCAACTTGCCCTCGGCGCTGACGCTGTACATCGTCGCATGTTCATTGAAAGCGGGTTTCATGATACTGCTCTTGGCCTGCTTGCAACCCTCAATATACGCGTTAAGCACCTCTGTAATAGCTTGATAGTCTTCTACATACGTAGCTTTTCTGACTGTTTTACTACTGATAACTTGTGGGCCACCTGGTGCGTTTTCTGCTTGAGCCATCGCGCCAAAGCTCGAAATCAAGGCCACAAAAAACAACTGCTTAATAGATATAAATTTCATTTAGTCGCTCTTCATAAAGGAGTGCAATTATCGAAATATGCTCAACCGCACAAACGCAGCAGACGCTCCGAAAGTCTGCTGTGCGCAGGCAGCCTCGCAATGAGATGAGGATATGTTTTCAATGACGAAGCCCGCAGTTTCAACGTGACTGCGGATTCTTTGTTTTTGAAATTACTTGCTCAGGTTGATCTTGAGTTCATGAGATGCCTGCGCAATCGCGCTGCGCGGCGTCGGCAGACGGCTGAAGCCGTTCGACAGACCGAAATCGTGAATCATGCCGTTGTAGCGAACCGTCTTCACAGGCACACCCGCCGCGTCGAGCTTGCGGCCGTACGCTTCAGCTTCATCGCGCAGGACATCGAATTCGGCAGTCTGGATCAGCGTCGGCGGCAAGCCCTTCAACTGTTCGGTCGTGGCCTGCAGTGGAGAGGCGTAAATCTGTTTGCGTACCTCGGCGTCGGGTACGTAATTGTCCCAAAACCACGCCATCATGTCCTTCGTCAGGAAATAGCCGTTGGCAAAGGCCTTGTACGACAGCGTGTCAAAGTTGGAGTCTGTCACTGGGCACAGCAACACTTGCGAGCGCAGTGCGGGTTCACCCTTCTCGTTCGCCATCAGGGCAACTACGGCGGCAATGTTGCCGCCAGCACTGTTGCCGGCTACGGCGAGGCGAGTGCCGTCTACCTTGATCTCTTGCCCGTGTTCGGCGACCCATTTTGTCGCGGCATAGGCTTGCTCCGTAGCGACGCCATATGCCGCCTCTGGCGAGAGGCTGTAGTTGACGAAGACCGCCACCGCACCCGAGCCTACCACCAGGTCACGCACCAGTCGTTCGTGGGTCGGGAAGTCGCCCAACACCCAGCCGCCGCCGTGGAAATACATGAACGCGGGCAGAGTCTTCTGTTGGCTACCGACCGGGCGCACGATGGTCAATTTCAGATCGCTGCCGTTCACGCGTAGCGTCTTCTCGCTGACATCAGCTGCCGGCAAGACTACTTGGGGGGCAGCCTGGGCACCCGCCAGCGCCGCACGGGCATCGACCGGCGCCATGGAGTCGAGCGTCGGGACACCTTCAAGCGATTGCAAGAGTTTCGCCGTGTTGTGCTCAACTCCCGGGTACGTGGCGGCGGAGGCAGTACCGGGCGCAAGCGTAACGACCGTAAGAGCGAGAGCAGAGGTAAGGGTTTTCATGACGTTTCCATTTTTATACCTGAGTGCAGGGAAGCCTCAACTTCCGCAGACTCAAGGGCGACAGAGGTTCAAGGCGCGACATGGGTGTGAAAGATCTTGCTGACGACCGTCCACTTGCCTTCAACTTTCAACAGATGGAAAAAGTCGGTAAACGAAATGCCGGACATGTCGTTTGCGTCGATTCGCGCACTCGCCGCCGTACCGAAAATCTCAATGCGGACGATAGCTGCCGGTGCATCAGGAGAGGGACGAAACCCTTCATCGATCCCCTTGAACAGGATAGGAATTGCGCCGCCGGCCAGCTTACCGTCGCCATCGACGCTAAACATGGTCGCTTGCTCATTGAAAGCAGGCTTCATGAGGCTGCTTTTTGCTTGCTTGCAGCCCTCGATGTACTTGTTCAGCACCTCGGTGATGGCTTGGTATTCGTATACGTAAGTAGGTTTACTCATGGTTTCACGCCTGCTTCATTGGATTGGATTGAGAATTAGGACTGTCCAGCCGCCCGCTTATGACGCGGGCTGATTCACGCTTTGGTATCAAGCCATACAGAGCCGTAACGCGTGTAGGCAGCAGGTATCTCAATGATTTCCTTCAAATCATCTGCTGCAGTGCGCACCCAGAACGGATCACGCAGCATTTGCCGCCCGACAAACACCAGGTCAGCTCGGCCGTTTTGCAGGATTTTTTCGGCTTGACGACCACTCTGGATGACACCCACCGCACCCGTCGCAATATGCAGTTCCTTACGCAGCAACTCAGCGGCCGGTACTTGGTAACCGGGATAGGTCTGCACCTTGATCATCTTGATTCCGCCGGAGCTGCAGTCGATCAGGTCGACACCCTGTTCCTTCATCCAGCGACCGTATTCAAGGAATGACTCGGGTGTGTTTCCGCCTTCGGCGTAATCAGAGCTGGAGATACGAACAAACAGAGGACGATTGCCCCAATGGGTTTTGACTTCCTCCAGCACTTCGCGCAGGAAGCGATAGCGACGCTTGGCATCACCGCCATATTCGTCGTCGCGGGTGTTGGCGAGTGGGGAGAGGAACTCACTCAGCAAATAACCATGCGCGGCATGGATCTCAAGTACATCAAAGCCCGCTTCACTGGCACGTCGTGCAGCATCGCCGTAGAGCTTTACCAAACCCGGAATTTCGTCAGCCGCGAGTGCGCGAGGCACAGGGCTGGTTTCGGTGAACGGAATAGCCGATGGCGCAATGTGAATAAGATTGGGCAAGTCAGCATTGCGTCCTGCATGACCGATCTGAGCACCGACTTTCGCGCCAAAGCTGTGAAGCAATTCAGTGAGCGCCTTCAAGCCAGCGACATGTGCATCGCTCCAGATACCGAGGTCACCGGCACCAATACGGCCATCGGCGTGAACTGCCAGCGTTTCTGGGAAAATCAATGCCGCCTGGCCCAAGGCGCGGGCACCGTAATGCACTCGATGCCATTCAGTAACGAAGCCGTCATCTGCCGCCATGTGCATGCACATGGGCGACATGACGACGCGGTTTTTCAGTTTCATGCCTTTTATTTCATGGGGGGAAAGCAACAAGCTCATCCGGATCATTCCGTAGTGATTGATACGGAATGATGTTAGCGTGCGCACACCATATTCGTAAGTACGCACATTTATGTGCTGTAGGCACATTTTTTATACCAAGGAGATGCCCTGTGAAAAAATGCATTCCCCGGGATGAAGTTGAAGCATTCGCTTGCCCTGTCTCCTTTACGGTCGATGTCATTGGTGGGAAATGGAAATCGCTCATCCTGTTCCACCTGATGTCAGGAACAAAGCGCTTCAACGAGTTGCGCCGACTAATCCCTGATGTGACGCAGCGGATGCTCACCTTGCAACTCAGAGAGCTGGAGACAGATAAGGTTATCCATCGCGAAATCTATCGAGAGGTCCCGCCCAAGGTCGAGTATTCCCTAACAGAATTAGGCAACACGCTTGCCCCACTGATCAGCGCAATGCGGGAGTGGGGAGCGGTGCATGAGAGTGCAATCCTGGCATTCAGGCGGGCTGAGATTGATGCAAATTCAGGTGAATCGCTCGCCTAACTTTAGATTTTTGTCAGGCCGGCGAACGCCCCAGCGCAGGATAAATAACTAGCACTGGGGCGTGGGCTCTAGTGGATCTCGATCCACCTTGATGCCCCTCTTACCGAGCGCGTCTGGCCAAATGCTCGTAAGCCAGACGAGCGGATTGACCCACTACTTGGCAATGGACGTCACCCCCCTCCCCCTGGGATCAGATACGGGTTCAGGCACGCCGTGTTCCACCCTGATTGCCTGGATATCACCATTGAAGCCCTGGTTTGCAAGGTTATAGCCTGCGCCTTCAACTTCCGTCGCCAGTTGCCCCGAGATCGGTGCATAGGGTTCCCAGAAAATCGTGTTGGCAGGCAGCAACTGGTGGTGAAAACGCATCGCGCCCACCGAATCTTTCAGCCCAAGGTGGAAGTCATACAGGTTACTGACGACCTGGAAGATGGAGGTAAAAATCCGCGAGCCACCGGGTGTACCGATCACCAAGGCGACCTTGCCGTCCTTCAGGAAAATCGTCGGCGTCATCGAAGACAAGGGCCGCTTTCCGGGTTCGATGGCATTAGTGTCGGTGCCCACGACGCCCATCTGATTGGGCACTCCTGCCAGTGCCGAGAAGTCATCCATCTCATCATTGAGCAAAATTCCGGTTTTTTCCGCGACGACGCCGGAGCCGAAAAAGCCATTGAGCGTGTACGTGTTGGAAACGGCATTGCCCCATTTATCGACGATTGAGAAGTGCGTGGTCTGGGGCTTCTCCGGCGATTCAATATTCAGGCCGGCGACGACCTTATTGGTGTCCGAAGGGATCGATAGATTGACCTGAGACGCTCGGCCCGCCAGGTAGTGTTCGTCGATCAATTCATGCACCGGCACCGTGTAAAAATCCGGATCACCCAGGTACTGCGCCCTATCAGCAAATACCCGCTTTTCGATCTCCGCCACTAAATGCATATAGCGCACGGAGTTAAGCGGCACGCCCTGGAAATCCTCGCGGCGCATCTCTTTCATCTTCAACAGTTGCACGAGCGCGACCCCGCCGGAGCTGGGCGGTGGCGCGGTGACAACCTGGAAGCCATTCCAGTTGGCTTGTATTGGGGTACGCCACACGGATTTGTAATCGGCCAGGTCCTGCGCGCTGATTAAGCCACCATTGGCACTCATATCGGTCACGATCAGCTCTGCGGTTTTACCAGCGTAAAAGCCTTTCGGCCCCTGCGCGGCGATGCGCTTGAGAACCGCCTCAAGTTCAGGTTGCTTGAAGGTAGTGCCTGCCTGCAGCCTGCCGAAATGTTCAGCGAAGTTGGTTTTACCGGCGAAGCGTTTGGCGTTTTCACTTGCAGCAACACTGGCCAGTGCTTCATCGACGACGAAACCATGGTGTGCGTAGCCAATGGCGGGCTCGATCAGGTCCGCCCATTTGAGTTTGCCAAAGCGCTTGTGAGCCTCCCACATACCCGCGACAGTGCCGGGTACACCTACCGAGCGGTGTCCGATCACACTGCCTTGCGGCTGGTCGGCAGCAATCACTTTTTTACCCGAGCTGTCGACGAACATATCCCGCGTTGCTTTCAGCGGCGCACGCTCGCGGTAATCGAGAAAATAGGGTTTGCCCTTGTAATAGACGGTCATGAAACCGCCGCCGCCGATATTTCCAGCTTCGGGGTAGGTCACCGCCAGGGAAAAGGCAACGGCAACGGCCGCATCCACGGCATTCCCGCCTTTGGCAAAGATTGCGTTGGCGGTGTCCGCAGCAAATTGGTCAGGTACGGCCACGGCAGAATGCGTCAACGCCGTGCGTGGGCTGGCAACCGCGAGTTGGTAAGTTCCCATAAATAGCAACACTATCCATACTGCGACGCAGCGACGCGTCCGATAGAACACTGATTTCTTGCACATAGCCCACCTGTTTTTTTTATAAATAATGGCAGCACAGTGGCAACTAACAGGGCACGATTCTTTATCTGAACCGAGCACCCCGGCGCCTGAAAAGAATGAACACGCAATAACTTCTTATAGGTTTATCAGCCCAAAAAAGAGCCCTCGACGCGATTAACGTGGAAGGCTCTTGTGTGTCGCTGATTAAGCGTTCTGCTCGACCCTTATTGAGCTTTTTCGCTCCAGGGGCGCTTTCTCCCACTTGGCAATGACCAGGGGTGCAATTGCATTACCCAGCACGTTCAAGGTAGTGGTACCGCTGTCGATGATCCGGAAGATCCCGGCAATCAACGCGACCCCCTCCAGCGGCAGCCCGGCAGACGCCAAGGTGGCCGACAGAATGATGATGGCAAACCCAGGCACACCGGCGGCGCCCTTCGACGTCAGCACCATTGTGACCACCAGCAAAATCTGCTGAGTCAACGACAGATCAATGCCATAGAGTTGGGCAATGAAGATTGTCGCCACACCAAGGAAGATCGAAGCACCGTCCAGGTTAAACGCATAACCCACAGGCACTACGAAGCTGACGATGCGCCGAGGCACGCCATAGGCTTCCAGCTTGGTCATCAACTGTGGCATGACCGCCGCAGAGGCTGCGCTGGAGAAGGCCAAAATCAGCTCATCACGGAAGTACTTGATCAACTTGAAGACGTTTTCGCCGATCAGGTAGCAAATGCCTCCGAGCATCAACAGAGCAAAGGTAATCAGCGCCAGGTACACCACGCCGATCAACTTGAGCAACGGCAGCAACGAGGCAAATCCGAAGGTCGCCACCGTGGCGCCGATCATGCCGAATACACCGATCGGTGCGTAGGCCATGACAAACGACACGACTTTGAACATCGCATCGGAGAAGCCCTGCACCACTGCAATAACCGGTGCGCTTTTCTCTTTAGGCAAAGTGTTCAACGCCATACCCAGCAGCACGGCAAAGAACAGCACCGACAGCAACTTCGCTTCCGACATCGCGACAATCACGTTATCGGGCACGATGTTTTGCAGGATGATCAGCGCGCCTTTCGACGGCTCCATATGCACGGCTGCCGCGTTATGGGCGATCCCTGCAATGTCGGTACCCTTACCCGGCTCAAACAGGTTGGCAAAGCACAAGCCAAGCACGATGGCGAGGCTGGTGATTGCAAAGAAGTAGATCAACGACTTTGCGCCCATGCGCCCAAACGATTTGTTATCACCGCCCCCGGCAATGCCGAGGATCATGCAGCAGAAAACAATCGGCACGACGACCATCTTCATCATCTTGATGAAGATGTCTCCGAGTGGTTTAAGGATTTCGGTACTAACCCATACTTGATTTTCCGGATGGGTATTGAAATACCAACCCACGAGCACGCCAAGCAAAAGCCCGGCAACGATTTGCCAAACTAAGGGGATACGTTTCATGTCTAGCCTTTTTGTTGGAATGAAAGGACTGCTTTAGGCAGTAGCTAGATTCATGAGCTTCCAGCTCATTTATGTTTTCCTGGCGCACTCTTTAGCGTGCGCCAGGTTTTTATTATTTAGCGAACAGCTGGCTCATATCCTTGAACGCCTTGAACTCCAGCGCGTTGCCGCACGGGTCGAACAGGAACATGGTGGCTTGCTCGCCGACCTGGCCTTTAAAGCGAATGTAGGGTTCGATCACAAACTTGGTTGCGCGCGCTTTCAAGCGCTCGGCCAGGGCTTCCCATTGTGCCCACTCCAGGATGATGCCGAAGTGCGGAACCGGTACATCGTGGCCGTCTACCGGGTTGCTGTGCACGCTTTCCTGCGACGCAGTTTTAGGGTGCTCATGGATGACCAGTTGATGGCCGTAGAAATCGAAGTCTACCCACTGGTCGCTTGAACGACCTTCGGAAAGACCGAACACCTCACCGTAGAAGTGACGAGTGGCGGCCAAGTCATACACAGGGATTGCGAGATGGAAAGGAGAAAGACTCATCAGGACTCCGATAACAATTTTTATTGGTTTGTGGTGCCGGGCACCGTGGTCGCTGCCCGACGGCTTTTTTGAAGGTGGATTTATGCTAAAGCGCTACCAACCTAAAAAAAATCAATATAAATTTTTCACAAACACAATTTTATTTTGTTAATCGGATGTCTCTTTTTACTGCTGCCAGCCTGCCTGAATCGCACGGGTTATTTGATCGACAAAGACTCTTGTCTTCGTCGGAACCAGCCGCCCCGGCGGCATCACTGCATAGATTCCGCCCACCTCCGCGCCTTCCCATTGCGCGAGTATTTGCACAAGCGTGCCGTCGCGCACCGCCGCGCCAGCCAGCCAGTCAGGCGTCAGAATGATCCCAACGCCCTCCACCGCCGCCTGTAAAAGCGACTCCGAGCTGTCGGATATCAGCGGGCCCGTCGGCCAAAAAGTTTTTTGCTGGCTGCCATTTTTAAGTACCCAGTCCGGCCAACTGGAATGGCTGCAGAATCCAAGGCACGCATGCTCGGCCAACGCTTCAAGGGATTGGGGCTGGCCATGGGACGCGATATAGCTGGGAGCGGCGTAAAGGCGGTTGCGGAAAGGGGCAATCTGCTTGGCCACCAGCGTGCTGTCGCGCAGCACTCCAACGCGAATCGCGACATCGAAGCTTCCGCCACACCATCCACGTACCTGTCGGCAAACCGCGCATCCACACGTATTTTGGGATGCTGGGCGATAAATGCGGGCAACAGCGGCGCAACCCATCGGCGGCCAAATGTGATGGGCAGTAACACCCTGAGCAAACCCTGGGGGCTGGTGGCTTCTTCGGCATCGAACCGAATGCAGATTATATTTCGTTGAGTCTGGGTAAGGCCGGTATTCGTGCATTGACGACAGGCCTCTTCGAGTCGGCCAAAACCCACAACGTGCATGTGGCCACGGTCACTGTGGCCGCGTTCGTCGAACCGGAATCCGAGGAGGCGGTTGGCATTGCAAAGGCGTTCTGGGACCTGCGCAACCAGAAAACGTCAAACTGGACCGCAGAAGTCACCTACTCGCGTTAATTCCTGGCGTAGCACCGCACAGCCTTCCAGTGAGCACCGCCAAAAGCCGTGCTCACTCTGCGTTTCAACGCCTGTGTTCTCAACGCTGAAGCCTCGCAGCGACCCACGGTGATGTTAAATATTGTTAAATCAAAA
Organism: Pseudomonas sp. RIT357; assembly: GCF_000632245.1. Classification (NCBI taxonomy): domain Bacteria; kingdom Pseudomonadati; phylum Pseudomonadota; class Gammaproteobacteria; order Pseudomonadales; family Pseudomonadaceae; genus Pseudomonas; species Pseudomonas sp. RIT357. The sequence continues at coordinate 97,226 of NZ_JFYX01000007.1, forward strand.
AATAACTTCACATAATCTGATCATTGGTGGATTATCTATTCAACCCGCATGACACCCTGACAAAAAAACAAAACAGGATGGCAACGATGTTCGACACCTCCCCGAATAAGCTTCCCGCCCCTCACCTGTATGTGGACGATCGCCTGCACCTCTGCGGCGCCCACGTACCCACAGCCTTGCTACGGAGCCTCCATGAATAACAAGAATGTTGGTGTTATCGGCTTAGGCGCGATGGGGCTGGGCATTGCCCGCTCGTTGTTGCGCAGCGGCTTCAACGTGCATGCCTGTGATGTGCGAGAAACCGTCACGCAGCAGTTCGCCAGTGAAGGGGGCGTTGCCTGCAGCTCGCCTGTCCAGATGGCCGCCGCGTGCGATGTGATCATCACCGTCGTGGTCAATGCCGAACAAACCGAGACGGTCCTGTTTGGTGAACATGGCGCCGTCGCCGCCTTACGCCCTGGCAGCCTGGTGATTGGTTGCGCCACGGTGGCCCCTACCTACGCGGTAGACCTGGGCCAGCGCTTGATAAACGCAGGGTTGCTGTACCTGGATGCACCGATCTCCGGTGGTGCAGCCAAAGCGGCGGCCGGTGAGATGACCATGATGACTTCCGGCCCAGCCGAGGCTTATGCAAAAGCCGATGACGTGCTCACGGGCATGGCCGGCAAGGTCTATCGTCTGGGCGATGCCCATGGCCTGGGCTCAAAGGTAAAGATCATCAACCAACTGCTGGCCGGCGTGCATATCGCCGCTGCCGCGGAAGCCATGGCACTGGGGCTGCGTGAAGGCGTCGAGGCCGATGCACTGTATGAAGTGATCACCCACAGCGCGGGCAATTCCTGGATGTTCGAGAACCGCGTGCCACACATTCTCAAGGCTGATTACACGCCGCTCTCGGCCGTCGATATTTTCGTCAAGGACCTGGGCCTGGTGCTGGATACCGCACGGGCCAGCAAGTTTCCGCTGCCATTGTCAGCCACCGCTCACCAGATGTTCATGCAGGCCTCCAGTGCCGGGTTCGGGCGTGAGGACGATTCGGCGGTGATCAAGATTTTCCCTGGCATTGAGCTCCCGACTGCCAAGACCGAAACCGAATAAGGATTGCCCATGAACCTACCTAGCGCACGCCCGTTGCTGGGCTGCATCGCCGACGACTTCACCGGGGCCACAGACCTGGCCAATATGCTGGTGCGCGGCGGCATGCGTACTGTGCAGAGCATCGGTATCCCCAGCGATGAAGTCGCTGCGACACTGGATGCCGATGCGATCGTGATTGCGCTGAAGTCGCGTACTGTCCCGGCGGCGCAGGCGGTAGCCGACTCCCTGGCAGCCCTTGAATGGCTGCGCGCACAAGGGTGCGAGCAGATTTTCTTCAAGTATTGCTCCACCTTCGACTCGACGGCCGCCGGCAATATCGGCCAGGTCAGCGAGGCCCTGCTCAAGGCGCTGGACAGTGATTTCACCCTGGCCTGCCCGGCGTTTCCGGAAAATGGCCGGACCATTTTCCGCGGTCATTTGTTTGTGCAGGATCAACTGCTCAATGAGTCAGGCATGCAGCACCACCCGCTGACCGCGATGACCGACGCCAACCTGGTCCGCGTACTGCAATCACAAACCACACAAAAGGTTGGCCTGCTGCGCTACGACACCATCGCCCAAGGTGTATCACACGTGCGCGAACGGATTGCAGAGCTGCGCGCCCAAGGCATAGGCATGGCCATCGCGGATGCCCTCAGCGATCAAGACCTGCACACCCTCGGCAGCGCTTGCAGTGATCTGCCGCTGTTAACCGGCGGTTCCGGCCTGGCCTTGGGCCTTCCCGACAACTTCCGCCGGGCCGGCAAACTTCGTGACTTCGATCCAGCCTCCTTACCTACCGTACCCGGTGGCGAGGTGGTGCTGGCAGGGAGCGCGTCGATTGCCACCAACGGCCAAGTCGCCGCGTGGATCGAAGCCGGACGACCGGCGCTGCGCATCGACCCGCTAGCCCTGGCGGCGGGTGAGTCGGTAGTGGCGGATGCCGTGGCGTTTGCCCTGAGCAACCCACACACCGTACTGATCTATGCCACCAGCCCTGCGGATGAACTCAAGGCGGTGCAACAGCAACTGGGCGCCGAACGCGCAGGCGAATTGGTAGAGAACGCCCTGGGAGAAATTGCCCAAGCCCTACGTCAGGCCGGCGTAAGACGCTTCGTTGTCGCTGGCGGTGAAACCTCTGGCGCCGTAGTCACCGCCCTGGGCGTGCGCCTACTGCAGATTGGCACGCAGATTGACCCCGGTGTTCCCGCGACCCTCAGCAACACTGCCGAACCGCTGGCGCTGGCCCTAAAGTCGGGCAATTTCGGCGGTAGAGACTTTTTCGACAAAGCACTTAAGCAACTGGCAGGAGGTGCGCAATGAGCAACGAAAACGCCTTGCGCGAAGAGATCTGCATCGTCGGTCACAGTCTTTATCAGCGAGGGTACACAGTCGGCAGCGCTGGCAACATCAGCGCGCGCCTGGATGACGGCTGGCTGATCACGCCAACCGATGCGTGCCTGGGCCGCCTTGACCCTGCGTTGATCGCCAAGGTCGACCTTACGGGCAAATGGGTCTCTGGCGACAAACCGTCAAAAACCCTGGCCTTGCATCGCCAGGTTTACGATCGCAACCCTGGCGTCGGTGGTGTGGTGCATACCCATTCCACACATTTGGTGGCCCTGACGCTTGCCGGTGTTTGGCGCCAGGATGACATCCTGCCCCCGCTGACGCCGTATCAGGTGATGAAGGTCGGGCATATCCCGCTGATCAACTATCAACGCCCCGGCGCGCCCGATGTGGCGGACCAGGTCGCGCGCCTCGCCAACAGTGTGCGTGGCGTAATGCTCGAGCGCTTGGGCCCGGTGGTCTGGGAAAGCTCAGTTTCCAAGGCCAGTTACGCCCTCGAAGAACTCGAAGAAACCGCACGCCTGTGGCTGATGAGCAACCCGCGTCCGGCGCCGCTGGATGCTGCAGCGCTGGCCGAGCTTAAAAGCGTTTTCGGCGCGCACTGGTAGGCGCCGCTCCCACCCGCAACACCCTTAACAATAAAAACAACAGGACCTTCCAGCATGACCACTATCAAGTTTCGTGTTGATGTTTGCAGCGACAAAAAACCATCCTGCGTTTTCCATGAAGGGCCGCGCTCATGAGCCCGCTTATCCTGATGGCGACCGCAGGCCTAGGCATCGCATTGCTGCTGTTCCTAGTGCTCAAATACAAATTCCAGCCGTTCGTGGCGCTGATGTTGGTCAGCATTATGGTGGCCTTGGTGGCGGGAGTTAAACCTGCCGATCTGGTCGCCACCATTGAAGGCGGGATGGGCAAGACCCTCGGCCACATTGCGATCATCATTGCCTTGGGCGCGATGATCGGCCGCATCATTGAGTTGTCGGGTGGTGCCGAGGCGCTGGCCAAGACCCTGATTGAACGCTTCGGTAATCGACGCACACCCCTTGCCTTGACGATTGCCGGTTTCATTATCGGCGTGCCGGTGTTCTTCGAGGTGGGGGTGATCATCCTCATGCCGCTGGCCTACGGTGTGGCTCGTCGCGCTCGCAAGCCGTTGCTGATGTTCGCGTTGCCGATGTGCGCAGCGCTGCTTACGGTGCATGCATTTCTGCCACCGCACCCAGGTGCGGTCGCCGCCGCCAGCCAACTGGGTGCGGACCTGGGCCGGGTGCTGATGTTCGGGCTGCCGCTGACGGCGTTCCTGTGCTACGTCGGCTATCGCGTGGCGGGGCGCATGACGCGCCGCTTCTACCCGATGTCCGATGATATCCGCGCCGAAGTCTACGGCCCGCACGTCACCAACGACGACCTGCGCGCCTGGCAAGACGGCAAAACCCAAGAGGCGCAACAAGGTGCAGAGACCGTCTCGCACATGGGCCTGGAGGAATCCACCAGCAGTATCGTGGCCAAGCTGCCACCCGCCCCTGCGCCGGGTTTCGGCTTGATCGTCAGTTTGATCCTGTTGCCGATCGTGTTGATTTTGCTGGGTACGCTGGCGACGTCACTGCTGCCTGTCGAATCAACCCTGCGCGGCATCATGACCGTGCTCGGTGCGCCCCTGGTGGCGCTGCTGCTCGACACCTTGCTGTGTGCCTGGCTGCTCGGTTCCCGTCGCGGCTGGAGCCGTACCCAGGTCTCCGATGTTATTGGCTCGGCGCTGCCGGGTGTGGCCATGGTGATTTTGATTGCGGGTGCCGGTGGCGTATTCGGCAAGGTACTGGTGGATACCGGCATCGGCGCGGTGGTCTCCGACCTGCTGCGTACCACCGGGCTGCCGGTGCTGGCCCTGGGCTTTTTGCTGACCATGTTGCTGCGCGCCGTGCAAGGCTCCACCACCGTGGCGCTGGTAACCACCGCAGGTATCATCAGTCCGTTGATCGCCACGCTTAACCTGACGCCCAACCACATGGCCCTGCTGTGCCTGGCTATGGGCGGTGGCGGGCTGGCGATGTCGCACATCAACGACGCCGGCTACTGGATTTTCACCAAGCTGGCCGGCCTCAACGTGGCAGACGGCCTGCGGACCTGGACGGTGATCACCACCCTCCTCGGCACGCTCGGCTTCCTTATCACCCTGTTGATCTGGCCTTTTGTCTGATCGTTTTTCATCAGGAGTTCACATGCCTCGCTTTGCTGCCAACCTAAGCATGCTTTACCCCGAACACGCTTTTCTGGAGCGCTTCGCAGCGGCTGCGGCCGATGGTTTTGATGCCGTGGAGTATCTGTTCCCCTACGAATACAGCGCCCAGGTACTCAAACAGCACCTGAGCGACAACGGCCTGGTCCAAGCCCTGTTCAACGCGCCGCCCGGCGACTGGGCGGCGGGCGAACGCGGCATCGCCACCCTACCGGGCCGCGAAAGCGAATTTCGAGCAGGCTTCGACCGTGCCCTGGAATACGCCGCCGTGCTAGGCAATACCCGCATCCACGTGATGGCCGGCCTGCTGCCCTCGGAGCAGCAACGTGAGCGCCATCACGCGGTGTACCTCGAGAACCTGGCTTACGCCACCGCCCAAGCACGTCAGGCTGGCGTGACGGTGTTGCTGGAACCGATCAACACTCGCGACATGCCGGGGTTTTTCCTCAACCGACAGGACCAGGCACACGCAATCTGCAAGGAGGTCGGCGCAAACAATTTGAAGGTGCAGTTTGACTGCTATCACTGCCAGATCGTCGAAGGTGATTTGGCGGTCAAACTGCTTCGCGACATCAACGGCATTGGCCATATTCAGATTGCCGGCGTACCCGACCGACACGAACCGAACCTGGGTGAATTGAACTACCCCTACCTGTTCGAGCTGATTGACGAGTTGGGCTACGACGGCTGGGTCGGTTGCGAATACCGCCCCAAGAGCGACACCTCGGCAGGGCTGCAATGGTTGCGGGACTGGAAAGCGCGCTAAGTGATCAAGCCCCTGCATACCTTGGTGCGCACGGGCTCCTAAAACAAAAACAATAGGAAATACCCATGCACAGATTCAGTCCACGCCCCGCGGTCGGGCTGTTGTTGTCCCTGGCGTTGATCAGTTCCGCCGTCGGCGCCGCGTCGTTACCGGCCGCGACCGAGGGCGATTGGATCGCCCCGCAGTTCACCTTTCACACCGGTGAAAAACTCGCCAACCTCAAACTGCACTACATCACCCTCGGCAACCCCAAGAACCCCGCCATCCTCTACCTGCATGGCACCTACCGGCCCGGCAGCGATGTGCTGAGCAAGGATTTTGGCGGCGAACTGTTCGGCCCCGGGCAGCCGCTGGACGCCAGCAAGTACTACATCATCTCCACCGACGGCATCGGCGTGGGCCAGTCCAGCAAACCCTCCGACGGCCTGCGCGCAAAGTTTCCCGAGTACAACTACACCGACCTGGTTCAAGCCCAGTATCGATTGGTTACCGAAGGCCTGGGGATCAAGCACCTGCGGCTGATCATCGGCAACTCCATGGGCGGCATGCAAACCTGGATGTGGGGCCAGACCTGGCCGCAGATGATGGACGCCCTGGTGCCCATGGCGTCCCAACCCACCGAGATGTCATCGCGCAACTGGATGATGCGCCGTTTGCTGGTGGAGTCGATCAAGCAAGACCCGGCCTGGAACAACGGTAACTACAGCGCGCAACCGCCGTCCTTGCGCCTGGCAAACGCGATGTTCAGCGTTGGCACCAGCGGCGGCACCCTCGCCTATCAGGCGGCGGCACCGACCCGAGCGCTGGCCGACAAGTTGGTGGATGAGCGCTTGAATGCCGCGCAAACCGCAGACGCCAATGACTTCATCTACCAATGGCAATCCTCCGCCGACTACAACGCAGCCCTCGGTCTGAACAAGATCCAGGCGCCGGTGCTGGTCATCAACTCGGCGGACGATGAGCGCAACCCTCCGGAAACCGGACGGCTGGAAGCGTCGATGAAAGAGCTCAAGCATGCACGGCTGCTGCTCATCCCCGCCAGTGCCGACACCCGTGGCCATGGCACCACGAGCATGGCGAAGTTTTACAGCAAGGAGCTGGGGCAATTCATGCAAGAGACTGAAAAGGCGCGTTAGGCTGGCTGGGGGTCGGACGGCAACATCAATTCGACCCCTTGCTTGCGAATCCCATCCGCGGCCGCAGGCGCCAGTGCGTCATCACTGATGATCACATCGAACTGCTCCAACCCGGCAATTTTGTACATGCTGAACGTGCCGTACTTGGAGCTGCTGGCCACCAGCACCACTTGGGACGCCGATTGCATGGCCACCTGCTTGACCTCCACCTTCAGCGCCGACGGTGTGGTGATGCCGCGTCGCAGGTCCCAGGAGCTGGTCGAGATAAACGCGATATCCGTCACCACCTGACGCAGTGTCGCCACCGCCAGGCCGCCGACACAGGAATGATTGGAATGGTCCAACTGCCCACCGGTATGAATCACCGTCACGTGGGGTGCATCCATCAACGCCTGAACCACGCCGAAGTCATTGGTCACCACCGTCATGCCACTGAGCAGTTTGATATAGGGCACGATCTCCAGGGTGCTGGTGCCGGCATCCAAATAAATAGTCATGTCCGCCAACAGGAGACGGGCCGCGAGTTTGGCCATCGCTTGCTTCTGCGGCAACTCAACCACGGCCTTGACCTGGTGGCTGGGCTCACTGTGAAGCTGGCTGGCAATGCGCACGCCGCCCGTCACCGAATACGCCAGGCCTTCCTGCTCAAGCAACGCGATATCGCGGCGCACCGTCATGTGTGAGCAGTCGAACATCTCCATCAACTGGTGAACACTCAGCACATGCTGTTTGCGCAACTGACGCAAGATCAACTCGCGACGCTGTTCAGGAATCATCGGCGCGCCGCTTTCGGCGGCCACGTCCTTCTGGCTTGGCATTCGGTGCTCCAAAGGCTTGGATCGGGTGGCGGTGATTGGCGTACATAGTAGCGAATCCACCCGCCGATCTGTAACTCACTGCACCTAATTCAGCTCGCTGTCCTTGATGTGGGCAATCGGCGCAAGCAACGACGGATCGAAGGGTTCCGGCGCGCGTCCCTCCAGCAACCGTTGTACAAGGTCCGGATTGGCCAAGGCAGCCTTGCCGAAAGCGACAATATCTGCGCCAGCCTGCAGGGTTTGTTCAACGCTGCTCAAGTCCTGCACTCCGCCATTCGCAATCAACGCGACACCAGGCGCATAACGGCGAGCCAGCGTTACCAGGCTTGCCTCGTTACCGCTGAAGGCCGGCTGCCAGGCTTGATGCTCCGTCACATGGATGAAGTCGACCCCAGCGTCAGCCAAGCTGCCGAAGATCGTCTGTGCGTCATGTTCCCCACCCGCCCATTTGTGCTGAAAGTCATTGACCTTGCCCTGGGATATACGCACACCGACCGGCGAGTGCCCGACCACCTTCTTCACCGCTGCAATGACCTCAAGCGTCAGGCTCAAGCGCTGGCGAACATCACCGCCCCATCGATCTTCGCGTTGATTGGAGTAGCCTGTCATGAACTGATCCAGCAAGTAGCCGTTGGCACCATGGATCTCAACGCCGTCAAAGCCCGCGATTCCAACAGCCCGTTTAGCCGCCTGGGCAAACCCCTCAATGGCATCCGCGATAGCTTCATCGCTCATGGCCTGGGGCACTCGATACGCCCCCTCGCCGTAATAGAACTTCATCTGTTCGCCTTTCGGGCGAATGGCCGAAGGGCCAGCAGATTGCTCAACAAAACGGTTCGCCTGGCTCAATGCACCGGCGTGCATGATCTGCGCGATTGCTGCGCTCTCATGGCGATGAATCGCCTCGACTACCTCGCGCCAGGCAAGCGCCTGTTCGCTGTCCGTGATACCGGGCTGGTTCAGGTAGCCCTGGGCATATTGCCGATCGGTGTAGATCCCCTCCGTGATGACCAAGCCAAAACCGCCACGGGCAAAACGCTCGTAGTATCGCGCCATCGCAGGTGTGGCATTGCCGCTCTCGCTCGCACTGACGCGTGTCATGGGAGCAAGCGCCATGCGATTGTTCAGCTTAAAAGCGCCCATATCGAATGGCGTTACAATGCGCGAGTTTAGTGCTGTCATGATTTGCCCTCAATTATTCGCCAGCCACGACGATAAGCGTGGCAATCGCCCATTAGAAGCGCACGCTTGCAATAAGGCGCCTTAACGCAAACGGTTATAACCATGCAGATTCCCGAGATAGAGGTGTTCGCTAACGTCGCCATCAGCAGCAGTTTGTCCGAGGCTGCGCGGCGGCTTGGGCTGTCGGCGATGACCGTCTCACGGCGTCTGGCGGCCCTGGAAAAAGAGCTGGGTGTGCGCCTGGTACACCGCACCACACGCTCCGTCGCACTCACGCCGGAAGGCGAAATGTACCTGCCTTACGCAAAGACCATGCTTGAGGCCAACGAAGCTGCGCGGGCCACGTTGAAAACCAGTGCGGGCAGTGCCAGCGGCACATTGAGGGTCACCGCGCCTAGCGTCTTTGGCCAAACCGTCATCATGCCGCTGCTGCCAGCCCTGCTGGCTGACCACCCAACCCTCAAGGTCGACCTGACGCTATCGGATAGCATCATCGACATCGCCGGGCTCGGCATTGATGTGGCCATTCGCATCGCCACGCTGCGCGACTCGACATTGGTGGCTACCAACCTTGCGCCCAATCCGCGTGTCGTGTGCGCAAGCCCGGCCTACCTGGCGCAATGGGGCACACCGACGGTGCTGGAAGACCTCAATCATCATCGATGCATCGCGTTGCACGGAATGCCCTATTGGCCGTTCACCAACGGCGAGAACGCCGTGGCCATTCGAGCTCAGGGCGCGTTTTCCGCCAACAGTGTCGAGGCGGTGCGCACTGCAAGCAAACAAGGTCTGGGCCTGGCCATGCTGACCTATTGGGATATCCGCAACGAACTTGCTGAAGGCTCACTCGTAAAGGTGAACCTTGAGGATGTGCTGCCCGAGCAACTGTCGATCACGGCAGTGCTACCGACACGTCAACATGTGCCGCACAGAGTGCGCGTGTTCGTTGAGCACCTGGAAAAAGTACTCAACAATACACACAGCGAACCAGACGACCTTCTGCGCCAACACCCCATCACGAATCCAGGTGCACCATGATCAGAGAGTTGAAGACATTTATATGTGTTACGCAGCGGGGCACGTTCGCAGCGGCTGGCCAGCAGGTTGGGCTGACGCAGTCTGCCGTCAGCGCTCAGATCAAAAGCCTTGAGGACAGCTTGGGCGTCAAATTGTTTGACCGTACCGGACGCTCAGCCACGCTCAATTCAGCAGGCCAACGTGCCATTCCCCTGGCCGAGGAAATCCTGCGGCTTTTCGGTCGAATGGGTGCCGCAGACAGCGGCAATGACTTCCACGGCGCACTGCGAATCGGCGCGATCGGCACGGTTCAGACCGGGATCCTGCCGCAGGCGCTGGTGGCTTTGAAGTCACAGGCGCCTTTCATCGAAACCAACCTTGTGCCGGGTGTGTCGTTGAACCTGCTCAGCCAGGTGGACGCTGGCGAGCTGGACCTGGCCATCATGATCAGACCGCCTTTTTCCCTACCCAAGGATCTGCATGCCGAAGTCATCGCGCGCGAGGCTTTCGTACTGATCACGTCCAAAGATGTAGTGGGCGACGACCCGCTGGCGATTCTGGCGGAACAACCCTTTGTGCGGTATGACCGAGGCTCGTTTGGCGGGCGGCTGGTCACCCAGTTTCTCAAGCAGCAAAAAATCCATGTGCATCAGGCACTGGAGCTGGATGAACTGGATGCCATTGTCAAAATGGTACGCAGTGGGCTCGGCGTTTCGCTGGTACCCAAGGCGGGTCTATGGCTCGAACATGCGGATGATGTCAGGGTGCTGGAGTTGCGCCAGCTCACGTTTTTCAGGGAGATCGTACTGGTCTCAAAGTATCGGCAAAAACATTCACCGCTGTTCAACATCTTCCGGACCTGCGTCCTTGATGCGGTGTGATGTCTTCCGAATTCATATGAGCAATAGAAAATCAACCGCGGCACCGCAAGCTGTTGAGCGTTTGTACGACCTATCGTGGTGCAGCATGAACAACAATGGTGCAAAAGCCTGCGCTACCGATTTACTCATCGAAATAATTCGTGCTCAGGACTCAGAATTTGCGCTTTTCCCCACTGTGTTTCCGGATAAGAATTGATTCAGATCAAAACAAATCAATAGGAAATCACCGTGAGCCTCTCCCCTTTCCATCTGGCAATTCCCGTCTACGATCTGGCCGCCACACGTCACTTCTACGGTGAGGTGTTCGGTCTTTCCGAAGGTCGCTCCAGCGACCAATGGGTAGACTTCGATTTCTACGGCCATCAACTGGTCATCCACGAGCACCCAAAGACAACGTCGCAGGAAAGCGTGCACAGCAACCCGGTAGACGGCCACGACGTACCGGTTCCGCACTTCGGCATCATCCTGGAGTGGGCGCAATGGGAAGCGCTGGCAGAGCGCTTGAAAGCGCGCGCAACCAAGTTCGTGATCGAACCCTACATCCGCTTCCAGGGCCAAGTCGGCGAGCAGGCCACCATGTTCCTGTTCGACCCATGCGGCAATGCGCTGGAGTTCAAGGCTTTCAAGGATATGAGCCAGCTGTTCGCCAAGTAAGACGTTGTTCAAGCGACCGTCGCCATTAGAGCGACGGCGCACTCTCAAGCCGTGAAGCCTTGCTGTGTTGCGCCGGATACCTGTGAAAGCTCGTGCTTTCTCTGTCTCGCTGCACGCGCGTGGCCGATGCTTAGCCTGCCGCATGAGGATAGAGAACACTATGTCCGACCTCAGTTGCATTTTGGATGAGTCGCCGAGAGCGCCGCTCTCCACCGTGAAATGGCACTTTGAGCCGTGCGGTGATCGCTGCGTAATCCTTATATTTGGCAGCGTATTTTCCATTGACCTCAACCGCCAGGCCGCCTCGGTCGGCAGCCAATTACGCACTCTGGGCGCACACGGTCAACTGCCGGGCGTCACGGATGTTGTCTCTGCGATGGTGACCGTCGGCGTTCATTACTCTCCTGAGTCAATTGCCAGTCTTTTCCCCGGCGTATCGCCTTACGAATCGATCTGCAAACTTGTGACCGAGCGTCTCAAAGACTCGCACAGTGCTGCCGCAACGACAGTCACCCGCCTCGATATCCCCGTGTGCTACGACCCGGAATATGCCCCGGATCTTGAAGACATTGCACAGGCCTGCGGCCTGACCACCAACGAGGTCATCGCCGCTCACTCGGCCGACTGGCTGGATGTGCTGATGGTCGGTTTCGCGCCAGGCCATCCTTACATCGGCATGCACGACAGCGCCCTGTCGCTGCCGCGTCGCGCAACACCGCGCACGCTTGTAAAGCAAGGCAGCATCGGCATCGCTAACCGACAAAGTGTGATTTACCCGGCTGATCTCCCCGGCGGCTGGAACCTCATAGGGCGTACACCGCTGCCCATGTTTTCTCCCTTGAGTCAGCCGCCGTGTCTTTTACAGGGCGGCGACCAGATTCGATTTGTACCCATTACCCGCCATGAATTTGATCTGTTGGCTCGGGAGAACACGAAGTGACCATCAAGGTAATCAAACCCGGCATGCTCTCAACCTTCCAGGACACCGGTCGCCATGGGTTCCAGCATTGGGGCGTACCCGTGACCGGCGTGATGGATGAAGATGCGCATGCCCTGTGCAACTTGCTGGTCGGCAACCCTCGCACCTTCAGCACGTTGGAAATGACCCTGCAGGGCCCGACGCTGCATTTTCAGGCCAAAGCCGTGATTGCACTCGCTGGCGCAGACCTTGGCGCCGAGTTGGATGCGATCCCGCTCAAGCCCGGCGTGGCTGCCCTGGTGTCTCCCGGCAGCACCTTGAGTTTCGGCAAACGGCGACAGGGCGCCCGCAGTTACCTCGCGGTAGGGGGCGGCTTTTTGCTGCACCCGCTGATGAACAGCACCAGCACTTACTCCCGGGGCGGGTTCGGCGGGCTGCGCGGCCGCGCACTTCAAGCCGGGGATTTGATCCCCATCTGCTCATCGTTTGCCAACCCGCCACGCCTCAGCCCCCGCTCCCACTTTGGGCTGTACGAAGCGGTTGCCTGCGAACAGATAAGAGTGATCGCCGGAAGAGAATGGAAAGACTTTTCCGCCGAGTCCCAAGCGCACTTCTTGAACCATGACTACACCTTGAGCGGTGACTCTGACCGCATGGGCTACCGACTCGATGGCACACCGCTGGCGTTGTCTTCGCCCAAAGAACTGCTATCGGAAAGTGTCACGTTCGGCACCGTCCAGGTGCCCCCTAGCGGCAAGCCGCTGATCTTGATGGCCGACCGACAAACGACCGGCGGATATCCACGTATCGCCCAAGTAGCCAGCGTCGATCTGCCAAGGCTCGCGCAGTTACTGCCGGGCGATAAGTTGCGATTCTCTCTTATAGATTTGAGCGCCGCCGAAACCTTGCTGCTCACCCGCGCTCGCACGCTCAAAGCGATGGAGGCCTTCAATGCCTGAAATAGATTTCAACAGCGACCTTGGCGAAGGCTTCGGCATTTATCGCGCAGGCGACGATGCAGCGATTCTGCCCCACCTCACCTCAGCCAATATCGCCTGCGGGTTTCACGCTGGGGATTCGCGCTCGATGCGCTCAACGGTGGCGCTGGCCGCACAGCTGGGTGTGGCAATCGGCGCCCATCCAGGCTTTGACGACCTGCAAGGTTTCGGTCGCCGGATGATGACGCTGTCCGAGGATGAAGTGTACGAACTCATCGTTTACCAAGTCGGTGCGTTGCTGGGCTTTACCAAAGCGGCCAAGGTCGAACTGCGCCACGTCAAACCCCATGGTGCGCTTTACAACTTCGCCGCGGTGCACCGCCCCACTGCCGATGCGATCTGCCGGGCAGTAAAAGACATTGATCCGAGCCTGATTCTTTTCGGATTGTCGGGTAGCTCCTTGGTCACCGCCGCCCAAGCCTGTGGTTTAACCGTGGCACAGGAAGTGTTTGCCGATCGCAGCTACCAGGAGGACGGCACACTGACGCCCCGCAGCCAGTCTGGCGCAATGATCGAAAACCTCCACGATGCCATCGATCAAGTCATGAACATGCTGCATTTAGGCGAAGTGCGCACCACCCAAGGGACCTGGGTACCGGTGACGGCACACACGCTTTGCCTACACGGCGACCAGCATGGCGCTGCAGCGTTTGCCAGTGCGATCAGGCAAGCCCTGCTCAAAGAAGGCATCACCATTCAAAAACCCGCGCGTGCGCGTATTTGAGTGACACCCACAACGTTTACCCATAATAAAAAGGAAACAACCATGCCTCGTGAATCAACCCCCTCGTTTTAACTGCCGAGCTTAAAACCTCGTCTGAGAGCTGAATAGTCAATGACGGATGCGTCTGGGCGCCTGCATGCCCGGATGAACTGTGCACTGTCGGTTTTCAGTACGTCACTTTCAAGGCAGGAACCTCTGCCACTTAACTCTTTTGGCCAATGGCCAGAGTGGAAGGTATTTATGTCTCGTGTTCTCTCTGAAAATACGCACTCGTCGCACCTCGACGTCGAGGCACACGCCACCAGCGGTACAACGCAGTCAGCCGTCATTGCCAAGCGCGCAGCCATGGCCTCGGCCACCGGCACCGCCGTTGAATACTATGAGTTCAGTATCTACGGCTATATGGCGACCATCATCGCACCTCTGTTCTTTCCGGGTGACAACCCTGCCGCTGCCCTCCTCGCCACACTGGCGGTGTTCGGCATTGCCTTTGTCATCCGCCCGATCGGCGGCGTGCTGCTCGGTCGCCTTGCCGATCGTATCGGTAGACGTCGAGTGCTGCTCAGCACCGTGATCGGGATGGGCACCGCAACTGCACTCATTGGGGTTTTGCCCACCACCGCACAGATCGGACTGGCCGCCCCTATCCTGCTGGTGCTGTTGCGACTGTCCCAAGGTTTCTTCGCCGGTGGCGAAGTGGTAGGCGCCGCGGCGTTTGTAGCGGAATCTTCTCCTAACGGCAGACGCGGGTTCTTCGGTTCATTCACACCGCTGGGGGTTGCCGTGGGTGGCGCAACCGGGGCGATTGTCTGCGGTATCACCACCGGGCTGCTCAGTGCCGAGCAATTGCAGGCATGGGGCTGGCGTATCCCGTTTTTCTTGTCCATCCCGCTGGTTATGTTCTCGTTTTATATGCGGCACAACGTTGAAGAAACGCCGGAATTCAAAGCTTTCCTTGAGAAGGAAAAGCCACCGGTAGCGCCGGTCAAAGAGGTATTCAGCAAAAACCTGCCGGCATTGCTGCGGGTCATCGTATTTGCCTCTGCACAGAATGCGGGTTACTTCATCGGGATGGTGTTCATGAACATCTACCTCACGACCTACCTGCACTTCGACAAATCCAAAGTCTACTGGGTGATTGCAGTGATCAGCCTGTGCATGGCAGCGATGATGCCGTTCTGGGGAGGTTTGTCAGACCGTATCGGTCGTAGGAAGGCGCTGAGTATCGGCTTTCTGGGCTACGCGATTCTGGTGATTCCCATGATGATCCTGATGGACAGCGGCAGCCTCTGGATCGCCGCACTGGCCATGTTCGTCGCGACCCTGCCTATGCCGATCGTTCAATCGGTTGGCTACCCGACTTACGCAGAACAATTCCCGACACGTGTGCGCTACACGGCCATGGCGATCAGCATCAACCTGGGCGCCATCCTGGGCGGCGGCATCACCCCCTACGTGGTCACCTCGATTATCACCAAGACCGGCAATTTACTGGTACCGGGCTATTTCATGGCAGGCGCGGCAGTGTGTGCCTTATTAGCGATTCTCACCTTGCGTGAAACCTCCAAGGGCAACCTCCTTAGATAGTTCGACGCCACGTTACGCCCCCAACCCAAGCATAAGGTTGCAGCAGCATGGACATTGAAAAAGTAAAAGAACTGGTCAAATTGATCGAAGGATCAGGCTTGGCGGAGATTGATTTCAAAGAAGGCAGCAATCGGGTCCGTCTTCGTCGAGACCGTAAACCGGCCGCCGCTCCCCAGACGGTCGCTCCCTCGCCACTATCCGAGTCGCAGACGGTACAGGTCGAGCCAAAACCCGCCGGCACGTTCATCACGGCGCCGATGGTGGGCGTGTTCTACCGCAAGGCCTCGGCGACTTCGGCAGCGTTTGTTGAGATTGGCCAATCCGTGGCAAAAGGCGATGTGCTGTGCATTGTGGAAGCCATGAAAATGATGAACACGGTGGAGGCAACCTGCAGTGGGGTCATTGAGGCAATCATGGTCGAAGACGGTCAGCCCGTTGAATACGACCAGCCCATGTTCAACATTGTTTGAGCGACGCGGAGGTCAGAATGAGTGAAGTCGCAAAACTGCAAAAAGTAGTCATCGCCAACCGTGGTGAAATTGCTTTGCGTATCGTGCGTGCCTGTAAAGAACTGGACATCAAGACCGTCGCTGTTTACTCGACGGCCGATACCGAACTGATGCACGTGAAACTGGCGGACGAAAGCATCTGCATCGGCCCGCCACTGGCCACGAACTCGTACCTGAAAGTCTCG
>NZ_JFYX01000008.1:0-112429 GCF_000632245.1 Pseudomonas sp. RIT357
TTCCCCATGTGAGAGTAGGTCATCGTCAAGATTAAATTCCGAAACCCCATTTGCGAAAGCAGATGGGGTTTTGTTTTGGGCGATCGGAAAGTGCGAAGACGCTCATCCGAGCAATCTTCAGTGCTAAAGTCCATGCCTCGATTTTGCTTTTCCCAAGGAAGCCGTTATGCCGGATGCGACGTCCCCCAGCGCTGGATTTATGGTGGTTCATGGCAATCGCCTGGACGAACTACGCAGCCTGGTGGTGAGCTGGATGCGCCGTTACCCACTGGCTCCCCTGGAAAACGAAATTGCCCTGGTACAGAGCAACGGCATTGCCCAGTGGCTCAAACTGGCCCTGGCGGAAGACCCAGAAGACGGCGACATGGGCGGCTGCGGAATCGCTGCCGCGATCGATGTTCAGCTCCCCGGCAGCTTCATGTGGCAGCTCTATCGCATGGTCTTGGGTCGTGACGAAATCCCCCCCACGTCCCTGCTCGATAAAGCCCCACTCACTTGGCGCCTGATGCGCTTGCTTCCTGAGCTCATTGATCAGCCGCACTTCGAGCCATTGCAGCGCTTTCTGACGAACGACGCGGACTTGCGTAAACGCTACCAGCTCGCGGAACGCCTGGCTGACTTGTTCGACCAATACCAGGTCTATCGTGCCGACTGGCTGGAGGACTGGGCCGCCGGCCGCCACCAATTGCGCAACGGTCGAGGGGAATCCAAGCCTCTTAACCCCGCCAATTGCTGGCAAGCCGAGTTATGGCGCGCACTGCTGTTGGACGTCGGGGAAGAGGGGATGGCCGAAAGTCGCGCCGGCGTCCACCAACGCTTTATCGAACGTATCAATGCTCTTGAGGAAGCGCCGAAGGGCTTGCCTTCTCGGGTGATTGTTTTCGGGATTTCTTCCTTGCCTGCCCAAGCGCTCGAAGCGTTGGCTGGCCTTGCCCGTTTCAGCCAAGTCTTGCTGTGCGTGCACAATCCTTGTCGCCACCACTGGTCCGACATCGTCGCCGACAAAGATCTACTGCGTAACGAATACAAGCGTCAATCACGCAAAGCCGGTATGCCGGTCACCATCGACCCACAAACCTTGCACCAGCACGCCCATCCGCTGCTGGCCGCCTGGGGTAAACAAGGCCGCGACTACATCAGCCTGCTGGACAGTTACGACGACCCGAACAGCTACCGTGCAGCCTTTCGTGATGGCCGCATCGACCTGTTCAGTGACAGCGAACCCACGACACTGCTTAACCAACTCCAGGACGATATCCTCGAACTGCGCCCACTCAACGAAACCCGCGACCTATGGCCCGCAGTCTATCTGGAGCGTGACACCTCAGTTCGCTTCCACATTGCCCACAGCGCCCAGCGCGAAGTGGAAATCCTTCACGATCAACTGCTCCAACGCTTCAGCGCCGACCCCACGCTTCGTCCAAGGGACATCATTGTCATGGTCCCCGACGTCGACAGCTACGCACCGCATATTCGTGCGGTCTTCGGCCAGTTGGAAAGAAGTGATTCACGCTTCATCCCCTTTACCCTGACCGACCAAGGTCAACGTGGCCGCGACCCTCTGCTGATCGCCGTCGAACACCTGCTCAAACTCCCCGACAGTCGCTTTCCCGTCAGCGAGATTCTTGATCTGCTGGACGTCCCGGCCTTGCGTGAACGCTTTGCCATCAAGGAGCGCGACCTGCCCACATTGCACCGCTGGATCGAAGGTGCCGGTATCCGTTGGGGGCTCAACGCGGAACAACGGGCCGGCCTCGGTCTGCCAAGTGAGCTGGAACAAAACAGCTGGAGTTTCGGCCTTCGCCGTATGCTGCTGGGTTACGCCGTCGGCACCGGTGCTGCCTGTAACGGCATTGAACCTTACGACGAAATTGGCGGACTCGATGCGGCATTAATCGGCCCGCTGGTGGCTTTACTCGACGCACTCGGCGATGCCCATCAGGCGCTGTCCCAACCCGCAGCTCCCCACGAGTGGGGCGAACGTTTGCAACGCCTGATGCAACTGTTTTTCCTGCCCAGTAGTGAGCACGACGATTACCTGCTGGGTCAGCTTGAGCAACTAAGGGAAACCTGGCTGGTAACCTGCGAGTCAGTAGGCCTACAGGATGAGTTACCGCTTACCGTAGTCCGTGAAGCATGGCTCGCCGGCCTGGACCAAGGTCGTCTTTCCCAGCGATTCCTTGCCGGTGCTGTCAATTTTTGCACCTTGATGCCTATGCGCGCGATTCCGTTCAAGCTGGTTTGCCTGCTTGGTATGAACGACGGCGACTACCCGCGAGCCCAACCACCCTTGGATTTCGACCTGATGGGCAGCGACTATCGCCCAGGCGACCGTTCGCGCCGCGAAGACGACCGTTACCTACTACTTGAAGCACTGCTATCGGCCCGAGACCAGCTTTACATCAGTTGGGTCGGCCGAAGCATCCGCGATAACAGCGAGCGTCCTGCGTCTGTTTTGATCGGCCAACTGCGCGACCATATCGCCAGCGGCTGGCATAACGCAGAACCAGAAAAGCCACTGCTGGACGCGATGACTCAGGAACACCCACTCCAACCCTTCAGCGCCCGCTACTTCCACGAAGGCGATCCGCTGTTCAGCTACGCCCGCGAATGGCAGTTGCTGCACGAAGCGCAGGTGGCCGCACCTGAGCAAGATGATCTGGCACAACACCATCAGGAAGAACCCCTGAGCCTCGGCCAGTTGCAAGATTTCCTACGCAACCCGGTCAAACACTTCTTCAGTCAGCGTCTGAAAGTGTTCTTCGAGGCCGCCGAAGTGCCGCTGGCCGATGAGGAACCCTTCGTTCTCGATGCGCTGCAACGTTACAGCCTGAGCGATAGCCTGTTGAATGCGGCGCTGTCCCAACCCGATCACCTGGACCAAGCCCTCAACGCCCAGGCCCTGCGTTTGCAAGGAAGTGGCTTACTGCCCATGGTCGGTTTTGGCGAGTGCCTGCGCAACGAATTGATCGAGCCCCTGCCGGGTTTGCTGCAACGCTACCAACAATTACTGGCCCTCTGGCCCACTCCACACATCGGTGCCGAACCGATCAGTTTTGAGCATCAAGGCATTGCATTGGAAGGCTGGATCAGCGGCCTGCACCGACGCAGTGATGGCGGATTGCTTAGCGTCACCACCATCCCCAATAGCATTGGATCGATCAAGGCACGCAAGTGGCATCGACTGATCCGCCCTTGGGTCAACCATGTGGTGGCGTGCGCCTGTGGCCTACCGTTGAGCACGGGTCTGGTGGCCAGTGACGATACGTTGCTACTGGCCCCGCTGGATAAGTCCGCCGCCCAGGAACTCCTCTGCAACCTACTGCTGGCCTGGCACAGTGGAATGAGAAAACCGCTGCCGGTAGCCGTAAAAACGGCCTTCGCCTGGCTTAGCCAAACCGACCCGGCCAAAGCGCAGGCGGCAGCGAGCAAAGCCTATGAAGGTGACGGCCTGACCACCGACGGCGAACGCCGCGAAACTCCGGCGCTTACCCGGCAGTTCCCCGATTACGCAGCCTTGATTGCCAGCGAAGAATTCGAAGGCTGGTGCGAAACCTTGTATCGACCGCTGATCAACGCCCCATGGCGATCACTCACAGGCGAAGAGGCCGGCGCATGAGCAGCAAACCCTTGGCCCTGGCCTTCCCGCTGAGTGGCAGCCAACTGATCGAAGCCAGCGCCGGTACCGGCAAGACCTTCACTATTTCTGCCTTGTATCTGCGTCTGGTGCTGGGTCATGGTGGTGATGAAGCCGGGTTCGGTCGCGAGTTGCTGCCACCGCAAATCCTCGTCGTCACCTTTACCGATGCCGCCACCAAAGAACTGCGCGAGCGTATCCGCATTCGTCTGGCCGAAGCCGCTCGTTTCTTCCGCGATGAGATCGAACAACCCGACGCGCTGATCGCTGACCTGCGCGCGCAATACCTCCCGGAGCAATGGCCCGCCTGCGCCAACCGCCTGGACATCGCCGCGCAATGGATGGATGAAGCAGCGGTTTCCACGATTCACAGCTGGTGCCAGCGCATGCTGCGCGAGCACGCGTTTGACAGCGGTAGCTTGTTCACCCAAACCCTTGAAACCGACCACAGCGACCTGCTCGGCGAAGTGCTGCGCGACTACTGGCGGCTGTTTTGCTACCCAATGCGTGACGATGCGCTCAACTGGGTGCGCAACAACTGGGGCGGTCCTGCCGCCTTGATGCCTCGGGTGCGCGCACTGTTCGGCAGCGAAAGGCCCACCGATGAAACCCGCGAACCCGCGGAGCTGATCAATGCCTGCTTGCGGGAGCGCCGAGAAGCCCTGATAGAACTCAAGGCGCCCTGGCAGCAATGGGCCGCAGAGCTGCGTGAAATCTGCCTGCAAGCCGTGGCCGCGAAAGCCGTTGACGGGCGCAAGATGCAAGCGCGTTACTTCGAGCCCTGGTTCGAAAAAATCAGCGCCTGGGCCGCTGATGAAACCTTGGAACAACTGGACATCGGCACCGGCTTCACCCGCCTCACCCCCGACGGCATGGCCGAAGCATGGAAGGGCGACCCGCCGCAGCACCCCGGCATTGAAGCCATGGCCGGCCTCAAAGCAGCTCTCGACGCCTTACCAACCCCTGACGCCGCCGTGTTGCAACACGCTGCCGGTTGGGTGGGTAAACGCTTCGAAGAAGAAAAACGCCGTCGCGCAGAAATGGGCTTCGACGACATGCTGATCCGCCTGAATGCCGCTCTGCAGGCAGAGGGTGGCGAACGCTTGGCCAGCGTGATCCGCGAGCAATTCCCGGTGGCGCTGATCGACGAGTTCCAAGACACCGACCCGGTGCAGTACAGCATCTTCGACAGCATTTACCGCATCGAAGAGAACCACCTCGACAGTGGCCTGTTCCTGATCGGCGACCCCAAGCAAGCGATCTATGCGTTCCGTGGCGCCGACATCTACACCTACCTGCGCGCCCGCCAATCCACCACCGGCCGCCACCACACCTTGGGTACCAACTTCCGTTCCAGCCATGCGATGGTCGAGGCGGTGAACCATGTGTTCCAGCGCGCAGAAACGGGCCGGGGCGCGTTCCTGTTCCGCGAGCCGAATGGCGATAACCCGGTGCCGTTCCAGCCGGTGTTATCCCAAGGCCGCAAGGAAAAACTGCAGGTCGACGGCCAAACGCTACCGGCCATGCACCTTTGGCACCTGCCCACCGACCAGCCGGTGTCCAACGCGGTGTACCGCCAACAACTGGCCGCCGCCTGTGCTACCCAGATTGTCGAGTTGCTCAACGGCGGCCAGCAAGGCACGGCCGGTTTTCTAAGGCCGGATGACAGCTTCAAAGGCGTACTGCCGTCAGACATCGCCATCCTCGTGCGCGACGGCAAGGAAGCCCAAGCGGTGCGCGCCGAGTTGGCCGCCCGTGGTGTGCGCAGCGTATACCTGTCCGACAAGGATTCGGTGTTCGCCGCCCAGGAAGCTCACGACTTGCTGGCCTGGCTCAAGGCCTGTGCCGAGCCGGACGTCGAGCGGCCGCTACGGGCTGCCCTGGCTTGCGTCACCTTGAACCTATCACTGCCCGAACTGGAGCGTCTGAACCAGGACGAACTGGCGTGGGAACGCCGCGTGATGCAGTTCCGTGGCTACCGCGTGATCTGGCGAACCCAAGGCGTGCTGCCGATGCTGCGTCGTCTGCTGCACGACTTCAAACTGCCGCAAACCCTGATTGCCCGCAGCGACGGCGAACGTGTGCTGACCAACCTGTTGCACCTCAGCGAGTTGTTGCAACAAGCCGCGTCGGAACTTGACGGTGAACAGGCGTTGATCCGCCACCTGGCCGAACACCTCGCGTTGTCCGGTCAAGCTGGGGAAGAGCAAATTCTGCGCCTGGAAAGTGATGAGCAACTGGTCAAGGTCGTGACCATTCACAAATCCAAGGGCCTGGAATACGACCTGGTCTTCCTGCCCTTCATCTGTTCGGCCAAGCCGGTCGACGGCAGTCGCCTGCCGCTGCATTACCACGATGAACACGGCAAGTCCCAAGTCAGCCTGCGTCCTACGCCTGAGTTAATCGCCCAGGCCGATGACGAGCGCTTGGCCGAAGACTTACGTTTGCTCTATGTGGCCCTGACCCGCGCCAAACATGCCTGCTGGCTTGGCGTTGCCGACCTCAAGCGCGGCAACAGCAACAGCTCGGTATTGCACCTGTCGGCGCTGGGCTACTTGCTCGGCGCTGGAGCTTCGTTGGGCGAGTCTGCGGGACTGGCGCGCTGGCTGCTGGATCTGCAGGAGGGCTGCCCGGCCGTCCACTATGCCCACGTGCCCGATGCCCAAGAGATCATGTTTCACCCGCCGCGCAACCAAGCGACTTTGCTCGCACCGTTGCTGCCTAAGCGCAAAGCTGCCGAAAACTGGTGGATCGCGTCCTACAGCGCCTTGCGAATGGGTGAAAGCATGAGCGTCGCCAACCTCGAAGCGCCAGAAAGCCCACAAGCGCAAAAGCTGTTTGATGACGAACGCCTCGACCCCGACGCACCGCGTGAAGTAGCGGCTTCCGGCGGCGATATTCACCGTTTCCCACGCGGTCCTAACCCAGGCACCTTCCTTCACGGCCTGCTGGAGTGGGCCGGCGAAGAAGGTTTCAACGCGACGTCGCAAGCCATCGAGAACGCTGTAGGTGCGCGCTGCAATCGCCGCAACTGGGAAGGCTGGATCATCACCCTCAGCGATTGGCTGGGTCACTTGCTGCACACGCCATTGCCTGTGGATAACGACCACGTCAGCTTGAGCAGCCTGCAGCAGTATCAGATCGAAATGGAGTTCTGGTTCGCCAGCCACAAAGTCGACGTGCTTGCCCTCGACAAGCTGGTCTGCCAGTACACCCATAACGGTGTCTCCCGTGTCGCTGCCGAGCCGGTGCTGCTCAACGGCATGTTCAAAGGTTTTATCGACCTGACCTTCGAATACGATGGCCGCTACTACGTGGCTGACTACAAATCCAACTGGCTCGGCCCTGACGACTTGGCCTACACCCAAGCGGCCATGGAGCAGTCGATCCTTGAGCATCGATATGACCTGCAATACGTCCTTTACCTGCTGGCGCTGCATCGCCAGCTCAAGGCGCGTCTGCCGGACTACGACTACGACCGCCACGTCGGTGGCGCGCTGTATGTGTTCTTGCGGGGCACCCAAGCCGTCAGCCGAGGAGCGTTTTTCACCCGGCCGCCGCGTGAGCTGATCGAAGGCCTGGACCTGCTGTTCCAGGGCAAGCCCATCCCGCCCAAGGTTGAGCCCGCCTGGGAACAAGGAGTGTTGTTATGAGCCTGTTGCCATCACCGCTTGAGGCGCTGGAACCCCTGAGCCGCGCCGCCGACCTGGTGCAGTTGCTGGAGCGTTGGGTTGACCGCGGTTGGCTGCGCGCATTGGACAAAGCCTTCGTCGGTTTCCTGCACGAACTCGACCCACACGCCGACCCTTTGGTGTTACTGGCCGCGGCGCTGACCAGCCATCAACTGGGCCACGGCCATGTGTGCCTGGATCTGTTCGAAACCCTCAAAGCGCCAGACTTTGCATTGTCCTTGCCGCCCGAAGGCGACCTGCAAACCGGCGCCATGCTGCTGCCGTCGCAGTTGCTCGACGGCCTCGACGGCGCCCACTGGTGTCACGCATTGGCAGCCAGCCCGTTGGTCGCCCTGGCGGTGGACGGCAGCGAATCGGCACACAGTCGTCCCCTGGTACTGTCGGGCACACGCCTGTACCTGCGCCGCTACTGGACCTACGAACGGCGCATCGACACCGCATTGCGCTTGCGTCTCGCCACCCAGGAAAGCGTCGCCGCTGATTTGCCCCAGCGCTTGAATGGCTTGTTTGACCAGCCGCCGCCCGACGGCGTGATCGACTGGCAAAAACTCGCCTGCGCCCTGGCTACCCGCGGTGCCTTCAGCATCGTCACCGGCGGCCCCGGCACCGGCAAGACCACCACCGTGGTGCGCCTGCTCGCACTCTTGCAAGCGCCAGCGGTAGAAACCGGCAGCCCGTTGCGTATCCGCTTGGCCGCGCCCACCGGTAAAGCCGCCGCGCGCTTGACCGAATCCATCAGCCAGCAAGTGCTGTCGCTGACAGTGCCGCAAAGTGTGAAGGAAAAGATTCCGACCCAGGTCACCACGGTTCACCGTTTGCTGGGTAGCCGTCCGGGCACTCGGCACTTTCGCCATCACCTTGGTAACCCGTTGCCCCTGGATGTGCTGGTGGTGGACGAAGCCTCGATGATCGACCTGGAAATGATGGCCAATCTGCTGGACGCGTTACCGCCCCATGCCCGCTTGGTGTTGCTAGGCGACAAGGACCAACTCGCCTCGGTAGAGGCCGGCGCCGTACTGGGTGATTTGTGCCGCGACGCCGAAGCCGGCTGGTACAGCCCTCAGACTCGTCAATGGCTGCAAGCCGTCAGCGGTGAAGACCTCGACGCCAGCGGCCTGCTGGAGGACCTCGACGGCAGCCATCCTCTGGCCCAGCAAGTGGTGATGCTGCGTTACTCGCGGCGTTTCGGCGAAGGCAGCGGCATCGGCCAATTGGCGCGCTGGGTCAACCAGCAAAACGCCGAAGAGGCCCGCAAGTTACTGGCCGCGCGTAGCCATAACGACCTGTTCTGCGTCGGCCTTAAAGGTGAGCATGACCACGCCCTGGAGCGGCTGGTGCTGGATGGGCAGGGCGATGGCGCCCAGGGTTATCGCTATTACCTCAACTTGCTGCACAGCACGCGTCCGGCCCTCGAAACCCCGCGCGACGATCTCGCCTGGACCCAGTGGGCGCAACAACTGCTGCAAGCCTTCGATGCGTTCCAACTGCTCTGCGCCGTGCGCAAGGGCCCTTGGGGTGTGGAAGGGCTGAACGTGCGCATCACTGCAGCCTTGCGCAAAGTGCGGCTGATCGAGGGTGACGAGCAATGGTACGAAGGTCGCCCGGTGCTGATGACACGCAACGATTACGGCCTGGGCTTGATGAACGGCGACATCGGTATCGCCCTGAAGCTGCCCGAAAGTGACGGCGGCCCTCAGGTGCTGCGCGTCGCTTTCCCACGTAACGACGGCCAAGGCGGCGTGCGATTTGTATTGCCCAGCCGTCTGAATGATGTGGAAACCGTATACGCCATGACCGTGCACAAATCCCAAGGCTCGGAATTCACCCACACCGCGCTGATCCTGCCGGACGCCTTGAACCCGGTGCTGACCAAGGAACTGATCTACACCGGCATCACCCGCGCCAAACGCTGGTTCAGCCTGATCGAGCCCCGCGGCGGTGTGTTTGAGGAGGCCGTGCGGCGCAAGGTCAAACGCTTGAGTGGGCTGATGCTGGAGTTGGGTCCGGAGTCAGAAATATCTGACGCTGTGCTATCGTTGCGGCATCACCCCGATAACACCTGAGAGTATCGCTGCATGAACGTGGCCGTCTCGCCCACTGAGCGTAGTTTGAGCTGGAGACGCCTACTGCTGATGGCGGTTCTATGCTTGCTGGCACCTCGCGTATTTGCCGAAGCCCCGGGCCCGGCTGATCAGCGCGCCCAGGCGGTCACCCAAGTGGTACTTGGTATTCTCAGTTATGCCCGCTGGCCCGTGGAGCCTGAGCAACTGCGCCTGTGCATCCTCGGCCCGACTCAATACACCGACGATCTGATCAAGGGCACCACCCAGGCCACCGGTCGTCCGGTTGTGGTGCGACGCCTGCTGGTCGACCACCCCGATGTCGTCAACGCCTGCGATGCCGTGTACATCGGCAAACTCAGCACTGACGAACGCAGCCGCCTGTTTGACTCGTTGATCGGCCATCCGGTGCTCAGCATCAGCGAAGGCGGTGACCAGTGCACCGTGGGCAGCCTGTTCTGCCTGCGCGTGGGCGATGAGCAGGTGTCGTTTGAGGTCAACCTCGACTCGGTGGCGCGCAGCGGAGTGCGTATTCACCCCAGCGTGCTGCAACTGTCCCGTCGTCGGGCGCCGGCCTCATGACAGCCGTGACTGTGCGACCCACTCTGCGCTCCGTTATCGGCCGCGGGCATATGATCCTGGCGCTGGTAGCGGTGACCCTGGCCAGCGTGTCCCTGACCCTGCTCGGCGTCTTGGCGCTGCGGGTCTACGCCGAACACAACCTGCACCTGATCGCGCGTTCCATCAATTACACCGTCGAAGCGGCGGTGGTGTTCAACGACCGCGCTGCGGCCACCGAAGCCCTTAGCCTGATTGCTTCAACTGAAGAAGTGGCCCAGGCCGATGTGTTCGACGCCAGCGGCAGGCTGTTGGCGCATTGGGAACGCCCGGAAACCGGCATGCTCTCGCGGGTTGAACTGGCACTGGCGCATACCCTGCTTGAACAGCCCATCAATCAGCCGATCCTGCACCAGGGGCGGACCATCGGCAGCATCCACCTGACCGGCCACGGTGGCAGCCTGCTGCGCTTTCTACTCAGTGGTCTGGCGGGGATCCTGATCTGTACCGCTCTCAGCGCTTGGGTTGCCCTGCACCTCGCGCGCCGTTTGCTGAAGGGCATCACCGGGCCGCTGCAAAGCCTCGCCGCCGTGGCCCACGCCGCGCGCAGCGAACGCGACTTCGACCGTCGCGTGCCGCCGGCGCGCATCGCCGAACTCGATAGCCTGGGCAGCGACTTCAATGCTTTGCTTGGCGAGATGGAAGCCTGGCAAAGCCACCTGCAAAGCGAAAACGAAACCCTCGCACACAAGGCCAACCATGACAGCCTTACCGGCTTGCCCAACCGTGCGTTCTTCGAAGGCCGGTTGATCCGTGCCCTGCGCAGCGCTGCCAAGGCCAAGGAACAATTGGCGGTGCTTTACCTCGACAGCGACCGCTTCAAAGAGATCAATGACAGCTTTGGACATGCGGCAGGGGATGCCGTGCTCGTGGCCGTCGCCGAGCGCGTGCGTGCGCAACTGCGAGAAGACGACCTGGTAGCACGCCTGGGCGGCGATGAGTTCGCCATCCTGCTGGCGCCGCTGCACAAGGTCGAAGACGCCCAGCGCATCGCCGACAAGATCATCGCCAGCATGGACACACCGATTGCCGTGCCTGGCGACACCCAGGTGTTTACCTCCCTCAGTATTGGTATCGCCATCTACCCTGAACACGGTGTCACCCCCGGCACCTTGCTCAATGCCGCCGATGCGGCGATGTACCAGGCCAAACGGTTTTCCCAGGGCGGCCAGCAAACGGCAGAGTCGGAGCACTCTACCGCCAATGTTCAACACAGGAGTTGATCCCTTGTTTTCTAGCGCGCGCGTTTTACTTATCTCGTTGTTGGTGGCCTTCCTCGCCCTCGGCGGGTGCCAGACAGCCCCACCCAAAGGCCTGAGCCCGGCGCAGGTCGCAGTCCTTAAACAACAGGGTTTCGAACTCACCGACGAAGGCTGGGCATTCGGCCTGTCGGGCAAAGTCCTGTTTGGCAGCGACGTAGAAACCCTCAACCAACCCAGCACCGATATCGTGCAGCGCATCGGTAAGGCCTTGCTGGGCGTGGGCATCGAACGCGTGCGCGTTGACGGCCACACCGACACCTCGGGCAAGGAAACCTACAACCAGCAACTGTCCCTGCGCCGCGCGAAAAGCGTGGCGACGGTGCTGCAAGGCGTGGGCATGAAAGAAGAAAACATCCAACTGCGCGGGCTGGGCAGCGCTGAGCCCGTCGCGTCTAACGCGACAGCGGCGGGGCGCACCGAGAATCGACGGGTGTCGATTGTAGTCATCGCCGACTGACTGGACTCAGCGCGACAGCACTTTGCGATGCAATCAAATGTGTGAGAGGGCTTACCCCCGATGAGGGAGTATCAGTTGATGCATTTTTGACTGATCCACTGCTATCGGGGCATAGGCCTCCACATAACTCCCAAAGGCTGACACCTAACTCTGTGGTGAGCGGGCTTGCCCCGCGCTGGGCTGCGAAGCGGCCCCAAAACCAGCCGCTGAGTTCTAACAGGAAACTCACCGGGTGATAGATGAGTAGATACCCATGTCTTGATGGCCGCCTGATAGCCGACCCAGGATGCTGGCCGAGTACATACCCGTTGCTGCGGTAACGGCGACTCAGGGTTGCGCCCTTACGGCGGCTCACTTTTGAAAAGCGCAAAAGTAAGCAAACCGCTTCTTAAAGAAAATCTTCGGCGCAGGCCCTTTAATCCGCGAACGTGATCTCCCGCGTCTCCCCCATCAACAACCCCTGGTTCTGCTCCGTCACTTCCCTGATGTAATCCCACAACAACGTAATCCGCTTCAGCTTCCTCAAATCTTCCCGGCAATACATCCAGAACTGCCGCGTAATCGCAATCTGCTCCCCCAGCACGGGCAACAACCGTGGATCTTGCGCTGCCAGAAAGCACGGCAAGATCGCCATCGACCGGCCCTGCTGCGCGGCCACGTACTGCGCAATCACGCTGGTGCTGCGCAGGCTGGCGCTGGCGCCGGGCACTACGTTGGCCAGGTAAAGCAGCTCGGAGCTGAACGCCAGGTCGTCCACGTAGCTGATAAACGGATGCTCGGCCAAATCCGCGGGTTTGCGGATGGGCGGGTGTTGGTCGAGGTATTCCTGGGTCGCATACAGCTGCAGCTTGTAGTCGCACAGTTTGCAGCACACGTAGGGTCCGTGTTCCGGGCGTTCCAGGGCGATGACGATGTCGGCTTCGCGTTTGGACAGGCTGATGAAGTGGGGCAGGGGCAGGATGTCTACCGAGATCGCGGGATACGTGTCGACAAAGTGGCTCAGCTGCGGGGTCACGAAAAAGCTGCCAAAGCCTTCGGTGCAGCCCATGCGCACATGGCCGGACAGTGCAACGCCGGAGCCCGAGACTTGCTCGCAGGCCATGTGCAGGGTGCTTTCGATGGACTCGGCGTAACCCAGCAGACGCTGACCTTCGAGTGTCAAGACGAAGCCGTTGGTCCGGGATTTTTCGAACAGCAACGTGCCGAGGGACACTTCCAGTGAACTGATGCGCCGCGACACGGTGGTGTAGTCCACCGCCAGGCGTTTGGCGGCGACGCTGGCCTTGCGCGTGCGGGCCACTTCGAGGAAAAACTTCAGGTCGTCCCAGTTCAGGGAGCCCAATGATGTGATGTTTTTTTGCATATTGGACCGGCTTTTATGTGCGTTCTTATTAGAGATTTGCACATCTATACTCCAAAAACAGTCCGAACGCCTCATTCTTCAAGGCGATTCAACGCCTTGGTTCTCTAGCATAAATATAAGATTTGGAGACCACATGAACGCATCTGCCGATATTTCCGTGCAACAGGTCAAGTTGCTGATCAACGGCGAGTGGGTCGAGTCCAAGACCACCGAGTGGCAAGACATCGTCAACCCGGCTACCCAGCAAGTGCTGGCCAAAGTCCCGTTCGCCACGGCCGATGAAGTCAACGCCGCCATCGACGCAGCCCATCGCGCCTTCCAGACCTGGAAGCTGACGCCGATCGGCGCGCGCATGCGCATCATGCTCAAGCTACAAGCCTTGATCCGCGAGCATTCCAAACGCATCGCCGTAGTCCTCAGCGCCGAGCAGGGTAAGACCATTGCCGATGCCGAGGGCGACATTTTCCGTGGCCTGGAAGTGGTGGAGCACGCCTGCTCCATCGGCACCCTGCAAATGGGCGAGTTCGCTGAGAACGTCGCGGGTGGTGTCGACACTTACACCCTGCGTCAGCCCATCGGCGTGTGTGCCGGCATTACCCCGTTCAACTTCCCGGCAATGATTCCGCTGTGGATGTTCCCGATGGCCATCGCCTGCGGTAATACCTTCGTCCTCAAGCCGTCCGAACAAGACCCGCTGTCGACCCTACTGCTGGTGGAGCTGGCGCTGGAAGCCGGTGTGCCGCCTGGCGTGCTGAACGTGGTGCACGGCGGAAAGGCTGTGGTGGATGCGCTGTGCACCCATAAAGACATCAAGGCCGTGTCCTTCGTCGGTTCGACGGCCGTCGGTACCCACGTCTACGACCTGGCGGGCAAGCACGGCAAGCGCGTGCAATCGATGATGGGCGCCAAGAACCACGCCGTGGTGCTGCCGGATGCCAACCGCGAACACACCCTCAATGCTCTGGTCGGTGCCGGTTTCGGCGCGGCGGGCCAGCGGTGCATGGCCACCTCGGTGGTGGTGCTGGTGGGGGCGTCCAAGCAGTGGTTGCCGGATCTCAAGGCGCTGGCGCAAAAACTCAAGGTCAACGCCGGTAGTGAAGCGGGCACGGATGTCGGCCCGGTGATTTCCAAGCGCGCCAAGGCCCGTATCCTGGAGTTGATTGAAAGCGGCGTGAAAGAAGGCGCCAAGCTGGAGCTGGATGGCCGCGACATTCAGGTGCCGGGCTTCGAGCAAGGCAACTTCGTCGGTCCGACCCTGTTCTCGGGCGTGACTACCGACATGCAGATCTACACCCAGGAAATTTTCGGCCCGGTGCTGGTGGTGTTGGAAGTCGACACCCTCGATGAAGCCATCGCGTTGGTCAACGCCAACCCGTTTGGCAACGGCACCGGGCTGTTCACCCAAAGCGGTGCGGCAGCGCGTAAGTTCCAGAGTGAAATCGATGTAGGCCAGGTCGGCATCAACATCCCGATTCCGGTGCCGGTGCCGTTCTTCAGCTTCACCGGTTCCCGTGGCTCCAAGCTCGGCGACCTCGGCCCGTACGGCAAGCAAGTGGTGCAGTTCTACACCCAGACCAAAACCGTCACCAGCCGCTGGTTCGATGACGACACGGTCAACGATGGCGTCAACACCACCATCAACCTGCGCTGATTCGGGAGACGACCATGAAGATTGCATTTATCGGCTTGGGCAATATGGGCGCGCCAATGGCCCGTAACCTGATCAAGGCTGGCCACGCGCTGAACCTGTTCGACCTGAACCAGACGGTACTCAAGGAACTCGCCGAACTGGGTGGCAGCATCAGCGACTCGCCGCGTGACGCTGCCCAAGGCGCCGAGCTGGTGATTACCATGCTGCCGGCCGCCGCCCATGTGCGCAGTGTCTGGCTGAATGAAGACGGTGTATTGGCCGGGATCGGCAACGGCGTGCCCGCAGTGGATTGCAGCACCATCGACCCGCAAACCGCGCGCGATGTCGCCGCTGCTGCCGCCAAGCAAGGCGTGGTGATGGCCGATGCACCGGTCTCCGGCGGCACGGGCGGCGCCCAAGCGGGCACGCTGACCTTTATGGTCGGCGCCACCCCGGAACTGTTCGCCACCCTGCAACCGGTGCTGGCGCAGATGGGCCGCAACATCGTGCATTGCGGTGACGTGGGCACGGGGCAAATCGCCAAGATCTGCAACAACCTGCTGCTGGGCATCAGCATGGTTGGCGTCAGCGAGGCTATGGCATTGGGTGATGCACTGGGCATCGACACCCAAGTGCTGGCCGGGATCATCAACAGCTCCACCGGGCGCTGCTGGAGTTCGGACACCTACAACCCATGGCCGGGCGTGATCGAAACGGCGCCGTCATCCCGAGGTTACACAGGCGGGTTTGGTGCCGACCTGATGCTCAAGGATTTGGGCCTGGCTACCGAAGCGGCTCGCCAGGCGAAACAACCCGTGATTTTGGGTGCAGTGGCTCAGCAGTTGTATCAATCGATGAGTCAGCGTGGGGAAGGGGGGCAGGACTTCTCGGCGATTATCAACAGCTATCGCAAGCCCAAATAACCCACCGGTGGGACGGCAATTGTAGTGAGCGGGCTTGCCCCGCGCCGGGCTGCGAAGCGGGCCCAATGAAAACGCCGCATTCTTTCAGAAAGAATGCGGCGTTTGTTGTAAGGGCCGCTTCGCAGCCCAGCGCGGGGCAAGCCCGCTCACCACAATAAGTGGCTCAGCTCAGTAAACCGGTGCACCACAAAAACCTCAGGCGAATACAAAATACTTGCGCACCGTCTCGACCACTTCCCATGTCCCCTTCATCCCCGGCTCTACCACAAAGATATCCCCAGCCCGCAGGTGAATCGGCTCCATCCCTTCAGGGGTGATGATGCAGTAGCCTTCCTGGAAGTGGCAGTACTCCCACTTCACATAATCCACGTACCACTTGCCCGGGGTGCAGATCCAGGTGCCCATGATCTTGCTGCCGTCTTCGCTGGTGTAGGCGTTGAGGTTGACGGTGTGCGGATCGCCTTCGAGTTTTTCCCATTTGCAGGCATCCAGGACCGGCAGGGGATGGGTGTCGCGCAGTACGGTAATGGGCGTGGACATGATGGCTCCGAGGCAGGTAATGGGAAGATGCACCCTAAGGCCTTGTGCGTTGCGCCAGTGGTCTGAACTCGACATCGGGATGCCCAGAAGCGCAGGTGAATGCGACTCCTCAGGTCATGCGAAGTCAATGTGGGAGGGGGCTTGCCCCCGATGGCGCCGGGTCAGCCTGCACCTGTGTCAACTGACCCACCGCCATCGAGGGCAAGCCCCCTCCCACATTAATCCTTGGTGGCAGCTCCACCGTGGCCAGGCGACACTTCTGAGCGTAAATAAGTAATTTCCTCGCAGTAAGTGCGAAAGATTTCCCGCTTGGCGCAGGAATTCGCAAGAAAATTCAGCCCTGGCCCTCGTATCATTCACCCCAGTAACCGCCGAGAGCCTTTAAATGAACCCAATAAAAACGTGGTGGGATATCAGCCCGCCCTTGAGTACGGCGACCCCGACCTGGCCGGGTGATACGCCGTTCCAGGAAGAGCGCGTGTGGCAGTTCGGCCCGGAGTGCCCGGTGAATGTAGGGCGCATTACCTTGTCGCCGCACACCGGCGCCCACGTGGATGCGCCGCTGCACTACAGCGCGGACGGTGCACCCATCGGTGAAGTGTCGTTGGATGTGTACATGGGCCCGTGTCGGGTGCTGCATTGCCTTGGCAGCGGCGCGCTGGTGCAACCGCATCAATTAGAAGGCCGTGTGGATAACTTGCCGGAGCGTGTGCTGCTGCGTACTTATCCACACGCGCCGATGACCGAATGGGATTCGAATTTCACCGCCATCGCGCCGCAAACCATTGAGCTGCTCGCCAGCCTGGGCGTGCGCCTGATCGGTATCGACACGCCCTCGCTGGATCCGCAACAGTCCAAGACCATGGATTCCCACAACGCCGTGGCCCGGCATGGGATGGCGATTCTCGAAGGCATCGTGCTCGACGAGGTAGCGGAAGGCGACTACGAACTGATCGCGCTGCCGCTGCGCTTTGCCAACCTGGACGCCAGCCCGGTCCGCGCCATTCTCCGTCCGCTCAAGGAGCCCACGCGATGAGCCAATGTCCCTTCTCTGCTGATTACCAACCGCCGGAAGAATGGCATAACGCCGAGCTGAATTTTTCCGAGTCCATGAGCTACGGCGACTACCTGGACCTGGGCAAAGTCCTCAGCGCCCAGCACCCGCTGTCGCCGGACCACAACGAAATGCTCTTCATCATCCAGCACCAGACCTCTGAGCTGTGGATGAAACTGATGCTCCACGAACTCAAGGCCGCCCGTGAGCATGTGCGACTGGGCGAGTTGCCGCCAGCGTTCAAGATGCTGGCGCGGGTGTCGCGGATCTTTGACCAACTGGTGCACGCCTGGGCCGTGCTGGCGACCATGACGCCTTCTGAATACAAAGCGATTCGTCCGTTCCTGGGGCAATCGTCCGGGTTCCAGTCGTTCCAGTACCGCGAGATCGAATTTATCCTCGGCAATAAAAGCGCGGCGCTGTTGCGGCCTC
Organism: Pseudomonas sp. RIT357; assembly: GCF_000632245.1. NCBI lineage: Bacteria > Pseudomonadati > Pseudomonadota > Gammaproteobacteria > Pseudomonadales > Pseudomonadaceae > Pseudomonas > Pseudomonas sp. RIT357. Next base: position 17,669 of record NZ_JFYX01000008.1, read on the forward strand.
ACGCCCATCGGCCGGAGTTGTTGAACGAGTTGAAAGTGGCGATTGCCACGCCGTCGCTGTATGACGAAGCGATCAACTTGATGACCAAGGCGGGCCTTGCGATTGATCCACAACGCGCCGAGCGCGACCCGACGGCGGCGACCGTTCACGATGAGTCGGTGGAGGCCGCGTGGCGCGAGGTGTATCGCGATCCGAGCCGTTATTGGGATTTGTATCAGTTGGCTGAAAAGTTTATCGATCTGGAGGATTCGTTCCGCCAGTGGCGCTTTCGGCATGTGACCACCGTTGAGCGCATCATCGGTTTCCAACCCGGTACTGGCGGCACCGAAGGCGTGGGGTATCTGCGCAAGATGCTCGACACCGTGCTGTTCCCCGAGTTGTGGCGAGTGCGCTCCACGCTGTAAACAAAAAGCCCCGGATTACCGGGGCTTTTCATTTGCAATGCAATCAAATGTGGGAGGGGGCTTGCCCCCGATGGCGGTGGGTCAGTGGACACATAAGTGACTGACACGCTGCTATCGGGGGCAAGCCCCCTCCCACATGGGTATTACTGCACAGCGGCGACCGCTTTCGCCTTACTCACTCGCAACCGGTAAGCCACATAGATAATCCCCACCCAAATCGGCATCGCATACACCGACTCGCGAATACCCGGGATCGCCAGCATCACGCTGATGATCATCAGCATGAACGCCAGGCACAGGTAGTTGCTGAACGGGAACCAGAAGGTCTTGAACGATGGCGTCACGCCTTGCTCGCCCATGGCTTTGCGGAACTTGATGTGGGTGATGCTGATCAGCGCCCAGTTGATCATCAGCGACGCAACCACCAGCGCAAACAGCAATTCCAGCGCACTCTGCGGCGCCACGTAGTTGACCACCACGCACAGCATCGTCACCAACGCCGAGATCGCCAGGGCCCGCAGTGGTACGCCTTGCTTGTTGAGCTTCATCAGCGCTTTTGGCGCATCGCCTTGCTCGGCCAGGCCGAACAGCATACGGCTGTTGCAGTACACGCCGCTGTTGTACACCGACAGCGCCGCGGTCAGCACCACGAAGTTGAGGATGTGCGCGGCGGTGTCGTTACCGATCAGCGAGAAGATCTGCACAAACGGGCTGCCGCTGTAGGGGTCGCCCGACGCGCCGAGGGTTTGCAGCAGTTGGTCCCATGGGTACAGCGACAGCAGCACGGTCAGGGCACCGACGTAGAAGATCAGGATCCGGTAGACCACTTGGTTGATCGCTTTGGGGATCACTTTGCGCGGTTCGGTGGCTTCGGCGGCGGTAATACCCACTAGCTCCAGGCCACCGAACGAGAACATGATGAACGCCATCGACATCAACAGCCCCATGCCGCCATTCGGGAAGAACCCGCCGTGGCTCCACAGGTTACTGATGGAGGCTTGCGGGCCGCCGGTGCCGCTGAACAGCAGGTAGCAGCCGAGCACGATCATGCCGACAATCGCCACCACCTTGATGATTGCGAACCAGAACTCGGTTTCACCGAAGAACTTCACGTTCAGGGTGTTGATCAGGTTCACCGCAACAAAGAACACCAGCGCGCTGACCCAGGTCGGGATCTCCGGCCACCAGAACTGGATGTACTTGCCCACGGCCGTCAGTTCGGCCATGCCCACCAGCACGTACAGCACCCAGTAGTTCCAGCCGGCCAGGAAGCCCGCGTAGCCGCCCCAGTATTTGTGGGCGAAGTGGCTGAACGAGCCGGCCACCGGCTCTTCGACGATCATTTCACCAAGCTGGCGCATGATCAGGAACGCAATGAAACCCGCAATCGCGTAGCCCAGGATCATCGACGGGCCCGCCGACTTGAGCACCCCGGCCGAGCCGAGGAACAACCCCGTGCCAATCGCCCCTCCCAAGGCGATCAGCTGAATATGCCGGTTCTTCAGGCCACGCTTGAGGCCCACCGGGTTAACCATGTCATCCGCCATTAACGTTCCCTTCTACTTGTTTTTCTTGGGGTTGATTGCACGCCGCACCAGCCCCTCAGAAGTGCTGAGGAGTCAGATATTACTCTGCGTAAACTTTTCGTAATACAGCTGAACGCCATCAAGTGCCTGATCCGCCAGCCATTGTTGGATGGATTCGACCATTGGAGGGGGCCCGCAGACATACATATCCGCCGATCCGTCCCGCAATTCGGCCAAGTCGAAATGTTGGGTGAGGTAGCCGCGCTTTCCGGGCCAGTCATCTGCGGGGTCGCTGAGGACTTCGGTGTAGCGAAAACCCGGCAGTTTCGCCGCGTAGGCCGCGATGCGTGTTGCTTCGCATAAGTCCTCGGCACCGCGCACGCCATAGTAGAGATGCACCGGCTGGTCGCAGCCAGTGGCGGCCAGTTGATCGAGCATGCCCAGCAGCGCCGACAACCCGGTGCCGCCGGCGACCAGCACCAGCGGTTGGGTGACGTGCCGAAGGTAGAACGCACCCAGGGGTGCCTCCATCAGCAGTTCATCGCCGACTTGGCAGCGCTCACGCAGGTAGTTGCTCATCACTCCATCGGGCAGCAAGCGGATCAGAAACTGCACCTGATTGCCCGCCAGGTTGGCGAAAGAGTAGGAACGCCAACTGTCCGTGCCTGGCACCGAGAGGCGTGCATATTGGCCGGGTAGAAAATCCAGTGGCGCGTCCAACTGCACGTTGAGGATCGCCGTACTGGCCGACACCAATTGCACCTCGCTGACCGTTCCGCGCACCTGCACCGGGTTCGGTGCATTGCACAAGCTCGAATCAAAGTCGAAGTAGAAGGTGGCGTCGGACTTCACCCGCGTCTGGCAACTGAGCATCTTGCGTTGTTGCAGGTCGAGGCTTGAGAGGGCTTCGTCGTCCACGTAGTCCTGGGTGTAGTCGCCCGATTCGCAACGACCCTGGCAGGTGCCGCATACACCTTCGCGGCAATCCAGGGGGATCTTGATGCCATTGCGCAGGGCCGCATCCAATAGGATTTCATGGGCGCCCACTGGGAAAAACAGGGTCTTGCCGTCGGCAAAACTGAAGGCCACTTTGTGATTCATGTGTTGTTCTCTACATATTTATGACGTACGTACGGCCTGTTGTGGTGAGCGGGCTTGCCCCGCACTGGGCTGAGAAGCAGCCCCATGAAAGTCGCCGCATTTTTCCCGCCAAACCGCAGTGCTTGCACCAGGGGCCGCTGCGCGGGGCAAGCCCGCTCACCACAAAAAGCCCGCTCACCACCACAACAAGGGTGCTTTAGAGGTGATAGAAATCCAGCACCGAGTTGATGGTGTCGTTGAGCAGCAGCGCATGCTTGCGAGTGATCAGCCAACTGTCTCCCTCAGGTTTGAGGCGGTAAGTGGCCTGTCCGTAAAACTGCTCCGAAGTCGCCAGCCGATAGAACAGCGTGTGCCAGTTCAGCTTCACTTCCAGCGACCCATCCGCCTGTTCTGCGATGCGCACGTTATTGATCAGGTGCAAGGTGCGCGGCATTGGCGTGGCCGAGGCTGCCTTGCCGGTGCGCAGGCGAAAGACTCGGTCTTCCAAGCCTGAGCGGTTGGCGTAGTAGATCAACGACATCTCGCGTTTGGGATCGCGGGTGTACACATGCTCCGAGTCCCATTGCGGCAGATGGAACTCGCTCTGCGGGTCGAACAGCTGCACATAGGCGTCCCAGTCTTGGGCGTCGCAGAGTTCGGATTTTCGGTAGAAAAACTGCTCGATCCTGTATTGCAGTTGGGCATTCATCATTGCACCTCCCGCAGTGTCAGCGCTTGTCGATCAAGGCCGTTGAGCAGGAACTGCTGCCAGTTGCGGTGCTGGTTGACGTACAGCCCTTCGTGGGTGAATTCAGTGCCGGTCATGGCCGGTTGGATGCCGATGGCTTCACTGTTCGGTGTCGGGCCGGTCTCCCAGCGATGGCTGCCACGGGAGATATCGCTCCAGCGCTCCAGGCGGCCTTGGAAACCACGCTGGGCTTCACGAAATTCCACCAGGTCGTCCGGCGTGCCCATGCCCGATACGTTGAAGAAATCCTCGAATTGGCGAATGCGGTTTTCGCGGTCAGCGTCGGACTCGTTTTTCACCCCCAGGCATTGGCTGATGATCTCGGTCTTGTTCCACGCCACCGGGCGGATGATGCGCAGTTGCGAGCTGATCTGATCGAGGAAGAACAGGCTCGGATAGATGTTCAGATTGCGCAGGCGGTGCATCATCCATTCGGCTTTTTGCTGGCCGTGTTCTTCCACCAGGCGCGGCATGATGGTGGCGTAGCCGGAACGCACGGTCGGGTTGGGCATGTCGCTGAACAACAGGCTGTGGCCGTTGTTGAAGGCGAACCAACCGTCATCGGTATTCGCGTCGCCTGCACCGAGTTTGCTGTAGTCCAGTGTGGTGCCGGAACCGGTGCCGTTCTCGGTATTCACCTGTTGGCGATGCTGCACCGTGGCCACGTAGTTGTAGTGCACGGTGCTCACGTGATAACCGTCCAGACCGTTTTCGTTCTGCAGCTTCCAGTTGCCGTCGTAGGTGTAGGCGGATTTACCCGGCAGCACTTCCAGCTCACCGGTGGCGGATTGCGCGACCATCATGTCGAAGAACACTTTGGCATCGCCGAGGAAGTCTTCCAGGCTGTCCGTGCCGTTCACGTCCAGACTGATAAACACAAAACCTTTGTAGCTTTCGATTCGCGCTTTTTTAAGGCCTCGGGTGGCTTTGTCGAAACCTTCCGGGTATTCCCCCGGCGCCTTGACCTTCACCAACCGGCCATCGCTCTTGTAACACCAGGCGTGAAACGGGCAGGTAAAGGTGGACTGGTTGCCCTTGCCGACGCGGGTGAGGGTGGTGCCGCGATGCTGGCAGGCGTTGATCAGCGCATTGAGCTGGCCTTCGCCATCGCGGGTGATAATCATCGGCTGGCGCCCGGCGCGCATGGTCACGAAGTCATGGTTATGGGCCAGTTCGCTTTCGTGGCAGGCGTAGATCCAGTTCTTTTCGAAGATCAGTTCCATCTCCAGGTCGAACAGTTGCGGCTCGGTGAACATGTCCCGGGCGATGCGGAACACTTCGTCTGCCGGACGAAAATCCAGGCAGCTTTCGATAAAACTTTTCCACTGCTCGACGCTTCTTGCACCACTCATGGGAGGCACCTTTTTGATAGGGGCTAATCGGTGGTTTATTAGAGGCAGCGGGGCAGGGCGTGGGCTATCCGCTTAATGGGGGAAGATGGGCCGCAAAGTTGGGCGCGGAGTACCCAATACGGTGCGGCGAGGTAACGTCATGCGCTACTGTCATAGGGCGCGAGGGGCATGAAAACCGGTGACTTATCCACATAGTCGGCCCTTGCTATCCACCCAGTGGCGCTACCACCGGCGTGGCGCAGAACTTGCTGTCCAACAACGATAACGACGCGCCGTCAGAGCGCGCAAATGCCTAACCGCCGTGGGTGCACCCTGATGAGCAGCCAGACACGCGATATCCATATCCAACGCTTCGACCTCGAAGGCGCCCGCAGCTGGATGTCCGGCATCTGCGGGCCGCACCGCCTGGCGACGACGACCCCGGAGCGCCTGCGTTTTCACCACAGCGCCAATGTGTTCAAGTCCCGCGCGACCACCTTGGGCGTGATCGAATACGGCACCGACGTGACCATCGATATCGAGGATGCCGAGCACTTCAGCAGCTACAGCCTCAGCCTGCCGTTGGTGGGTGAGCAGGAGTTGAGCAAGAACGGTGAGCGCCTGAGTTCCAACCGCGACCAAGGCGTGATCATCTCGCCCAACGAGCACCAGGTGCTGGCGATTTCCGGGGACTGTCGCAAGCTGCAAGTGGTGATTACGCGGGCAGCGATGAGTGAGTCACTGGAAGGTTTGTTGCAACGGCCCATCGACGCACCGCTGCGCTTTGAGTCGGTGATGGATGCGGTGGATGGCGCCCCGGCCTCGTGGTGGCGCATGGCGCGTTACTTCATTGCCGAACTGGAGCGCAGCAGCGAGTTGTATGAACAGGCCGCGTTTACCCGGGATTTGGAAAGCTCGCTGATCAAGGGGTTGATCCTGGCCCAGCCCAATAATTACTCCGAAGAACTGCGCGACGTACTGGGCGTGAAACTGCCGCATTACTTGATCCGCGCGCGCCAATACATTCACGACAACGCCCGCGAAGCGCTGCACCTGGAAGACCTGGAAGCCGCAGCAGGCGTGTCGCGCTTCAAGCTGTTCGACGCTTTCCGAAAGTACTTTGCCCTGTCGCCGATGGCCTACCTGAAGAAGTACCGACTGGGCGCGGTGCGCCAGGAAATCCTTGAGCACGGTTCAATTCGTACCATCTCCGAGATTGCCTTGGGCTGGGGCTTTACTCACTTGGGACGGTTTTCGGCGGAGTATCGCAAGCTGTTTGATGAGTCGCCCAGCCAGACGCTGCAGCGCAATCGCCTGCGCAGTACTTGAGCCTGATGAAGAGCAAAATGTGGGAGGGGGCTTGCCCCCGATAACGGTGGATCAGTCAGCCCATTCGTCAACTGGCACACCGCAATCGGGGGCAAGCCCCCTACCACAGGGAGATCGCAGTGTTTAGAGAATTTCAGATCAGTTCTTCAACCAACTGCAGGCAATGACTAAGCCCCGGCGACTGATCATTCACCCTTCGGCTGAGAATAATCGGCGAGGTCGCGGTGGTTTCCACAATCGGCGTGTAACCGATATCCGCCCGATGCAGCACCTGCACCGACGCAGGCACCAGCGTCACGCCCATGCCAGCGCCGACCAGGCCAATCGCGGTCTGCAGCTCGTTAGTCCACTGCGCCACCTTGAGGCTTAAACCGTGGGTATCGAACAGCGCGATCACATGGTCGGCATAACTGGGGCGTGGGTTGCCGGGGTACAGCACAAACGGCTCGGCGGCCAATTGGGCGAGGGTGGCCGGCGCCGCCAGCAGCGGGTGGCCGGCAGGCAGTACCGCCACCAGTCGATCCTCCACCAGTACACGCTGGTCAATGGCTGGGTCGTCGATGCGGATACGCCCGAAGCCGACATCAATGCGCCCGGCCTTGAGCGCTTGGACCTGCTGCAAAGTGGTCATCTCGGACAAACCCAATTCCAGCTCCAGCGCGTCATGGCTGCGCAGCCGCCGGATCAGCTCGGGCAGTACGCCATACAAAGTCGACGGCGCAAAGCCGATGCCCAGCCAGGTCTTTTCGCCCTGGCCGATGCGCCGGGTGCTGTCGCAGACCTTGTTCAACTGTTCGAGCAGCACATTGGCGTGTTCATAGAAAAACCGCCCGGCTTCGGTCAGTCGCAGCGGGCGGCCGCGTTCCAGCAGAATCACCCCCAGCTCATCCTCCAGTTGCTGGATCTGCCGGCTCAACGGTGGTTGGGCGATGTGCAGGCGTTCGGCGGCCCGGGTGAAGTTGAGGGTTTCGCCCAGCACCTGGAAGTAGCGCAGATGACGCAGTTCCATGACGGCTCCTTTCATACCTTGAGAGTATTGTTCGAGACTAATTCTATATTGGCTCCACGCAAAGAGCGGGAACAGAATCAGCGCAGACCTATAAAGAACCCAGCGGGTATTGCCATGCCGATTTGCGCCATTGAGTCGATCGAGACCATTATCGTCGACCTCCCCACCATTCGCCCGCACAAGCTGGCAATGCACACGATGCAGAACCAGACCCTGGTGATCATCCGCGTGCGTTGCGCCGACGGCATCGAAGGCATCGGTGAGTCCACCACCATCGGCGGTCTGAGCTACGGCAACGAGAGTCCCGACAGCATCAAAATCAATATCGACCGCCACTTCGCGCCGCTGCTGATCGGCCAGGACGCCAGCAACATCAACGCCGCCATGTTGCGCCTGGAGCGCAGTATTCGCGGCAATACCTTTGCCAAGTCCGGCATTGAAAGCGCGTTGCTCGATGCATTGGGCAAGCGCCTGAACCTGCCGGTGAGCGAGCTGCTCGGCGGCCGTGTACGTGACGCGTTGCCGGTGGCCTGGACCTTGGCCAGCGGCAACACCGAACAAGACATCGCCGAAGCCGAAAAGATGCTCGACCTGCGCCGCCACCGCATCTTCAAACTCAAGATCGGCGCCGGTGAAGTCGGTCGCGACCTCGCTCATGTGATCGCGATCAAAAAGGCCTTGGGCGAGCGCGCCAGTGTGCGTGTCGACGTCAATCAGGCCTGGGATGAAGCCGTCGCCCTGCGCGCGTGCAAGGTGCTTGGCGACAACGGCATCGACCTGATCGAACAACCGATCTCGCGCAATAACCGTGGCGGGATGGCCCGGCTGAACCTGTCGAGCCCGGCGCCGATCATGGCGGATGAATCCATCGAATGTGTCGAGGATGCCTTCAACCTCGCCCGTGAAGGTGCGGCGTCAGTGTTCGCCCTGAAGATCGCCAAGAACGGCGGCCCGCGTGCGGTTTTGCGCACGGCCGCGATTGCTGAAGCGGCGGGTATCGGCCTGTACGGTGGCACCATGCTCGAAGGCGGCATCGGCACCCTGGCCTCGGCCCATGCGTTCCTGACCTTGAACAAGCTGGCGTGGGACACCGAACTGTTCGGTCCGCTGCTGCTCACCGAAGACATTCTTACCGAACCGCCGGTGTACCGCGATTTTCAGTTGCATGTCTCCACTGCGCCGGGCCTGGGCCTGGCCATCGATGAAGAGCGTCTGGCGTTCTTCCGTCGTGACAAACACTAAGAGGCGCTTGCCATGTTGTTCCACGTAAAAATGACCGTGAATCTGCCCGTCGACATGAACCCTGAGCGCGCCGCCCGCCTCAAGGCCGACGAAAAAGCCCTGGCTCGACGTTTACAAGAGCAAGGCAAATGGCGCCACCTGTGGCGCATCGCCGGGCTTTACGCCAACTACAGCGTGTTCGATGTCGACAGCGTGCAAGAGCTGCACGACCTGCTGATGCAACTGCCGCTTTATCCCTACATGGCCATCGAAGTGAACGCCCTGTGCCGGCACCCTTCGTCGATCCATGAGGACGACCGTTAAGCCTGTTCTACACCTAACAATTACAAGATGAGGATCGCACCATGTCCATCCGACTGTCCCAGACTGCCCACGCCCAACAGTTTCTCGAAGAAGCCAGCGGCAACCTTAATGACGGCGGTAACCCGCGCACCAAAGCGCTGATCTACCGGATTTTGCGCGACACCGTGAACATCATCGAAGACCTGGACGTGACGCCGGAAGAGTTCTGGAAGGCGGTCAACTACCTAAACGAACTGGGCAAAAACCAGGAAGCCGGACTGCTTGCCGCCGGGTTGGGCCTGGAGCACTACCTGGACATGTTGATGGACGCCGCCGATGAAGAAGCCGGCAAATCCGCCGGCACGCCACGCACCATCGAAGGCCCGCTGTACGTGGCCGGTGCGCCGCTGTCCAAGTACGAAGCGCGGCTGGATGACGGGAAGGATGCCGCAGTGCCGCTGTTCATGCGCGGACAAGTGCGCGACACCAACGGTAAACCGTTGGCTGGGGCGATTGTGGATGTGTGGCAGGCCAACACGGGCGGCACTTATTCCTGGTTCGATAACACCCAGTCGGAATTTAACCTGCGCCGACGCATAGAGACCGACGCCCAGGGTAACTACCGTTTTCGCAGCATCGTGCCGTCGGGCTACGGCTGCCCGCCGACTGGGCCGACCCAGCAACTGCTCGATCAGTTGGGGCGCCACGGGCAGCGGCCGGCACATATCCACTTCTTCATCTCGGCGCCGGGGCATCGACACCTGACGACACAGATCAACCTGTCGGATGACCCGTACCTGCACGATGACTTTGCCTACGCGACGCGGGATGAATTAATTGCCGAGATTCGCTTCAGCGACGATCAGCAACTGGCGCGGGAGTTTGGGGTGGAAGGGCGGTTTGCACAGATTGATTTTGATTTTGAGTTGCAGACGGCTGATGCGCCGGTAGAACAGAAACGCATGCAGCGAGTCCGCGCCCTCGAAGACTAAATTCGGTCAAAAATGTGGGAGGGGGCTTGCTCCCGATAGCGGCGGATCAGTCAACATTTAAGTGACTGACACACCGCCATCGGGGGCAAGCCCCCTCCCACATTTGAACTGAGGCGTGGCTGACTATTTGCGTACGACGAGATCAAGCACCTCATCCTTATCCTTGATCTTCTGCAGCACGATTTCCGAGCGTATATCCATCACCCCCGCCGTGCGGTTCAGGTGGTTCACGATAAAGTCCGAAAAGTGCTTGAGGTTGCGCGCCTGCACCCGCAGCACATAGTTGCTGGCGCCGGTGATCACATAGGCGCTGGCCACTTCCGGCCAGCCTTGCACCTTCTTGATAAACGTCTCATGCCAATCCTCCACATCCTGGCGCAACGACAGGTGGACGATGGCTTCCAGCTCGATCCCCAATTGTTCGGCATTCAGCACCGCGCGGTAGCCGCTGATGATTCCTTCACTCTCCAGCAGACGCAAACGGCGCAGGCAGGCGGAGGGCGACAGTGCGACTTTTTCCGCCAGTTCCTGGTTGCTGATACGGCCATCCTGTTGCAGGAAATGCAGGAGGCGCAGGTCGGTGGCGTCAAGAATCATGGTTTGAATAAATCCGCGTGTTTAGGGGTTAAATTCGAATTTCCTACTGCTTAATTAGCCTGTTACCCACCACTTTGCACGAAAATTCTCTAAAGCTTCGTTCATTATTTGGTTCATTCCCACCTATAAAAACCAGGACTCTCCATGACCACCCGAAGCCATTGCCAAACTCTCGACGCCCAGGACCCGCTGGCGCCGTTGCGCAATCAATTTTCCTTGCCGGAGGGTGTGATCTACCTCGACGGTAACTCCCTTGGCGCGCGTCCGGTGGCATCGCTGGCGCGGGCGCAACAGGTGATTGCCGAGGAGTGGGGCAATGGCTTGATCCGCAGTTGGAACAGCGCCGGTTGGGCAGACTTGTCCCAGCGCCTGGGCAATCGCCTTGCGCCGCTGATCGGTGCGCGGGACGGCGAAGTGGTGATCACCGATACCACCTCCATTAACCTGTTCAAAGTGCTCAGCGCTGCACTGACGGTGCAGCGCCAACGCGCAGCAGAGCGCAAGGTAATCGTCAGCGAAGCAAGCAACTTTCCCACCGACCTGTACATCGCCGAAGGCTTGGCTGAATTGCTGCAACAGGGTTACTCCCTGCGTCTGGTGAACAGCCCGGACGAACTGCCCCAGGCCATCGACGCCGACGTGGCGGTGGTGCTGCTCACCCACGTCAACTACAAGACCGGCTACATGTACGACATGCAGGCGCTTACTGCCTTGAGCCATGAATGTGGCGCGCTGAGTATCTGGGATTTGGCGCACTCGGCGGGCGCGGTGCCCATCGATCTGCATAACGCCGGGGCCGATTACGCGATTGGCTGCACTTATAAATACCTCAACGGCGGCCCGGGCTCCCAGGCGTTTGTGTGGGTCAATCCGGCGTTGGTCGACCTCGTACGCCAGCCGCTTTCGGGCTGGTTCGGGCATACCCGGCAGTTCGCCATGGAAGCCAACTATGCGCCGAGCGCCGGTATTGCCCGCTACTTGTGCGGCACCCAACCGATCACCTCGCTGGCGATGGTGGAGTGTGGGCTGGCGATTTTTGAGCAGACTGATATGGCCAGCCTGCGCACTAAATCCCTGGCGTTGACGGATCTGTTTATCGAGTTGGTTGAAGCCCGTTGCGCGGCTCATGGCCTGGTGTTGATCACCCCGCGTGAGCATGCCCGGCGCGGTAGCCATGTGAGTTTTGAGCACCCCGAAGGTTATGCAGTGATTCAGGCTCTGATTGCCCGTGGCGTGATCGGCGATTACCGCGAGCCGCGGATTATGCGGTTTGGGTTTACGCCGCTGTACACGAGCTTTACTGAGGTCTGGGACGCTGTGGAAATCCTCGGTGAGATTCTCGACGAGAACACCTGGGACCAGCCGCAATTCAAAGTCCGCCACAGCGTCACCTGATTAAACGCAGACAACATTATGGGAGAGGGCTTGCATCAGATACACAATGGATAAACACCAAAGACCTCATGTGGGAGGGGGCTTGCTCCCGATGGCAGTGTGTCAGTCGCCGGATTGGCAAGCTGATACACCTCCATAGGGAGCAAGCCCCCTCCCACAGGGGATTTGCGGCAACAGACAAATAGTGCAACCACAATAATAAAGGGGCACCCCACGTGACTACGCCAGACACCGGCTTTGCCGAGATCACCCAACGCGAACTGGGCCTTCGGCGCCAGCTTACTTCCGGCCAGATGAGCATGATCGCCATCGGTGGCGCCATCGGCACCGGGTTGTTCATGGGCAGCGCCTATGCCATCGGTTATGCCGGGCCGAGCGTGCTGGTGAGCTACGCCATTGGTGCACTGATCACCTTGCTGTTGATGGGCTGCCTGGCGGAGATGACCGTTGCGCACTCCACCTCGGGTTCCTTCGGCGCCTATGCCGAGTTCTACATCAGCCCGCTGGCTGGGTTTCTGGTGCGTTATGCCTATTGGGCGGCGATTGTGCTGGCGGTGGGCGCCGAGGTCACGGCGGTGGCGATGTACATGAAGTACTGGTTCGCCAACGTGCCGGAGTGGGTGTGGATTGTGTCGTTTTCCAGTGTGCTGATCCTGCTTAATGCGATCAGCGTGAAGACGTTTGGCAACTTTGAATACTGGTTCTCCACCATCAAGATCAGCGCCATCGTCGGCTTCATCATCCTGGCCGTGTATGTGGTGTTCGGCTCCGGCAACCCGGAGTATGGCGTGCAGAATTACACCGCACACGGCGGTTTTTTCCCCCATGGCTTGAGCGGCATGTGGATTGCCGTGATTGTGTCGATCTTCAGTTACCTGAGCGTCGAGATGATCGCTGTGGCTGCCGGTGAAGCCGCCGACCCGGAGCAGGCGGTGAAGAAGGCCTTTCGCGCGACCATCGTGCGCCTGGTGGTGTTTTACCTGCTGACCCTGGCGCTGATGCTGGCCATCGTGCCGTGGAATCAGGCCGGGCAGACTCAAAGCCCGTTCGTCACAGTGATGCAGACCATCGGCATTCCCGGTGCCACCGGGGTGATGAATTTCGTGATCCTGATCGCCGCATTGTCAGCGATGAACAGCCAGCTCTACATCACTACACGCATGATGTTCAGCCTGTCCCGCGCGGGCTTCGCACCCAAGTCCATGGGCGCGTTGAGCAAAAGCGGCATTCCGCTGAATGCACTGCTGCTGTCCAGTTCGGGCATTGCCCTGGCGACCTTGTTGAATGTGGTGTACCCGGAAAGCTCGTTCACCCTGATGATGGCGATCTCGATGTTTGGCGCGATCTTCACCTGGTTCATGATCTTCCTCACGCACCTGTTTTTCCGTCGCTATCGCAAGCGTCACGGCGGGGCGAAGTTGTCATTCCAACTGCGACTGTTTCCCTACAGCACATTGCTGGGTCTGGTGCTGATGGGCGCGGTGATGATCACCACGTATTTCACCGAGGCGTTCAAGATGACGTTGGTGTTTGGCGTGCCGTTCCTGTTGATTCTGTCGGCGGTGTATTACGGGTTCTTCCGCAAGGGCAGGGCCAAGGCGTTGAACAAGGCTTTGGCGTAACCCGGCAGTTGCTCGAACGAACGTGCGCAAAGCAACAGCTGTCGGCGGGCCCAGTCTTCTCCCAGAGGCTGGGCCTTGAAGTGGCGCGCCAAGGGCCAGCGATCCAACGCGGCCTGGGGCACGATGCCCAGGCCAGCACCTCTTGCGACCATCCGAATCACCCCATCAAAGCCCTCGGCGCGGATGCGCGTCTGTAAGCGGAACCCTGCGTGCAGCGCTTGTTCTTCCAGGTACACCGACAGTGCGCTGTGGGCCGCGAGGCCGACGTAATCGTGTTGCAGGCTGTCGATAAAACTCACCGGGCTCGCTGCCAGGGGATGATCCAGGGGCATGATCAGCACCAGCGGGTCATCGCGAAAGGGCAGGGTCTGCAAACCGTGGGTGTCTACTGCATCGGAGATGATCCCCAGGTCGGCCGTGCCCTGACGCAGGGCCTGGATGATGCGCAGGCTGGGCAACTCCTGCAGGTCGATATCGAGGTTGGGGTGTTCGCGTAGAAAGTCCGCGAGCAGTTCCGGCAGGTATTCGCTGAGCGCAGTGGTGTTGCACAGCAGGCGCACTTGGCCTTTGATGCCGTTGGCGTATTCGGCGAGGTCCTGTTGCAGATGGTCGGCCTGTTGCAGCAGCAGGCGAGCGTGGCGCGCGAGGGCTTTACCTGCAGGTGTCGGCGTAACACCCCGACGGCCCCGCTCAAGCAATTCGATGCCCAGCGATGCTTCCATAGCGCGGATGCGTGCGCTCGCGGCTGCCAGGGATAAATGGCTGCGGCTGGCGCCGGCGGTGATGTTGCCGGTGTCCAGGGTATGCAGGTAGAGGCGCAGATCGATCAGGTCAACGTGCATGGGTAGGGTTCTCGGATGGCTCTACTGGCCGCATCGGGGGCAAGCTCCCTCCCACATTTGGATGGGTGAACACAGTCTAAGTGGGAGGGGACTTGCCCCCGATGAGGCTCCAAGGCTCTTGCTAAACAAGAGGCTGCCTCAGTATATGGCGAATTTCAGAACGCATCGAAAAGTTGCACACTCTGCCCATGATTACCTTCCTTGCGTTCTACCAAAACCTCGGTCCCGCCGTTACTTTGCTGGTGATTGGCACGTTCCTGCTGGCGGGCACCGTCAAAGGAGTAATCGGCCTCGGCTTACCGACAGTCGCCATGGGCATGCTCGGCTTGGCTATGTTGCCGGCGCAGGCTGCGGCGTTGCTGATCATTCCTTCAACGGTCACCAACCTTTGGCAACTGGCATTCGGCGGGCACCTGAGTGGCTTGCTCAAACGCCTTTGGCCGATGCTCGTGCTGATTTTCCTCGGCACCGGGCTGGGTACGGTGTGGCTTGGCATGGAAGGTCGGCACTGGGTGGTGCGCGCGCTGGGCGCGGCGTTGCTGGTGTATGCGTTGAGCGGGTTGTTTTTGCCCACCTTCAAGGTCAAGCCGCAGACCGAACGCTGGTTGGGCCCGTTGTGTGGGCTGATCACCGGCTTGATCACCTCGGCCACTGGCGTGTTTGTGATTCCTGCGGTGCCGTATTTGCAAGCCTTGGGCCTGAGTCGCGATCAGTTGGTACAAGCCCTCGGCCTGTCGTTCACCGTGTCGACGCTGGCGCTGGCGGCGGGATTGGCTTGGCGTGGCACCTTGGGTGGCGGTGAAGTGAGTGCCTCGCTGCTCGCGCTGGTGCCGGCGCTGCTGGGCATGTGGCTGGGCCAAGCGCTGCGCCAGCGCATCAGTGCGGTGTTATTCAAGCGGGTATTTTTCATCGGCATGGCCCTGTTGGGCGGTCATCTACTGATCAGTGGTTAACAATCTCATGGGCATTCGTGCTTTTTGATCAAAGGTATTTTGCCGGGTGACGGCTTATTCCGAAGGGTCGGGGCCGATAGTCTGCGTCCAGACATTTTCAACCTTCTGGATCCCCTCCCATGAAAAAAGTACTCCTGCTCAACGGCGGCAAAAAATTCGCCCACTCCGATGGCCGCTACAACACCACCTTGCATGAAACCGCCCTGGCTGTGCTGGATCGAGGCGGTATCGACGTTAAAGTCACCCATATCGACGAAGGCTACGACGTGGCCGAAGAGGTGGCCAAGTTCCTCTGGGCCGACGTGATCATCTACCAGATGCCCGGTTGGTGGATGGGGGCGCCGTGGATCGTCAAGAAGTACATCGACGAAGTCTTCACCGAAGGCCATGGCAGCCTGTACGCCAGCGACGGTCGCACCCGTTCCGATGCCTCGCAGAAATACGGCAGTGGCGGCCTGATCCAGGGCAAGCAGTACATGCTGTCCCTGACCTGGAACGCACCGCAGCAAGCCTTCGACGACCCGAGCGATTTCTTCGAAGCCAAGGGCGTGGACGCGGTGTACTTCCCATTCCACAAGGCCCACGAATTCCTCGGCATGACCGGCCTGCCCACGTTCCTGTGCGTGGACGTGATGAAACGCCCAGCCATCGAGGCAGACGTGGCGCGCTATGAGCAGCATCTGGCGCAGGTGTTCAAGCTCTCGGTGTAATAAGCTGCACTGAACCGATAACGAGGACCGTCCGTGAAAGCCCGATCCGATGAGCTACAGATCTTCGTCAGCGTCATCGAGTGCGGCTCGATTTCCGCAGCGGCGGAGCAGGTCGGGCAGACGCCGTCGGCGGTCAGCCGTACCTTGTCGCGCCTGGAAGCCAAGCTCGACACCACGCTGATCAACCGCACCACGCGACGCATGGACCTGACCGAAGAGGGCAAGTATTTCTTCGAACAGGCCAAGCTGATCCTGGCGCAGATGGATGAGCTGGAAGAGCGCCTGTCGTCACGTCAGAAGAACCCTGCCGGGCGGCTGCGTATCAACGCGGCCGTGCCGTTCATGCTGCATGGGATCGTGCCGTACATTGCCGAGTTTCGCAGCTTGTACCCGCAGATCCAGTTGGAGTTGAACAGCGATGACTTGATCATCGACCTGCTGGAACAGAGCACCGACATCGCCATTCGCATCGGCGCCCTGGCCGACTCGACCTTGCATGCGCGTTCCCTCGGTTGTACGCCGCTGCATATCCTGGTCAGCCCTGAATACCTTAAGCAATACGGCGCGCCCACCACGGTGGCCGAGTTGGCTGACCACACGTTGCTCGGCTTCAGTCAGACCGAAACCCTCAACCACTGGCCGCTGCGCCATGTGGAGGGTGACCGCTGGCTGATTCAGCCGAGCATCGCTGCCTCCAGCGGCGAAACCCTGCGCCAGTTGGCGCTGGAAGGGCAGGGTATTTGTTGCCTGTCGAACTTCATGACCAGCGCCGACATCGATGCCGGCCGCCTGGTGCCGGTGCTGGAAGCCTTCAACAGCGGTTATCGCCAGCCGATCCACGCGGTCTTCTACCGTAACTCGCAGTTGGCGTTGCGCATCCAGTGCTTCCTGGACTTTATCCAGGCCAAACTGGCGCGGTATGCCTGCTGATTCGTGACTGCCACGCAAGATTGAATTGGGCGTCAGGGGCTTATTTGGTAAGGGTGGAGCCGGGATACTGGGCCTATCACTTACCCAGTCAGGAGAAACCTCCATGAACGTATTCGTTACCGGCGCCGCAGGTTTTATCGGCGGTTCGATTGCCACCGGCCTGGTCAAGGCCGGCCATCACGTCACCGGCCTGGTACGCAGCGCTGAGCAAGCGGCTGAGCTGACGGCCCTGGGCATCGCTCCGGTGATCGGCAGCCTCGATGACGCTGCCGTGCTTACCGAGCAAGCGCACAAGGCCGATGCGGTGATCAACGCCGCCAGCAGCGACCATCGTGCTGCGGTAGAAACGCTGTTGACCGCCTTGCAGGGATCAAACAAGCCGTTCCTGCACACCAGCGGTTCGAGCATCGTGGGCGATGCATCGGGCGGTAAGGCCAGCGACGTGATCTATTTCGAAGACAACCTGCCGGAGCCGACCGTCGACAAGGCCGCGCGTGTGGCCATCGACAACCTGATCCTGGCTGCTGCCCAGGACGGCGTGAATTCGGCGGTGATCTGCAACACCCTGATCTACGGCCACAGCCTGGGCGTACAGCGTGATAGCGTGCAATTGCCGCGCTTGCTCAAGCAGGCACGCAAGAGTGGGGTGGTGCGCCATGTGGGCACAGGGCAGAACATCTGGTCCAACGTGCACATCGAAGACGTGGTTGCGTTGTACCTGCTGGCGCTGACGAAGAACGTACCGGGCACGTTCTACTTTGTGGAAAGCAGCGAAGCGGCGTTTGTCGACATGACCACGGCCATCGCTGACGCGCTGAAGCTGGGCAAGCCGCAGGACTGGCCATTGGCCGAGGCTGAAGCCGAGTGGGGTTATGAAATGGCCAACTACGGCCTGGGTTCGAACAGCCGGGTGCGCGGCAAGCATGCCCGCGAACTGCTGGGCTGGGCACCGAAGCGCACGTCGGTGGTTGAGTGGATTCGTCACGAAATGGTGTGATGTTCGCTTGAGACCGAGTCGGCCATCGGGAGCAAGCCACCTCCCACATTAGAATGCGTTCCAAAACTGGAACACGGCCAAGTGTGGGAGGGGGCTTGCCCCCGATGGCGACCACTCGGTCTTCCAGACTAGCCCCACCCCGCTCATTTCCGTACCATTCCCCGCCTTATCCCCCGCAACTCCCTGGTACCTCATGAACCTCACCCGTCTGCGCGCCGATGCCCTGGCCGGCCTCACCACGTCTTTCGCGCTGCTGCCCGAATGCATCGCCTTTGCTCTGGTGGCTCACCTTAATCCGCTGATGGGCCTATACGGCGCCTTTATCATCTGCACCCTGACGGCCTTGTTCGGCGGTCGGCCCGGTATGGTCTCCGGCGCGGCGGGCTCGATGGCGGTGGTGATCGTCGCGTTGGTGGTGCAGCACGGCGTGGAATATTTGCTGGCAACGGTGCTGCTGGGCGGGTTGATCATGGTCGCTTTCGGCCTGCTGCGCCTGGGCAAGCTGGTGCGCATGGTGCCGCATTCGGTGATGCTCGGGTTCGTCAACGGCCTGGCGATCATCATTGCCCTGGCGCAGTTGGAGCATTTCAAGAGTGGTGAAACCTGGCTCAGCGGCACGCCGTTGTATGTGATGACCGGGCTGGTGGCGGCGACCATGGCCATTGTCTACCTGCTGCCGCGCCTCACCCGCGCGGTACCGCCGGCCTTGGTGGCGATCCTCGGCGTGGGCCTGGCGGTGTACCTGCTCGGTCTGCCAACCCGCACCCTCGGCGACATGGCCCACATCGCCGGTGGCCTGCCGACCTTCGCGTTGCCGCAGATCCCCTGGACCCTGGAAACCCTCGGCATCATCGCGCCCTACGCTTTCCTGATGGCCATGGTCGGCCTGCTGGAAACCCTGCTGACCCTGAACCTTACCGACGAAATCACCGAAACCCGCGGCTATCCTGATCGCGAAAGCGTGGCGTTGGGTGCGGCGAATATGGTCTCGGGCCTCTTCGGCGGCATGGGCGGTTGCGCGATGATCGGGCAAACCGTGATCAACCTAAGCTCCGGCGGACGTGGGCGCTTCTCCGGGGTGTTTGCCGGGGTGATGATTCTGTTGTTCATTCTGTTTCTGTCACCGCTGATTGAGCGGATCCCGCTGGCGGCGCTGGTGGGGGTGATGTTCGTGGTGTCCCAGCAGACCTTCGCCTGGGCGTCGCTGCGGGTGATCAACAAAGTGCCGCTCAATGATGTGCTGGTGATTATAGCGGTGACGGTGATCACGGTATTTACCGACCTGGCCACTGCCGTGCTGTGCGGTATCGTGATCGCCGCGCTCAACTTCGCCTGGCAACAGGCCCGCGAGTTGTACGCGGATGAGCACCTGGAAGCCGACGGTAGCAAGCTCTATCGCCTGCACGGCACGTTGTTCTTTGCCTCGACCACGCCGTTTTTAAACCAGTTCGACCCGTCCAATGACCCGGATCAGGTGACGCTGGATTGTCGTCACCTGAGCTTTGTCGACTACTCAGCGATTGCCGCGCTGATGACCTTGCGCGAGCGTTATACCAAGGCCGGCAAGCATCTGCGGGTCTTGCATTTGTCTGAGCGCTGCAAGAAGTTGCTCAAGCGTGCGCGGGTGCATCACGACTAATTGAGCCTCTTTGGCGAGGGAGCTCATTACCAAGATTTGCGACCGCTGCGCAGCCCAACGGGAGCAAGCTCTCTCGCCACAACATTACGGCCCGACTAGGTCTTCCAATTCCTGGGCGCGGGTCTGGGTCATGTCCAGCACGCAGCCGGAACCGTTGACTTGGTCGATGGTGCCGCCGGTGGCGGAGCCGGCGAAGGCGCAATTGGCGTCACGGTATTTGATCCACAGGCGCTGCAGGTCCTGCAGTTGCTGCTGGCGCGTGCCTTCCAGGGCGGCGATGGCGGTCTTGTAGGCTTTGTTCAGGCGCGTGTCTTGCACCTTGGTTTCCTTGACGTTGCAGCTGACCATATCGGCAGTGGTGTTGGCGCCGTCCATGCATTTTTTCAGCGCCGGGTTGTCGGCAGCGGCGGCAGTGCCGCATACGGCGAGAAGCAGGACGCCAGCGGCGAATGTGGTGCGAATCATGCTCGATTTTCCTGGCAACAGTGGGTGTGCATTCTATGACTCAGCCCGCTGGGCTGAGTTTCCGGTCTTTTCTGATCTTCATGTAAGAACAGCCCCCCAATTTTCATACGCAGGTGTAGGGCATGTCCCAACGCGACAGCGCTTGTCTGTGGGCGAAACTTACTTTCATAAAATTTGAAAATGCTCCTCGGTAATGATTTATGAGTTTCACAACCAATTCGACGTGACCCTTTCCGAGGAGTACCGCATGGCCGCATCACCGGGCTTCGGGCTGTTGGCATACGCTGCCATCGCCATCATTGCTTTGATCGTGCTGATTGCACGTTACCGACTCAACCCGTTTATCGTCATCACCCTGGTATCCATCGGCCTGGCGCTGATGGCCGGGATGCCGGCGGACACCATCATGGGCTCCTACGAGGCGGGTGTTGGCAAGACCCTTGGGCACATCGCGCTCGTTGTGGCGCTGGGCACCATGCTCGGCAAGATGATGGCCGAGTCCGGTGGCGCCGAGCAGGTGGCGCGCACGCTGATCAATCGTTTTGGCGAGCGCAACGCCCATTGGGCGATGGTGTGCATTGCCTTTCTGGTGGGGTTGCCGCTGTTTTTCGAGGTGGGTTTTGTGTTGCTGGTGCCCATCGCCTTTACCGTCGCCCGACGCGTAGGCGTGTCGATTTTGATGGTCGGCTTGCCGATGGTCGCCGGTTTGTCGGTGGTACACGCGCTGGTGCCGCCGCATCCGGCGGCGATGATGGCCGTGCTGGCGTATAACGCGTCGGTGGGGCAGACGGTGCTGTATGCGATTCTGATCGGTATCCCCACGGCGATCATTGCAGGGCCCGTCTACGCCAAGTTCATCGTGCCGCACATCCACCTGCCGGCAGAAAACCCGCTGGAACGCCAATTTATCGAGCGTGAACCGCGCACCCGTTTGCCGAGTTTTGCCCTGACCATGGGCACCATCCTGCTGCCGGTGGTGCTGATGATGATCGGCGGATGGGCCAACGTAATCTCTACGCCGGGGACCGGTTTCAACCAGTTCCTCTTGTTTATCGGCAACTCGGTCATCGCGTTGCTGGTGGCGACCTTGGTGAGCTTCTGGACCTTGGGGCTGGCCCAAGGCTTCAACCGCGAATCGATCCTCAAGTTCACCAACGAATGCCTGGCGCCGACGGCCAGCATCACCTTGCTGGTCGGGGCGGGCGGCGGTTTGAATCGCATCCTGGTGGACGCTGGGGTGACCAATGAAATTCTCGGCCTTGCCAATGCGTTCCAACTGTCGCCCCTGGTGATGGGCTGGCTGTTCGCGGCGTTGATGCGCATTGCGACCGGCTCGGCCACGGTGGCCATGACGACGGCGTCCGGCGTGGTCGCGCCAGTCGCCATGGGGTTGGGTTATCCACACCCTGAATTACTGGTGCTGGCCACCGGTGCGGGCTCGGTGATCTTTTCCCATGTGAATGACGGCGGCTTCTGGCTGATCAAGGAATACTTCAATATGACGGTAATCCAGACCTTCAAGACCTGGACCGTATTGGAGACTCTGATCTCTGTGGTTGCCTTCGGTCTGACTTACGGTCTGTCCTGTATTTTGTAACCCGGAGCCCCCATGGACATCCTCTACCAGATCCGCGCCCGCCAGGCTTCTTTCAGCGCCGGCGAAGGACGTATCGCCAAGCTGATGCTCGATGATGTGGGTTTTGCGGCGTCGGCCAGCCTGGATGAGTTGTCCCAACGGGCTGAAGTCAGTACGGCGACCTTGTCGCGGTTTGCACGCAGCGTCGGTTGCCGCGATCTACGCGATTTGCGCCTGCAACTGGCCCAAGCCAGCGGCGTCGGCAGCCGTTTCCTGGACCCGGCGGGGTTGCCCGAACAGTCGGCGTTTCACCGGCAGATTCTCGGTGATATCGAGGCGACGTTGCGTCAGCACTTGTCGGGGTTCAACCAGGCGAGTTTCGCCGATGCGGTCAGCCTGCTGAGCAAGGCCCGGATGATCCACGCGTTCGGCATGGGCGGCCCGTCGAGTCTGTGCAGCGACGAGTTACAGGTGCGCCTTGTCCGCCTGGGCTACCCGATTGCCGCTTGCCATGACCCGGTGATGATGCGCGTCACGGCCGCCACCTTGGGGCCGGAACATGCGCTGATCGTCTGTTCGCTGACCGGTATTACGCCGGAACTGCTGGACGTGGTGGACCTGGCGCGCAACTACGACGCCCGCATCATCGCTATCACCTTGGCCGATTCCCCCCTGGCGCGATTGGCGGATGTCCTGTTACCGCTGCAACCAGCCGAAACCAGCTTTATCTACAAACCCACCGCAGCGCGCTACGGCCTGCTGCTGGCCATCGACCTGCTCGCTACCGAGTTGGCGCTGGCCCTGCCGGACGACAACCAGGAACGCCTGCGCCGGATCAAACTGGCCCTGGACGATTATCGCGGCGGCCCCGATAGCTTGCCGCTTGGAGACTGATATGAAGTACGACACGCTGATTCGCCACGCGCTGATCATCGATGGCAGCAACACACCCGGTTATGTCGCGGATGTGGGGCTGCGCGATGGGCGTATCGAGACAATCGGTGATCTGTCTGCTGCGACGGCCGAGCATGAAGTCGACGCCACCGGCCGCGTGTTGGCGCCGGGGTTTATCGATGTCCATACCCACGACGACACCGTTGTGATCCGTCATCCGCAGATGCTGCCCAAGCTCAGTCAGGGCGTGACCACGGTGATTGTCGGCAACTGTGGCATCAGCGCTTCGCCGGTGAGTTTGCGCAACGACCCGCCGGACCCGATGAACCTGCTGGGCAGCGCTGCGGCGTTTGTATATCCCCGTTTCAGCGACTATCGCAGCGCCGTTGAATGCGCCCATCCAGCGCTCAACGTCGCGGCATTGATCGGCCACACGGCGCTGCGCAGCAACCACATGGACGATCTGCATCGCACCGCCACACCGGATGAAATCACCGCCATGCGCGTGCAGTTACAAGAGAGTCTTGAAGCCGGCGCCCTCGGTTTATCCACAGGCCTGGCCTACGCCAGCGCGTTCAATGCCGAGACCGATGAAGTGCTGCAACTGAGTGAAGAACTCACGGCCTACGGTGCGGTGTACACCACCCATCTGCGCAGCGAATTCGAGCCGGTGCTGGAGGCGATGGACGAAGCTTTTCTGATCGGCCGGCACGCCAAGGTGCCGGTGATTATTTCCCACCTCAAATGCGCCGGGGCGGGTAACTGGGGGCGCAGTCCGCAGCTGCTGACCGCTCTGGAGCAGGCGGCGAAAACCCATCCGGTGGGATGTGACTGTTATCCCTACGCAGCCAGTTCTTCGACTCTGGATTTGAAGCAAGTGACCGATGCGTTTCGCATCACCATTACGTGGTCCACGCCCCATCCGGACATGGGCGGGCGAGATTTGCAGGACATTGCTGGCGAATGGGACGTCTCCTTGATGGACGCCGCCCGCCGTCTGCAGCCTGCGGGTGCGGTGTACTACGGGATGGATGAAGCGGATGTACGAAGCATCCTCGCGCATCCATTGTCGATGGTGGGGTCGGATGGCTTGCCTGAAGATCCGTTTCCCCATCCACGCTTGTGGGGCGCGTTCCCACGTGTGTTGGGGCATTTCAGCCGGGATATCGGGTTGTTCCCGTTGCATACCGCCGTGCACAAAATGACCGGCTTGTCGGCGGCGCGTTTCGGCCTGGTCGAGCGGGGTGAAATTCGCGAAGGGCACTGGGCGGACCTGGTGTTGTTCGACCCGTTGCGGGTGCGGGATGTGGCGGATTTCAAAAATCCAGAGCAGGCGGCAGAGGGCATTGATGGTGTGTGGGTCAATGGCGTGTTGAGCTACAGCGATGGACAGGCCAATGGTCAGCGCCCAGGACGATTCCTGGCTCGCCAGGGAGATTTGCGTCGGGGGTTCAGCGCTCTATAGTGGGCGATCTCAAAAACGGAGCGGTTGCCATGCACTTAGGAAAAGTCACCCCTATCCTGCGGATTTTCGACGAGACCAAGGCGTTGGAATTCTATGTGGAGTTCCTTGGGTTCAAGGTTGATTGGCAGCATCGTTTCGAGGCGAATTACCCGTTGTACCTGCAAGTATCCTTGGGCGAGTGCGTGCTGCATCTGTCCGAGCATCATGGCGACGCTTCGCCGGGCGCGGCGGTGCGGATTCAGGCGCAAGGGGTAGATGCCTACCAGCAGCAATTGCAGGCTAAGGATTACCGTTATGCCAAGCCCAGCGTTGAAGAAACGCCTTGGGGATCGCGGGAGATGAGCATCAAGGATCCATTTGGGAATCGTGTGGTGTTTGTTGAGGAAGGCGAGGGCTGAGAGGCCAATCGCAGGCAATAAAAAAACCGCCTTAGTAGGGCGGTTTTTTATTGCAGCCCCAGCTTTTGGCTGGGGCTGCATCTGTGGCGGGTCAGGTATCGCAGCGATTCTTAAACCCGGAAATGGCTGACCATCTGCTGCAACTGGCTGCCCAAACGTGCCAGTTCCACACTCGATTTGGCCGTCTCGTCACTGGCGGTGGCGGTCTGTTCCGACACGTCACGTACATTGACGATGCTGCGGCTGATCTCTTCGGCCACGGCGCTTTGTTGCTCGGCGGCGGCGGCGATCTGCTGGTTCATCGACTGGATATTCGACACCGTACGGGTGATGTTCTCCAGGGATACACCGGCTTTGCGCGTCAGCTCCACGCTGCTGTCGGTGAGGCTGCGGCTGTTGTTCATCACATTGGCCACTTGCTGGGTGCCGTTCTGCAAACCGGCGACCAGACCTTCGATTTCTTCGGTGGATTTTTGCGTGCGTTGGGCCAGGCCGCGCACTTCGTCGGCGACCACGGCAAACCCGCGACCGGCTTCACCGGCGCGTGCTGCTTCGATGGCGGCGTTGAGGGCCAGCAGGTTGGTTTGTTCGGCCACGGCTTTGATCACGTCCATCACGCTGCCGATCTTGTTGCTCTCTTGTTGCAGATGGCTCATGGCGTCGGTGGAACGCGCCACTTCGGCGGCCAGGCGTTCGATCTGGGCAATGGCTTCGGCCACCACTTTGTCGCCTGCACGGGCTTGGCCGTCGGCATCGGCAGCGGCCAGGGAAGCCTGTTCGGCATTGCGCGCGACTTCCTGCACGGTAGCGGTCATTTCATGCATCGCGGTGGCGACTTGATCGGTCTCGATCTTCTGGCTGTTCACGCCGGCACTGGTCTGCTCGGTCACGGCCGATAGTTCTTCGGCGGCGCTGGCGATCTGGGTCACGCCGTCACGAATACCGCTGATCAATTCACGCAAGGTGGTGCCCATGCGCTGGATGCCTTGTTGCAGCACGCCCAGCTCATCGCGGCGGGTGACCTGGATGTTGTGGCTCAAATCGCCGGAGGCAATGCGTTCAACCACGGCCAGGGTTTCCTGGATCGGGCGAGTGATCTGGCGGGTGATGACCAGCGCGGCAATGATGCCAACCAGCAGGGCCAGCAAGGTGCTGATCAATTGCAGGCTACGGGCCTGGGCGCTTTCGGCGTCGCGGCGATCCAACTGGATCTCGTAGAGCTTGTCGCTGATGCTGACGATATCAGTGCCTTGGGTGGTCATTTCTGCGCGAGCAGCAACGATATTGGCGTTGGCCACCTTGTAGTTCTGGACAGCCGTGCGGTAGGCGCCAAGAGCGGTTTCCAGCGCGGTCAGCGCGCTTTGCTGGCCGGCGCCAAAGGCGGCACTGAGGTCTTTCAAGCTGGCAATGGCTTTGTCGATCTGTGCGGCAGCGCGGGCTTCGGTATCCGGGCTGACGTTGCCGGTGTAGCCGCGCACTTCGTAGCGGGCCAGTTGGAATTGCATCTTGGCGTCGGCCACGGCCTGGAACTGAGCAAAGTGCTCCGCGCTGTCAGGCATCTGCTTCACGCTGGCTTCCAGCGCGTCGATCTGGGCGTTGGCGCTGTCGGCCTTGTCGCCCATCACTTGGCGAGAGGCATTGCCGTTACGGTAAGCCTCGCGCATTTTGTTCAGGGATTGCTGGTAGGCGGTAATGACCGATTTCTGCTCATTGAGCAGCTTGAGGTTTTCCGGGCTCTTGAAGCTGTCCAGCAGTTTCTGTTGCTGGGCAACGAAGGCATCGAGGCTGGTCTGCACGTTCTGCGCCACGGCTTCGTCACCGTTGGCCAGCATGTATTGAAGGCGCACGATGCGCAGTTTGGTCAGCGACGCGTTGAGCTGGGTGATGTCGCTCATCCAGTTGCTGCGGTCGATCAGGCCGCCCAGGCTGGTCCAGCCAGTGAGTGCCAGGATCGAGGTGAGGACAAGCACCAGGCCGAAGCCCAGGCCCAGTTTGAGGTTGACGCTGATGTTACCGAACCAGCTGTTCATCGAATGCTCCGCAAGAGTGATGTCTGTTTGCTGGACGGTGTTGTTATTTGAGCCAGCCAAGGTGTAGCGCTGTATCGGCGGCGGGATGTGAATCTGAAGGGCGTTTTATTTCAAGTGGCGACGAAGGGTCGTCAGCGGTGTGCAGAACCACTGAGGGCTCATCAAGGGGCGGTCTTGTGTGCTAGTCTGCGGGCCCTTTTAGTTTTGGGCAGCGCGGGAAATCGCGTTGTCCTGCAGCGGAGCCTCTTCATGTCCGAAGTTAATCTGTCCACCGACGAAACCCGCGTCAGCTACGGTATCGGCCGTCAGTTGGGCGACCAACTGCGCGACAACCCGCCACCGGGCGTGAGCCTGGACGCAATCCTGGCTGGCCTGACCGACGCGTTCGCAGGTTCGCCAAGCCGCGTTGACCAAGAGCAAATGGCTGCCAGCTTCAAGGTGATCCGTGAAGTCATGCAAGCCGAAGCAGCCGCCAAGGCTGAAGCCGCTGCTGGCGCTGGTCTGGCCTTCCTGGCTGAAAACGCCAAGCGTGATGGCATCACCACCCTGGCTTCCGGCCTGCAATTTGAAGTGCTGACTGCCGGTGAAGGCGCCAAGCCGACCCGCGAAGACCAAGTCCGTACCCACTACCACGGCACCTTGATCGACGGCACTGTGTTCGACAGCTCCTACGAGCGTGGCCAGCCAGCAGAATTCCCGGTTGGTGGCGTGATTGCCGGTTGGACCGAAGCCCTGCAACTGATGAATGCTGGCAGCAAATGGCGCCTGTACGTGCCGAGCGAACTGGCTTACGGCGCTCAAGGCGTTGGCAGCATTCCGCCGCACAGCGTTCTGGTATTCGACGTCGAGCTGCTCGACGTTCTGTAAGACCTGCTGATTACCTGTGGGAGCGAGCCTGCTCGCTCCCACAGTGTTTTAGGGGGTTGCTCATGGATGAAACTTGCCATTGAGCTCCGTCGCCGGGCGCAACGCTCGGGCATAGCAAAACAGAAACAAATTACGCACCACCTCTTTCAGCACACCGGGTTCACTTGAACTCAGGCCATTGACGTCCAGGTCGCCCTGGTCCTGCAATTCATTCAACGCTTCTTCTTCCAGTACCGCACAGACTTCGCCGGTTTCCCGATGCAGTATCCGCAGGTAAGGGTGTGGGCGGTCCAGCCAGGCATCTATCAAATAAGTCATGGTGCATCTCCTTGATCGGTTTCAATGAGAATAATTCTTATTCGTAGAATAGCAAGCGTCTATTGGCGGTTTCTTGGTTTTTCTGTGTGGATATTGAGGCAGGTCAGGGGGAGGGCAAAACGCCATCCCGCGGCTGGCGCGGGATGGATACAGCAGATTCAGACTTTGCGCACGAACTCGGATTTAAGCTTCATCGGGCCGATGCCGTCGATCTTGCAATCGATATCGTGGTCGCCATCGCACAGGCGGATGTTCTTGACCTTGGTGCCGACCTTGACGACCAGAGACGTGCCTTTGACCTTGAGGTCCTTGATCACTGTGATGGTGTCGCCGTCCTGCAGGACGTTGCCCACAGAGTCTTTCTTCACGGTTTCATCGCCGGCCACTTCGGCCTCGCCATTGGCGGACCACTCATGGGCGCATTCCGGGCAGATCAGCTGGGCGCCGTCTTCGTAGGTGTATTCGGAATTGCATTTCGGGCAGGGTGGCAACGTGCTCACTAAAGCTCCTTAAAGGTCAGGATGGCTAAAGTCGCACATTATATAGGGTTTTGTGGTGTTGCAGGCTCTATGAAATCCAAATGTGAGAGGGGCTTGCTCCCGATAGCGGTGGATCAGCCAGTCATATATCGACTGAACACCGTCATCGGGGGCAAGCCCCCTCCCACATTGGTCTGTGTCTGCAGGTATGGCTTAGTGCGTACGAGCGACTGCAAACTCACTCAGCTCAACCAGGGCGTCCCGGTATTCGCTGGCAGGCAGGGCTTCCAGGCACTTGATCGCACGGGCCACGTAGTCACGCGCCAGTTGTGCGGTGTAGTCCAGGGAGCCCGAAGCTTCCACGGCTGCGCGGATGCTTTCGAGGTCTTCTATGCCGCCTTTCTGAATCGCCTTGCGCACCAAAGCTGCCTGTTCTGGCGTGCCTTCGCGCATGGTGTAGATCAGCGGCAAGGTCGGCTTGCCCTCGGCCAGATCGTCGCCGACGTTCTTGCCCAGGGTTTCAGCATCGCCACGGTAGTCGAGCAGGTCGTCTACCAGTTGGAACGCCACGCCCAGATGGTCGCCAAAGGTGCGCAGTGCTTCGGCCTGTTCGGCGGTCGCGCCACACAATGCCGCGGCGCTGTGGGTGGAGGCTTCAAAGAGCATCGCGGTCTTGCCGCGAATCACTTCCATGTAGGTTTCTTCGGTGGTGCTGGCGTCGCGGACCTTCGACAGCTGCAACACTTCGCCTTCAGCGATGATGCGCGTGGCCTGGGACAGGATCTTCATCACCGGCATCGAGCCCAGTTCGACCATCATTTCGAACGAGCGCGAATACAGGAAGTCGCCGACAAGCACACTTGGTGCGTTACCCCACATCGCATTGGCGGTCTCGCGGCCACGGCGCATGCCGGACATGTCGACCACGTCGTCATGCAATAGGGTGGCGGTGTGCAGGAACTCGATGGTGGCGGCCAGCAGGCGCAGGTCATCGCCTTCGCGGCCCAGGGCCTTGCCGCACAGCAACACTAATAAAGGACGCAGGCGCTTACCGCCCGCCGACGTAATATAGTCGCCAATTTTGGAGACCAGCGGCACTTTAGACGTCAGCTGCTGCTTGATGATGCCGTCGACGGCGCTAAAATCGTCCGCGACCGCGCGGTAGAAAGCTTGGGGTTGCATCAGCGACAGTCGCTCCAGAAGGGTTGCGCGGCATGCTAGGACCCTGACCCCGTAGTGTCAAGGCGCGATGGACGGCCACTTGCAACACCCATTTACCTTGCGTACAATCGCGCACCCTGAACTTCCTGGGCAGCACCTGCCTTACGCAATTGCATTCGGGACGTCCATCCCATGCAGCCATGCCAGCCAATACCTCTTCTTATAAAGCGCTGGGTGAGCAGGATTATCGGAGAAATACCATGTCGTACGCAGTAATTGTTACTGGTGGCAAGCAATACAAGGTCGCCCCAGGTGAATACCTGAAGATCGAAAAACTGGAAATCGCTACCGGCGAATCCGTTACTTTTGATCGCGTTCTGTTGGTCGCCAATGGCGATGACGTGAACATCGGCGCTCCAGTTGTTGCTGGCGCTACCGTTGTGGCTGAAGTGATCTCCCAAGGTCGTCACGATAAAGTCCGCATCATCAAGTTCCGTCGTCGTAAGCACCACATGAAGCGTATGGGCCACCGCCAGTGGTACACCGAGATCAAAATCACCGGTATTCAGGCTTAATTTCAGCCTAATTCCTCACTAGGAGAATTGACTCATGGCACACAAAAAAGCTGGTGGTAGTACCCGTAACGGTCGCGACTCAGAAGCCAAACGCCTTGGCGTTAAGATGTATGGCGGCCAGAAAATCATTCCGGGCAACATCATCGTGCGTCAGCGCGGCACCCAATTCCACGCCGGTTACGGTGTAGGCATGGGCAAAGATCACACCCTCTTCGCGAAAATCGAAGGCGTGATCAAGTTTGAAGTAAAAGGCGCGTTCAACCGCCGTTACGTGAGCGTTGTCGCAGCTTAATTGCGAAATCGCTGGAAAAGCCCTGTCTCGCGACGGGGCTTTTTCGTTTGTGGGGTGAGTCTCTTGCAAAGCTGTTTGTGATGGGCTCCGGCGCTGGATTTGCGGTCGCTGATTGAGGTCGCTGCGCTCATTTTTGCAAGAGTCTTATGTCTTGGTTTCTTAAGCTCGTCCACGCGGCGAGAGGCGTTTTGTTATGAAGTTCGTTGATGAAGTATCCATCCGAGTAAAAGCAGGCGACGGCGGTAACGGTTGCATGAGTTTCCGTCGCGAAAAATTCATCGAAAACGGTGGCCCCAACGGCGGTGACGGCGGTGACGGCGGTTCCATCTACATGATGGCCGACGAAAACCTCAACACCCTGGTCGACTACCGTTACACCCGGCACTTTGATGCCGAGCGTGGCTCCAACGGCGGCAGTACCGACTGCACCGGTAAAAAAGGCGAAGACCTGGTACTGCGCGTACCGGTTGGCACCACGATCATCGATTCCGCGACCCAGGAAGTGATTGGCGACCTGACCAAGGCCGGCCAGAAACTGATGGTTGTGCAGGGTGGCTGGCACGGTCTGGGTAACACCCGATTCAAGTCCAGTACCAACCGTGCACCGCGCCAGACCACGCCGGGCAAGCCTGGCGAGCAGCGTGACCTCAAGCTGGAAATGAAAGTACTGGCAGACGTGGGTCTGCTGGGCTTGCCGAACGCAGGCAAAAGTACCTTCATCCGCTCGGTATCGGCCGCCAAGCCGAAAGTCGCTGACTACCCGTTCACTACCCTGGTGCCAAACCTGGGCGTGGTCAGCGTTGACCGCTGGAAAAGCTTCGTGATCGCCGATATTCCTGGCCTGATCGAAGGGGCTTCCGACGGCGCAGGCCTGGGGATTCGCTTCCTCAAGCATTTGTCCCGCACCCGTTTGCTGCTGCACCTCGTCGACATGGCGCCATTGGATGACACCAGTGCACCAGACGCCGCCGAAGTGATCGTCAGCGAGCTGACCAAGTTCAGCCCGGCCCTGGCCGAGCGTGATCGTTGGTTGGTGCTGAACAAGTGCGACCAGATCCTCGAGGAAGAGCACGAGGAGCGCGTCAAGGAAATCGTTGATCGCCTGGAATGGACGGGTCCGGTCTACGTGATCTCGGCCATCGCCAAAGAAGGCACCGAGCGCCTGACCCGCGACATCATGCGCTACCTCGAAGACCGTGCTGACCGCCTGGCGGCCGACCCGGTGTTCAAGGCCGAACTCGCCGAACTCGACCAGCAGATCGAAGACGAAGCCCGTGCCCAGCTGCAAGCTCTGGACGACCAGCGTGCCCTGCGCCGCAGCGGCGTGAAGTCGGTCCACGACATCGGCGACGACGATTGGGACGAAGAAGACGTGGATGATGAAGACGGTCCAGAAATCATTTACGTGCGCGACTGATTCGTTGCAGTAAACTTAAGCGCCGCTCACATGAGCGGCGTTTTGGTATCTGGGTATTACGTAGCCACGAATAACGTTATGGGCAGCGCTGGGTCGCGCGGCCCTCTATCTAAGGTTGAAGATGATGCGGAGCAAAGTGACAGGTGCGCAGCGTTGGGTCGTAAAGATCGGAAGTGCGCTGCTGACGGCGGATGGCAAAGGCCTGGATCGCGCAGCAATGAGCGTCTGGGTGGAGCAGATGGTGGCCTTGCATGAGGCTGGTGTCGAGTTGGTGCTGGTGTCGTCCGGGGCGGTTGCCGCCGGGATGAGCCGTCTCGGCTGGACCGCGCGACCCAGCGCGATGCACGAACTGCAAGCCGCTGCAGCCATCGGCCAGATGGGCCTGGTGCAAGCCTGGGAGTCCAGCTTCGCCGAGCACGGCCGCCACACGGCGCAGATCCTGCTGACTCACGACGACCTGTCCGACCGCAAGCGCTACCTCAACGCCCGCAGTACGTTGCGCGCCTTGGTGGAGCTCAAGGTGATCCCGGTGATCAACGAGAACGACACCGTGGTCACTGACGAAATCCGTTTCGGCGACAACGACACCCTGGCCGCACTGGTAGCCAACCTGGTGGAAGCCGACTTGCTGGTGATCCTCACTGATCGCGACGGCATGTTCGACGCCGATCCGCGCAACAACCCCGATGCGCAGCTTATTTATGAGGCCCGCGCCGATGACCCGGCGCTGGACGCCGTGGCCGGCAGTGTCGGCGGTGCCCTGGGCCGTGGCGGCATGCAGACCAAGCTGCGGGCTGCGCGTCTGGCTGCACGCTCCGGTGCCCACACCATTATCGTCGGTGGGCGCCTGGAGCGCGTGTTGGACCGCCTCAAGGCTGGCGAACGCATCGGCACGTTGCTGTCGCCGGAACGCGGCATGCTGGCGGCGCGCAAGCAGTGGCTGGCCGGGCATCTGCAAACCCGTGGCACTCTGGTGCTGGACGACGGCGCGGTATCGGCACTGTCCCAGGGCAACAAGAGCCTGCTGCCGGTGGGCGTCAAGCTGGTACAGGGCAGCTTCCGCCGCGGCGAAATGGTGGTGTGCGTAGCGCCCGACGGTCGTGAAATCGCCCGTGGCCTGGCCAATTACAGTGCCCTGGAAGCACAGAAAATTATTGGACAATCGTCTGACGCGATTGTCGGACTATTAGGTTACATGGCCGAACCTGAACTGGTTCACCGCGACAACCTGATCCTGGTCTAACCAAAGGAATATACGATGCGTTTAGTGAAGTTTGCGTTGGGCCTGCTGTTGCTGACGCCGTTGCTGGCCAGCGCCGAAGAGGTTGGCCAGGTGTCGACGGTGTTTAAATTCGTCGGCCCCAACGACCGAATTGTCGTCGAAGCGTTTGACGACCCCAAGGTCGACGGCGTGACCTGCTACTTGTCCCGCGCCAAGACCGGTGGCGTCAAAGGCGGCCTGGGCCTGGCCGAAGATCGCGCTGAAGCATCGATTGCCTGCCGTCAGGTCGGCCCGATCCGCTTCAAGGGCGAACTGAAGGACGGCGACGAAGTGTTCAAGGAACGCACCTCGCTGGTGTTCAAAACCATGCAAGTGGTGCGTTTCCTCGACAAGAAGCGCAACACCCTGGTGTACCTGGTCTACAGCGACCGCCTGATCGAGGGCAGCCCGCAGAACGCCGTGACCGCAATTCCGATTTTGCCGTGGCCGACCGCTCAGTAATCCGCAGGCGGGTTTTGTAATCGGCGTCTATGATTGCAGGCTTGCGGGTTGTAACCTCAAGGCGCCGCTTTGCTAAGAACATGGGATATCTGGAGTTCGTCATGAGTGCTTTCCACGACCTGAAACTCAAAGCTTTGGACGGACAAGAGTTGCCACTGGCGCCCTTCAAGGGGCAAGTAGTGCTGGTGGTCAATGTAGCCTCCAAATGTGGCCTGACCCCGCAATATGCGGCGTTGGAGAACCTCTATCAGCAGTACAAGGACCAAGGGTTTACTGTGCTGGGCCTGCCGTGCAACCAGTTTGCCGGCCAGGAACCGGGCACTGAGGACGAAATCCGCGAGTTCTGCAGCCTGAACTACGGCGTGACCTTTCCCTTAGGCAGCAAGCTCGATGTCAATGGCCCTGAGCGTCACCAGCTCTACCGGTTGCTGGCGGGTGAGGGGGCCGAATTTCCCGGCGATATCACCTGGAATTTTGAGAAGTTCCTGCTGGGTAAAGATGGGAGGGTCCTCGCTCGATTCTCACCGCGTACCCCGCCGGAAGACCCTTCGATCGTCCAGGCCATCGAAAAAGCCTTGAGCTAAATCACTTCTCTTGTGGTGAGCGGACCTTTCCCGCCATGGGCTGCGTAGCAGCCCAAATACCCCACCGCTTTTACCCCTTAATCACCAAAATCAATAGTGCTACCGGGCGCGTTCCACTCCTCATATTATCTGCATCATAAACCCAGTCTCCCGTGGAGTGCTCCATGCCCGTCCAAGCCTTGTTCAAACCCTTCCAGCTCGGTGCACTGCAACTGTCGACCCGCGTGGTCATGGCGCCGATGACCCGCTCGTTTTCTCCGGGTGGTGTACCTAATTCCAACGTCATCGAATACTACCGTCGCCGTGCGGCCGCTGGCGTGGGCTTGATCATCACTGAAGGCACCGTGGTCGGTCACCAGGCCTCTAATGGCTACCCGAATGTCCCGCATTTCTACGGTGAAGCGGCCCTGGCCGGGTGGAAGAAAGTGGTCGATGCCGTGCACGCCGAAGGCGGCAAGATTGTCCCTCAGTTGTGGCATGTCGGCAGCGTGCGCCGTATCGGCACTGAGCCTGATGCCAGCGTGCCGGCCTATGGTCCGATGGAGAAACTCAAGGACGGCAACGTGGTGGTCCACGGCATGACCGCCCAGGATATCAAGGACGTGATCAACGCTTTCGCCCAAGCCGCCAAAGACGCCCAAAGCATCGGCATGGACGGCGTTGAAATCCATGGCGCCCACGGTTATCTGGTCGATCAGTTCTTCTGGGAAGGCAGCAACCAGCGTACCGACGAGTACGGCGGTAGCCTGGCCAACCGCTCGCGTTTTGCCATCGAGCTGATCCAGGCTACGCGCGCCGCTGTCGGCCCGAACTTCCCGATCATCTTCCGTTTCTCCCAGTGGAAGCAGCAGGACTACACCGCGCGTCTGGTACAAACCCCTGAGGCGTTGGGTGAATTCCTCAAGCCGCTGTCCGACGCCGGCGTGGATATTTTCCACTGCTCAACCCGACGTTTCTGGGAGCCGGAATTCGAAGGTTCCGACCTCAATCTGGCCGGTTGGGCGCGCCAACTCACCGGCAAACCAACTATTACCGTGGGCAGTGTCGGCCTGGATGGCGAGTTCCTGCAGTTTATGGTCAACACCGACAAAGTCGCGCAGCCGGCCAGCCTGGAAAAACTGCTTGAGCGCCTGAACAACGACGAGTTTGATCTGGTTGCCGTAGGTCGTGCGTTGTTGGTTGACCCGGATTGGGCCGTGAAGGTGCGTGAAGGACGTGAGGGTGACATCCTGCCATTCAGTCGTGAGGCGTTGACGACTCTGGTGTAAGTGGCGTCAGGGCGGGCTCCAGGTGCCCGTCCTCGCACACACCGCGCAACTGGCGTTCGAACTGCTCGATAATCGCTGGCCAACCCTGGCGACTGGCATGTTGACGAGCATTCAGGCGGGCCCTGCGCAACGTTTCGCGTTCTTCCAGCAGCCAGATGGCTGCATCGCAAAACGCCTCCTCATCCCCCGGCATCGCCAGTGCGCCGCTATAGCCGTGCCGCAGGTGCTGGCTTGCGGCAGCCTGGTCGTACGCCACCACACCAAGGCCTGAGGCCATGGCTTCCAGCACTACATTGCCGAAGGTCTCCGTCAGGCTGGGAAACAGAAACAGGTCTCCCGACGCGTAATGCCGTGCCAACTCTTCACCGCGTTGGGTGCCGCAGAATACTGCTTCGGGCAGGTCGTGCTCCAGCAGCGCCCGTTGCGGGCCGTCCCCGACGACAATCAGCTTCATTGGGCGGGATGGGTAGGTTTTCTGTAGCGCATCAAAGCAGCGCTTGAGCAGCCCGAGGTTTTTCTCCTGGGCCAGGCGGCCAACGTGCAGCACAGCGATATCGTCGTTCTCTAAACCCCAGCTTTCACGCAGTGCATTGTCACGCTTGGTCGGGTGGAATAACTGGCTGTCGACACCCCGCGACAACATTCCCAAACGCTCGAAATGCCGACGCTCCAACTCCAGGCGTTGGCTGGCGCTGGGCACCAGGGTCAATGTCGAACGGTTGTGAAACCAGCGCAGGTAATGCGTGACCATTCGGCTGAGCAGGCTCAAGCCGTACTGGTTCGAATACTGTTGGAAATTGGTGTGAAAGCCGCTGACCACACTGATGCCCAGGCGCCGTGCTGCACGCAGTGCCGACAAGCCCAGCGGGCCTTCAGTGGCGATGTAGAGCACGTCCGGGCGTTGGCGTGTCCAGCGGCGCAGCAACTTGTGCATCGACGACTGACCCCACTGCAGGCCCGGATAACCCGGCAGTGGCCAGCCGCGGCACAGCAGGAGTTCGTCGTCGCTGAGCCGGCTCTGATCGAC
Organism: Pseudomonas sp. RIT357; assembly: GCF_000632245.1. Lineage (NCBI taxonomy): Bacteria > Pseudomonadati > Pseudomonadota > Gammaproteobacteria > Pseudomonadales > Pseudomonadaceae > Pseudomonas > Pseudomonas sp. RIT357. The sequence continues at coordinate 53,836 of NZ_JFYX01000008.1, forward strand.
GCCTTGGCGTGGGCGTACCAGTTCGACTTGATGGCCGCGCGCGCGCAAACCCTCGCACAGGCGACCAAGGGTATTGGCCACCCCGTTGATCTCTGGCGGGAAGGTTTCGGTGATGAGGGTGATATGAAGCGAGGCTGTCGTCATGACCCACAGTGTCCGTGTGGGCCATGTCGCCATTGTGTCATCCAGATGATGGATTTATGACTTGGTGACCTTGGGGTTCGCCATCGCCTCGGCGCCTTGCTCGCGCACCCAGAACAAGGTGGCGCCAGCCACCGCTGCCGGCATCATCAGCAGGTTGACCACCGGCACCAGCAGCACCAGATAGACGATCCCGCCAAAGCTCATGCTCTGCCAGCGTTTCTGGCGTAACCAGGCGAGCATTTCGTTCCAGCCCAGTTTGTGGTTGTCTGCCGGGTAGTCGATGTATTGGATTGCCATCATCCATACGCCAAACAGCAGCCACAGTGGCGCGGCGATCAGGTTGACCACGGGAATAAACGAAAGGATAAACAGGCCGATCGCCCGTGGCAGGAAGTAGCCGAGCTTGCGCATTTCTCGGGCCAGGGTGCGGGGGACCATGGCGATCAACTCGCCCCAACTGAAGGCCGGGAAGTCATCGGTACCGCGCACCACCACTTCTACCTTCTCTGAGAGAAAGCCATTGAACGGCGCCGCGATGATATTGGCGAGCATGGTGAAGGTGAAAAACACCATCAGCACCACCAGCACTACAAAGAGCGGCCATAGCAGGTAATTCAAAAAGCTCAGCCAACTCGGCAGCGTCGGCATTAAGTGCTCGACCCACAAGCTGAACTGGTGGCCGGCGAAGTAAATCAATCCGACGAACAGCACCAGGTTGATCATCAGCGGCAGCAGCACAAACAGGCGTAGGCCAGGGCTCAACACCAGTTTGAGGCCTTCACGCAGGTATTGCGGGCCGGAAAGAACAGGGGCAGGCATGGAGAACTCCGAGCAGGATGACGAACGCGCCGACCTTACCGACTTTGTATCCGAGGCGAAAGCGGCGACATCAACAGTAACAAACGCCTCGATTAGCTGGGCTGACAGCATAGAGACCGCCTATGAGCTGGATTGTTAAACCGTATTTCCTTAATCTTGCCCCCCTATATACGCTGCACCCATTATTTTCAGGATCTGCGAGTTAAAGCCTTCCCCAAGTGCTTCGCAGTCCTTTTTTATTCCAGCCGCCTTGTAGTCCGGGCGGTCGATAGGAGTGAGTCATGTCTGATACCCGTCATTCGCGAGTGATTATTCTCGGTTCCGGCCCTGCCGGTTACAGCGCTGCTGTCTATGCTGCCCGGGCCAACCTCAAGCCGCTGCTGATCACCGGCATGCAGGCGGGCGGTCAGTTGACCACCACCACGGAAGTCGACAACTGGCCTGGCGACGTCCACGGCCTGACTGGCCCGGTGCTGATGGAGCGTATGAAAGAACACGCCGAGCGCTTTGAAACCGAGATCGTTTTTGATCACATCAACCAAGTCGACTTCTCGAAAAAGCCTTACAGCCTGACCGGCGACAGCGGCGTCTACACCTGTGACGCGCTGATCATCGCCACTGGCGCCAGCGCCCGTTACCTGGGCCTGCCATCGGAAGAAGCGTTCATGGGCAAGGGCGTTTCCGCCTGCGCGACCTGCGACGGTTTCTTCTACCGCAATAAGCCGGTCGCTGTAGTCGGCGGCGGTAACACTGCCGTTGAAGAGGCGCTGTACCTGGCCAACATCGCCAGTACCGTGACCCTGGTTCACCGCCGCGAGACTTTCCGCGCCGAGAAGATCCTGATCGACAAGCTGCACGCCCGTGTCGCTGAAGGCAAGATCATCCTCAAGCTCAACGCCACCCTGGACGAAGTCCTGGGCGACAACATGGGCGTGACCGGTGCTCGCCTGAAAAACAACGACGGCAGCTTCGACGAGCTGAAAGTCGACGGCGTGTTCATCGCCATCGGCCACACTCCGAACACCTCGTTGTTCGAAGGCGTGCTGGAAGCCAAAGACGGTTATCTGGTGGTGCAGGGCGGCCGTGAAGGCAATGCGACTGCCACCAATATCGAAGGCATCTTTGCTGCCGGTGATGTGGCTGACCACGTGTACCGCCAGGCCATTACCTCGGCTGGTGCCGGTTGCATGGCAGCACTGGATGCCGAGCGTTACCTCGACGGTTTGAAGGACGCTTCGTTCTAAATCGTTGGAATAAAAAAACCGGCTGCGAGGCCGGTTTTTTTATGAGTGCAATTTAAATGTGGGAGGGGCAAGTTCCCTCCCACATTTTGATCCGCGTCTGACTCAGGATTTGCGGGTAAGGGGCTGCGCGGTGAATTTCACACCGGCCAACCCATGGGCAATCAACGCCCGAATATTGCCGTGGTCGCTGCCCTCAGGCGTCGCCACCACCGAGCGGTAATGCTCACCAAACGCCAGCAGCGCTTCTTGGTCGCTCAAGCCTTCCAGCACCGCCAAACCCAAGGTCTTGCACGACCCTTCATTCTGCCCGGCCGCGTTTTCCACGGTGCCATTGGTGAAGGCCTGCGGTTGGTAATCGTAACCGGCCGCGACAAATGCCAGGGTGTCGGCAAAGACGTGTTCGCCACTGTTGAGGCTGGCGCGCAGGGTGTTCAAATCAGTCATGGGTTTTTCCTTTGGCGAACGCTGCCTGTTGGTCAGCGCTGGCTTCTTTCTGGTATTGGGCTTTCCACTCGGCGTACGGCATGCCGTACACCACTTCACGAGCGTCATCGAGGCTCAGCTCGATCTGGCGCTCGTCGGCCTCGGCCTTGTACCACTTGGACAGGCAATTACGGCAGAAACCGGAGAGGTTCATCAGGTCGATGTTCTGTACATCCTTGCGGCTGTCCAGATGTGCTACCAGCCGGCGAAAAGCGGCGGCTTCGAGTTCGAGGCGTTGTTGATCGTTCATAGGGTCCACTTCAATGTCAGCGGCTGGCCGCCAGGGTAATCGAAACCGATTCGGCAAAGCGCAGCGCATGGGGCTTATCCACTTCGACCTCGGCGTACAGCACCGATTCATTGCTCATCACCAGGTCCAGCAATTCCTGGGTCAGGCGTTCCAGCAGCGCGAAGCGGTTGCCTTCTACGTGGGCGATGATCGCCTTGGTGATAGTGCGGTAGTTCAACGCGTGGTCAATATCGTTGTCGCGCACGGCGTCCTGGGCGGCGTACAGGATGGTCAGGTTGATCAGCACATCCTGCTTGTTGAGGATTTCGTCCTCATTGATACCGATGAAGGTACGCAGACACAGGTCCTTGACCCGGATGCGCGCCATGCCTGGTTGAAGTTGTGGCATTGCTACTTGCTCCGTCCAATCAGTTGCAGGAACTCCATGCGCGTGGTGTTCGACTCGCGGAACGCGCCGAGCATCACCGAGGTGTTCATGGTTGAATTCTGTTTTTCCACGCCGCGCATCATCATGCACATGTGCTTGGCCTCGATTACCACGGCCACGCCGGCGGCCTGGGTCACGTCCTGGATCGCGTCGGCGATCTGCCGCGTGAGGTTTTCCTGGATCTGCAGGCGCCGGGCGAACATGTCGACAATACGCGCCAGTTTCGACAGGCCGAGCACCTTGCCGGTCGGAATATAGGCCACGTGGGCCTTGCCGATAAAGGGCAGCAGGTGATGTTCGCACAGCGAGTACAACTCGATGTCCTTGAGGATCACCATCTCGTCGTTGTCGGAGGCGAACAGTGCACCGTTGACGATTTCTTCGAGGTTCTGCTCATAGCCATGACACAGGTACTGCATGGCCTTGGCGGCGCGCTTGGGGGTGTCGAGCAAGCCTTCGCGTTCCGGGTCTTCGCCCAGGTTCTTGAGGATCTCGCGGTAATGGTGGGGCAGGGATAAGGTCATACAACATCCTCACAAACGGCTTACTTGATATGCCGCCCGCCGTTGACGGTCAGGGTGGTACCGGTGACATAGGGGTTGTCCAGCAGGTAGCGCACGCTCTGGTAAATCACCTCGGGTCCGGGCTCGATGCCCAGGGCTGATTTGGCCAACACCCGAGTGCGATAGGCCGCGTCGTCGTCTTCGTTGAACATCACCATCGCCGGGGCGATGCCGTTGACTTTGATCAGCGGCGCGAACTGCGCGGCAAACGACAGCGTAAGGCTGTCGAGCCCGGCCTTGGTGGCGCAGTAGGCGATGTGCTGGCGGCTACCCTTGCGCACCACGTCATCGCTGATATGCACGATATCGGCAGGTGAAGAGCGTTGCAGCAAGGTCGAACAATGCAGGTTGATCAGGTACGGCGCAAGCATGTGTACGCTGAACATATCGGTAAACGCGCGGCTTTCGTCGCCCGGCGTTTCCGCGACCCAGGCCGAGGCGTTGTGGATGATCGCGCGCAGGCTTTGGGTGTGGGTACTCAGTTCAGCGATAAACGCCAGGATCCCAGCTTCGTTGGAGAAGTCGGCAAACACACCGATCGCGCCACGCTCGCGCAGGGCCTGCACGCCGGGGCGTTCGCTGCGGTAGCTGAAAATCACCGGTTGGCCCTCGTCCAGCAGGCGCTGGGCGCAATGCAGGCCGACACGTTGGCCGGCGCCGGTGATCAGGATCGGGGCGTTCTTTGCAGTCATGGGAGGCTCGCGTCGCTGGCAGGCGCAAATCATACCAGCGACGGGTCGCCCCTGTACTCACGCCGCCGCTTCGGTGGCCTTGCGCGGTGCAGGCGTGGGATGCAGCCAGTTCGCCAACAGGTGTGTCGACAGCGGAATGAACCAGTAAACCATCAGAGGCGTGAGTGCCATCGTGCTGACCAGTACGCGAGGCACCAGGTCGAGCCCATTGAGCAATGGCCCCAAGACAAAGTTGAACAGCAGCGACACCGGGAAAAACGCCAGCCAGATTGCCACGGCCTGCTTCCAGCGCGGCGGACGGGCACCCGCGGCACCAAACCAGCCATCGATGCCGCGCACACGGTGCTCGGAGGGGTCGGCAAACAAATCGCTGCCGCGGCTAAGCCAGGCACAACGGGAGGCGGAGAATTCCCAGGCATGCAGTGTTTTTTCGTCGGCGAAGCGGAAAATGATCTGGAATTCGTCATCGTTGGGCGGCGGTGCAAGTACGCCGGAGCCCAGATAACCGGGGAAGTCGGTAGCCAATTGCTCGCCTTCGCGCAGCCAGGCCATCAGTTCTTCGTAGCGCCCTTTGGCGACGCGGCGCGCAACCATCAAGGTGACGGGAGAGGTAGACATTGTGTATCTCCAAATGTACGGGTGCGCTGATCCGGGTAGGTGGCGCACAAACGAAGCTGCGGGGTGTTGCAGCGACGTAGAAAAAACAGGCAAGGATTATTCCGGTTTTGCTGAAATACGCCAGCGACATTGGTCCGAAAAGTACACACCTTGAAAAAGAGGGGTCTATAGGCGTTAAATGACCACCCAATTACCGCTGGTTTGTTGGTCTTGAATGCCCGTGATTACTGCTCCTGCTGACAGCATTTCGCATCTGGATTCGCCTGATTGCGCTGAGCTTTTTCCAATTCGTGATGTATCAAGATTGACAGGCGTCAACCCGGTCACCTTGCGTGCATGGGAGCGTCGTTACGGCCTGATCCAGCCCATCCGCACCGAAAGTGGGCACCGCCTCTACTCCAAGGCCGATATTGAGACGGTCAATCGCATTCTTGGTTGGATTGAGCGTGGCGTGGCGGTCAGCAAGGTCGGCAAGATTCTCGCCCGCGACGATCAGCAGGCCGAAGCGATTCGCGCTGAGCGCGACTCAGTCGAAGAAAGCGAATTGCCGCAATGGCGGGCGAGGCTGTTGCTGGCGGTCAAGGCCTTTGACGACCGTCAGTTGGAAAGCCTGTATGGCCAGATTCTCGCTACCTATCCCCTCAACGTCGCGTTCCAAGAGATCCTGATGCCTCTCTGGAACGAGCTCTTGCGCCACCAGGGGCGTTTTGGTCAAGCCAGCGAATGGCTGTTTTTCGACGCCTTCTTGCGTATCCATGCCTTTCAGCGCCTGCAAGCGGCGACACTGTCGCCTGCGCCTCGGGTATTGCTGTCAGCCATACCCGGCGAATGCCGCAAACTGGAGTTGCTGGTGGCGGCGCTGTTGATGAGCAGCGATGACCTGGTCGTGAAGGTGCTGGGGATGGGGCAGCCGTTTGATGAGCTGACCCTCGTATGTGAAAAGACTCATCCCCAGGCGCTGATCATCTTCTCCAACCACTCCCATAACGTTGATCTGGCTGGCCGCCTCAATCGTTTGGCGTTGACCCTTGATTGCCCGTTATTTCTTGCTGGCGCAGTGTCGGACCTGGCGCAGAGCGCGCTGGCAGGTTCCTCCATCGGTTGTCTGGGCAGCGAAGGGCGCCAAATGCAACGCCGCTTGCAGCAGTTCCTCAGCGGTAACCTGGATACCTGAACTCAGGCGTGCATCTGCGGGTGCACCAGGCGGTGCTGATGCAGGATGAACTGGCGCAGGCGTTCGATTTCATCCGCATCGCTTTGACTGAGGCGATAGGCAAACAAACCCCGCGCGGTTTCCCTCTCAAAGGCGCCGCGCAGGGCAATGCGCTCATAGCCGGAAGGGCTGAACCAAAGGGAAAAGGTTTTTGGTGGTTTGATACGGCCACGAATCTCCACCAGCACGCCCTTGAATGACACCTCATGCACCCACAGCGCACTTGCGGTGCCCTTGATGTTCTCCAGGGCCACCGGAGCTTCAAGTGCAAGGCGCCAGGCGCGGATCACCGGGCCGTCTTCAAAAATACTCGGCACACCCAGACGCAGATGCACTGCATTGAACTCATCCTCCACCAATTGGAGGGGAAAGGTCAGTTGCTGGTTGTCGAACTGCGCTTGGATGGTGACATGGTCGTGGGCGGCCAGGCGGGTGAGCAAGTCGCGAATCTGCGCACCGCCGTTGACGGTCAGGCTCGACGACGCATCCCGCAGATTAAGTTGCGGGTTGTGTTGCATGTTCTGAATGAAATCCAGCTCATCCTTGGTCAGAAGCGCATCGCGTTGCATTGTGCTTGCTCAATAGAGGGGCATTAAAGTGCCATTATCCGCTCATATGGCCGTATTTTCTAAATTTTGTTCAATCCATTTGTCGACTTGAACGCGGCCAGTTCGGCTTTGACTTGGGCCAGTTCGCTTTCTAATTGCTCGACACGCTGCTGGGCCTTGACCTGGAGCGTGACGTCTTTTTGTACGCCGATAAAATAGGTTTGCTTATCAGCCGTGTTGAACACCGTTGAAAGCGACAGTTCGTTCCAGAAATGGCTGCCGTCCTTACGGTAATTGCGCAGGGTTTCCCGGCACGAACCACCCTTCGCCAAAGCATCCCGAATCACCGTCAGCGCTGGCTGATCACGGTCGCCCGACTGTAGAAAGCGGCAGTCCTGATAGAGGATTTCATCCAGTGTGTAGCCGGTCATCCGTTCGAAGGCCGGGTTCACATAAATCAGGGGCTTTTCATCGCCTTCGCGTTCGGCGACCACGATGCCTTCGTTGGAAGCGTCGATCACCATCTGCATCAGCTTGGCGTTAATCATTGAGCGGTCCGTGGCGTGTTGTTGGAATGGGCAGTTTATGGCAAGTCGTGAATCTTGCACGGTGCGCCCCGAAATATTTGCGTCGCTGTTAATATCCCAGGCTTTCGCTCAACTACAGGATCAGATTGATGAAAGTCGCCATCCTTTCCGGCTCGGTCTACGGCACGGCTGAAGAAGTCGCCCGGCACGCCGCCGGCATCCTCAAAGACGCTGGTTTTGAAGCCTGGCACAACCCGCGCGCGACCCTGGCGGATGTGCAGGCGTTTGCCCCTGAGGCGTTTCTAGCGGTGACTTCGACCACCGGCATGGGTGAACTGCCCGATAACCTGCAACCGTTGTATTCGATGATTCGCGACCAACTGCCTTCGGCCTGGCGCGGTTTGCCCGGTGCGGTGATCGGTTTGGGCGACGCCAGCTATGGCGACACCTTTTGTGGTGGCGGTGAGCAAATGCGCGAGCTGTTTGGCGAGTTGGGCGTGCGCGAAGTACTGCCCATGTTGCGCCTGGACGCCAGCGAGAGCGTGACGCCGGAAGCTGATGCCGAGCCGTGGTTGGCAGAATTGGTCACTGCACTGCGCGCTTGATTGAGCGGTTCTAGCGGTTTTCAGTCCCTTTATTGACGGCGTCTCTTTGACGCCGTTTGTATAGATCTAAACTATTCTCATAGCTGACTCGTACGGTCATCAAGCTGGCTGCGAAGGCAACTCCGTCCGCCAGGGCGTCTGACTAGACTGGCCCATCACTCGAAAAATAATAAGAAGTGCGCCAAGGAGGTCGTTACCGTGAGCCTAGCCCCTGTTGTGCCGCCACAGAATGTCAAAGATCAGGTCAGTGCTGCCGAGTGGCAAGCCCGTGTCGACCTGGCGGCCTGCTATCGCCTGGTGGCGTTGCATGGCTGGGACGACCTGATCTTCACCCACATCTCGGCCAAGGTGCCGGGCACCGATGATTTCCTGATCAATCCCTACGGTCTGATGTTCCACGAGATCACTGCGTCGAGCCTGGTCAAGGTCGACCAGGCCGGCAACAAGCTGATGGACAGCCCCTACGAGATCAACCCGGCGGGCTACACGATCCACAGCGCCATCCATGAAGTTCGCCACGATGTTACCTGCGTGCTGCATACCCACACTGCCGCCGGTGTGGCGGTGGCGGCACAGAAACAGGGCGTGCTGCCGATCAGCCAGCAATCGATCTTCGTGCTGTCGAGCCTGGCCTATCACGCCTATGAAGGCGTCGCGCTGAACCACGAGGAAAAGGCCCGCCTGCAAGCCGACCTTGGCGACAATAATTTCTTGATGCTGCACAACCATGGCCTGCTCACCTGTGGCAGCACCATCGCCGACACCTTCCTGATGATGTTCACCTTTCAGCGCGCCTGCGATATCCAGGTGCTGGCGCAAAACGGCGGCGCTGAATTGATCGCCATTGGTCCGCAGATTCTTGCGGGCGCCAAAGCCATGGTCGCTGCTGTCACCAAGAGCGCTCAAGGTATGGGGGGCGCGCTGGCCTGGCCGGCGTTGCTGCGCAAATTGGATGCTCAAGATCCTGGGTATAGAAGCTGATGCCACTTGCCGAGATCCCGCTCAGAGCCTGGCGCAAACGCAGCCAGAGTTTCGAATTTCACGGACGCACCATCCGTTACTGGGTGTCGGGGCAGGGCGAACCGTTGCTGCTGATCCATGGCTTTCCCACCGCCAGTTGGGACTGGCATTACCTGTGGCAACCCCTGGCCCAGCACAACTTGGTCATCGCCTGCGACATGCTCGGTTTCGGCGATTCAGCCAAGCCTCTGGACCATGGCTACTGCCTCCTGGAACAGGCGGATTTGCAACAGGCTTTGCTGGAGCATCTGCGGGTGGATCAGCCGGTGCACGTGCTGGCCCACGACTACGGTGACAGCGTCGCTCAGGAACTGTTGGCCCGGCACTATGAAGGCCGATTCAAGATGGCCAGTTGTGTGTTTCTCAACGGCGGGCTGTTCCCGGAAACCCATCGCCCGGCGCTGGTGCAAAAACTCCTGCTCAGCCCGCTGGGCTGGATGATCGGCCGCGCATTCGGGCGCAATGCCCTGGCCGACAGCTTCGGCCAGATCTTCGGCCCCAACACCCGGCCCAGCGAAAGCGCACTGGACGATTTCTGGAGCCTGATCGACTGCAACGATGGCACGCGCATCCTGCACAAGCTGATCGCCTACATTCCCCAGCGTCGGCGCCTGCGTGATCGCTGGGTGGCGGCGATGCAGCAGGGTGACGTGCCATTGCGAGTGATCGACGGCGAGATCGACCCGATCTCCGGTGTCCATATGGTGGAGCGTTACCACCAATTGGTGCCCCATGCCGACACGGTGTTACTGGCCAACATCGGCCACTACCCACAGATTGAAGCGCCGGTGCAGGTGCTCAAGCATTACCAGGCGTTTCGTGATCGGATTGGGCAGGTTGAAACCCGCATGGCTTATTCCTGAGCCTTAGGATCATCCCCCTGCCTTATCGAGCACCATTCAGCCTTGGCTGTCTTTATTGTGACCGGCAGCCCTGTGCCTGACACTCGACCCATTCCCATTGTCGCCATTGGAGTTCGGTATGAGTGAGTCAGTGCAGTTCCAGGATAAGGTCGTGATCGTCACCGGTGCCGGCGGCGGATTGGGCCGGGCCCATGCGCTGTTGTTCGCTAAACATGGGGCCAAGGTGCTGGTCAACGATCTCGGCGGTTCCACCCAAGGCGAAGGCGCCAGTGCTTCGGCGGCCGACCGTGTAGTGGCCGAGATCCGCGAGGCGGGTGGTATTGCGGAAGCCAACCACGACTCTGTCACCGATGGTGACAAGATTGTGCAAAACGCCCTCGACGCTTTTGGCCGCATCGACGTAGTGGTCAATAACGCCGGCATCCTGCGCGACAAAACGTTCCACAAAATGGAAGACGCCGACTGGGACCTGGTTTACCGGGTGCATGTCGAAGGCGCCTACAAAGTCACCCGCGCCGCCTGGCCCCATCTGCGTGAGCAAGGCTATGGCCGGGTGATCTTCACCGCGTCCACTTCGGGCATCTACGGCAACTTCGGCCAGTCCAACTACGGCATGGCCAAGCTCGGCCTGTACGGATTGACCCGCACCCTGGCGCTGGAGGGACGCAAGAACAACATCCTGGTCAACGCCATCGCCCCCACTGGCGCCACGCGCATGACCGAAGGCCTGATCCCGCCGCAAGTGTTCGAGCGCCTCAAGCCGGAATTGGTCAGCCCGCTCGTGGTGTACCTGGGCAGCGAAGCGTGCCAGGAAACTTCTGGGTTGTTTGAAGTGGGCGGTGGCTGGATTGGCAAGACCCGCTGGGAGCGCAGCCTGGGTGTGGGCTTTGATCCCGAAGCCGGTTTTTCACCGGACGATGTGGCGGCGCACTGGCAGCAGATCTGCGACTTTGAAGGGGCGGCTCATCCCAAGGACAACATCGAGGCCTTGAAGGAGATGATGGCCAACTTGCAGAAGTACAGCCTGTGATCATTGCTTGAAAAAGTTTGAATCTTACGGGGCGCTGATGGCGCCCCGTTTTATTTCAGGCAAAAAAAAGCCGCTGCAAACGCAGCGGCTGAAGTAAGACGTTGGATCAAGGAGCGACAAATCAACGTCAGTGAACACCGGTAACAGATTGAATAAAGACATCAATCTATTTGAGTCTGGCTTTTCTCCCGTTTGGGGAAGCGGGCCGTTTGCCCTGAAAGCCCGGCAAGAATAGTCGTTTGCGACAAGATGAGTAATAGCGCTTCGGGACAAGGACTGTTGTAAAAACTGCAACAGTCTTGACGCTCGCCATCCATGGCCCTGATAACCCGCCATCCACACGGTTCATGCCCCCGCCCAGACCCAGGCCAGAGCGCCCGGTAATCCTTTCGAGCGACAACACGAATCCCTCCTTGGTGCGCTTATCGCTCCTGATGTGCGGCAGTAGGGTGGGGCCTTCTGTCACTCACCGGGGAAGACGCATGACAAAAACAACAATGCGCGCCATCTTCACGCCACAGGCGCTGGCCGCTGCGGTTGCCTTGGGTTGCTGTGCCCAGGCTCAGGCTGTTTCGTTCAATATTGGCGAGATCGAAGGGCAATTCGATTCGTCGTTGTCGGTGGGTTCGAGTTGGGGCATGCGTGATGCCGATAAAAAACTCGTGGGTACCGTCAATGGCGGCACGGGCCAGGCTTCCACGGGGGATGACGGGCGGCTTAATTTCAAGAAGGGCGAGACCTTCTCGAAAATCTTCAAGGGCCTGCACGACCTTGAACTCAAGTACGGCGACACCGGTGTGTTCGTGCGCGGCAAGTACTGGTACGACTTTGAGCTCAAGGACGAAGACCGCGAGTTCAAGCAGATCAGCGACCACAACCGTAAGGAAGGCGCCAAGTCCAGCGGTGCGCAGATCCTCGATGCGTTCGTCTATCACAACTACTCCCTGGGCGACCTGCCGGGCACCGTACGCGCCGGTAAGCAGGTGGTCAGTTGGGGTGAAAGTACCTTCATCGGCAACTCCATCAACAGCATCAACCCGATTGACGTGTCGGCGTTCCGCCGCCCGGGTGCCGAGATCAAGGAAGGCCTGATCCCGGTGAACATGCTGTTTGCGTCCCAGAGCCTGACCAACCAACTGACCGTGGAAGGGTTTTATCAGTTGGAGTGGGATCAGACCGTGCTGGATAACTGCGGCACCTTCTTTGGCGGTGACGTGGCGGCGGATGGTTGCACCGGTAACTACACAGTAGGCAGCCCTGGTATCGCGCCGCTGCAATCGATTGCGGCAAACCGCGGTCAGGGTTTTGTGGTGACGCGCGAGGGTGTGGTGGTACAGCGTGCGGGCGACCGTGATGCGCGGGACTCCGGTCAGTTTGGGGCGGCTTTGCGTTGGCTGGGTGACGACACCGAGTACGGTTTGTATTTCATGAATTACCACAGCCGCACACCCACTGTAGGCACCATCACCAACAACACCACACTGCAAACCATCGGTGGCATCGCCGCCGCCGCTGGAGGTTTCGGTCAGGCCCTCGCCCAGAGCACCATGCTCGGCCGTGGCCAGTACTACCTCGACTACCCGGAAGACATCCGCCTGTTCGGCGCGAGTTTCTCCACAACCTTGCCCACCGGCACGGCGTGGACCGGGGAAATCAGCTACCGGCCCAATGCCCCGGTGCAGTTGAATACCACCGACCTGACATTGGCCTTGCTTAACCCAATCGCCGGCCAATTGGCCTCGCCCATCCGCAGCAATTTCGGCAGCGACAACAAAGGCTACCGCCGCAAGGAAATCACCCAGATCCAAAGCACCATGACCCAGTTCTTTGACCAAGTCCTCGGCGCCGAACGCCTGACTTTGGTGGGCGAAGCGGCCGTGGTGCACGTGGCTGGCCTGGAGGACAAATCCAAACTGCGTTACGGCCGCGATTCGGTCTACGGCGCTTACGGTTTCGAGGGTGACACCGACGGTTTCGTCACCTCCACCTCTTGGGGCTACCGCGCGCGGGCGATCCTTGACTACAACAACGCCATTTTCGGGGTGAACCTCAAGCCCAACCTGTCCTGGTCCCATGACGTGGCCGGCTATGGGCCCAACGGGATCTTCAACAAGGGCGCCAAGGCGATCAGCGTCGGTGTGGATGCGGACTACCGCAGCACCTACACCGCCAGCCTCAGCTACACCGATTTCTTTGGTGGCGACTACAACACCCTGACCGACCGCGACTTCCTCGCCCTCAGCTTCGGCGTGAACTTCTGATTTGGCTTAAAGAAGGACAAGAACTTATGCGTAAGACAATTGCAGTGTTGGCCCTGAGTCTGTTGGCTGCTCACGTAATGGCGGCGGTGTCGCCGGAAGAAGCTGCCAAGCTGGGCACCACCCTCACGCCGGTCGGTGCCGAAAAAGCCGGTAACGCTGACGGCTCGATCCCGGCCTGGACTGGCGGTATCCCGAAAAACGCTGGCGCGGTGGACAGCAAAGGCTTCCTGGCCGACCCGTTCGCCAATGAAAAACCGCTGTTTGTCATCACCGCCGCCACCGTCGACAAGTACAAAGACAAACTCTCCGACGGCCAGGTGGCGATGTTCAAACGCTACCCCGAGACCTACAAGATTCCGGTATACCCGAGCCACCGTACGGTCAACTTACCGGCGGACATCTACGAATCGATCAAGCGCAGCGCACTGAACGTCAAGGCGATCAACGACGGCAACGGCCTGGAAAACTTCACCGGCAACCGCTACTACGCGTTCCCGATTCCCAAGAATGGCGTGGAGGTGCTGTGGAACCACATCACCCGTTACCACGGCGGTAACCTGCGCCGCATCATCACCCAGGCCACCCCGCAGACCAATGGCAGCTACACGCCGATCCGCTTCGAAGAAGAAGTGGCGGTGCCTCAAGCGATCCCGGATATCGACGCGGCCAAGGCGGCCAACGTATTGAGCTTCTTCAAGCAATCGGTCACCGCCCCAGCGCGCCTGGCGGGCAACGTGCTGCTGGTGCATGAAACCCTCGACCAGGTGAAAGAACCGCGCCTGGCCTGGATCTACAACGCCGGCCAGCGCCGTGTGCGCCGTGCTCCGCAAGTGTCCTATGACGGGCCGGGCACCGCGTCCGACGGCCTGCGTACCACCGACAACTTCGACATGTTCTCCGGGGCCCCCGACCGCTACGACTGGAAGCTGGTGGGCAAGAAAGAGATGTACATCCCCTATAACAGCTACAAGCTCGACTCGCCGAGCCTCAAGTACGACGACATCATCAAGGCTGGTCACATCAACCAGGACCTGACCCGCTACGAACTGCACCGCGTGTGGGAAGTGGTCGGCACGGTCAAACCGAGCGAGCGGCACATCTACGCCAAGCGGCACATGTACATCGACGAAGACAGCTGGCAAGTCGCACTGGTGGATCACTACGACGGTCGCGGCCAACTGTGGCGCGTCGCCGAAGGTCATGCGCAGTTCTACTACGACCACCAGGTGCCGGCCTACACGGTCGAAACCCTGTACGACATCATTGCGGGGCGCTACATCGCACTGGGCATGAAGAACGAGGAGAAGAGCAGCTTCGTGTTCGGCTTCGCGGCCAAGGCTGCGGACTACACTCCGGCAGCCTTGAGGGCTGAAGGCGTGCGCTGATCCCGGATCGAAGCGGGGTCAAAATGTGGGAGGGGGCTTGCCCCCGATGAGGGAGTATCAGTCACTGGATTGGTTGACTGATACGCCGCCATCGGGGGCAAGCTCCCTCCCACATTGGGTTCTGTGCATGGCCTTCAATCACCCTGCTGAATACTTCTTCAACAACCCCCCGCCACAGGACTAGGGTACGCATCACGTTGCATAACAATAAAAAAGCAGGATGCAGCAATGACCGCCATGACACGCTGCCTGGACCGTCCTGGATTCATGCCCCGGCTGTCCGCCCATCATTTGCTGCGCCCCCGCCTGGCCGAGCCTTTGCTGGCAGCACCGGTCAGGGTCAAGTTGTTATGCGCCCCCGGCGGCAGCGGCAAGAGCGCGTTGCTCGCCGAATGTGCGTTGCAGGCGCCCATCGGTTGCCAGGTGTACTGGTTGCCGCTCAATGGCGCGTCGCTCAGCCCCCTCGACCTGTGCCAACGGCTGGCGCAAAACCTTGGCCTGACGTTTACCGACGAAGCCACATTGCTGCTGGACCTCAGCCGCTGGCAGGCCCAGGCATGGGTGTTTCTCGATGATTTCTGCCGCTTACCCACTCAAGACACCGACGCCTTGCTCGATCGCCTGCTCACCGCCAGCAGCCCGGCCCTGACCTGGTGGCTGGGCGCTCGACGGCGTCCGGCCTGCAATTGGCCTCGGCTGCTGCTCGACGATGAGTTACTTGAGTGCGGCGCCGAACTGGCATTTACCCCTGTGGAAATCCAGGCACTGCTCAGCCATGCGCCGGCCCAGTCCGTCGACAGCGTGCTGCAGTTCAGCGCGGGTTGGTGCGCGGGTGTGCGCATCGCCTTGCTGGGTGATGGTCATCCCGATAAGACGTTGCTCGACTACCTGCAACACGAACTGTTCAGCACGCTGCCGCCGGAGTTGGCCGAGGCTTGGCGGGTGCTGGCCCATCTGCCGCGCTTCAATACTGGCCTGTGCGAACACTTGTTCGGCGCTGGCGACGGTGGCCAATACCTGAGGGATTTACACGCGCTGGGCGCGTTTATCGAGCCGTGGGAAGACACCGACTGGTTGCAGGTTTTCCCGCCCCTGGCGCAACTGATGCACAACGAACCCTGGCCTGCCAGGCGCTCTTGGCATCGACGCGCTTGCCAGTGGTTTTGCACCGAGCAGGATTGGCAGGCCGCTTTTGAACAGGCTCTGCTGGCCGAAGAATATGAAATGGCGGTGAGCCTCTTGCAGCACTTCAGCTTCGAGGATCTGTTCCGCCAGCAGAACGCCGTCTTGCTGTTGCGCCTGCATGAGCAGCATGGCGATGAACTGATGCTCGGCTCGGCGCAACTGGTGGGGTTGGTAACTGCTGCGCTCCTGTTCGCCGGGCGCTTCGAACAGGCGGCTGCGTGCATTGATCAGCTCGCTCGATTTGCCCCGCAACCCTCGGCGGTGCAACAGCGTTATTTACTGGCGCGCTGGCAGGCGCAGTGGGGCTGGTTGCTGCACCTGGGCGGCGATGCCGAGAGTTCCCGTCTGCATTTTCTTGAGGCCCTGCAAGCCTTGCCCGAGAGCGCCTGGACTTCGCGCCTGATGTGCCTGTCGGGGCTGACCCAACAAGCCTTGCTGCGCGGTGAACTGGACGCAGCCCAAGGCCTGAACCGCGAAGCGCTGTGCCTGGCGCGCGCCCATGGTTCGTTGGTGCTGGAGGCGTTGCTGGAGTTGGATCACGCGCAATTGCTGGAACAGCGTGGCGCGCCGTATCGGGCGCAAAGCCTGCTGGAAACGGTGCAGGCGATGTTGCTCAAGCAGCGGCTCAAGGCCGGGCCACTGGTTGGGCGCATCGCCTTGCGGCGCGGGCACTTGGCGCTGCGCCAGGGCCAGGACAGCTTGGCCGCCGACTGTTTCGAGACTGGCCTGAAGATGTGCCTGCACAGCCAGGACAAACGCGTGCTCTACGGTTTTCTCGGTCTGGCCTTGCTGGCCGCCAACCGGGGTGATTACGCCCAGGCCTTTGTGCAACTGCGCGAGGCCGAACGACTGATGCAGCAGCGCCAGGTGCCGGACACGGTATACCGGGCGGTGCTGTTGTTGGTCAGTGGGCATTTCTGGTTGCAGCAAGGCCGCGCCGAATTGACCGTGGAAGCGGTGCGTCGTGTGCTGCGCCATTTCCGTGGCCCCCAGGCCAAACAGGCGCCACCGGCCACCCTGGAACTGATTCCACGCCTGGAGTACTTGCTGGTGCTGGCGGAGGTGAAACTGGGCTGCGCCGATCAACCTGTGGCACGGCTCAACGCGTTGCTGGAAACCACCCATCAGCGCGGCATGCTCTGCCTGGAAACCGAGCTGCACCTGGTGCTGGGCGAAGTCGCTTGGCAACTGGGCGATGCTGCCTTGGCGCGCCGTTCGCTGCAAACCGGCCTGGAACTGGCCGGGCGTTGTCAGGTGCAACAAGCGATTCGTGAACTGCGTTTGCGCTCGCCGGGACTGTTGAGCGAGCTGGGCATGGAACCCCAGGCGTCAACCCCCGGCACGGTAGAAAACCCCTTGAGCCAGCGTGAATTGGAAGTGCTGCAACTGATCGCCCTGGGCAGCTCCAACCTGGAAATTGCCGACCGGCTGTTTATCTCCCTGCACACCGTCAAGACTCACGCGCGGCGCATCCACAGCAAGCTGGGCGTCGAGCGGCGAACTCAGGCGGTGGCCAAGGCCAAGACGTTGGGCTTGATGGTTTAAATGAACGCCTGACGGTAGTCGCCGGGCGTGGCACCCATGGCCTGGCGGAAGCGATGAGTGAAGTGACTGGCACTGGAAAAACCGCACAGCAAGGCAATCTCGCCCAAGGGCAGGGCACCGCTGCGCAGCAGGTGTTGCGCGCGGGTCAGCCGACGCGCCAGTAAGTACTGATGGGGCGGCAGGCCGAAGCTTTGGCGGAACATCCGCGCAAAATGGTATTCCGACAGCGCGCACAGGCCAGCCAGTTGCCCGAGGCTGATGGGGTCTTCCAGGTGCTGGTCGATGTAGTCCACCAACAGCCGTCGCTGGTACGCTGCTAAACCACCTTTCAAACGCAGGCCTTCGCGGGCGCCTACCTGGCTGAGCAGGGTGTGGCTGAGCATTTCATGGGCCAGGCTGCTGGTCAGCAGGCGTTCGGCGGGCTCCTGCCAGTTGAGCGCGATCAACTGGTGGAAGCGTCTGGCCTGGCTGTCGTCTTGCAGAAAGGTGCTTTCGCGCAGTTCCAGGGTGCGCGGTTCGCGGTCGAGCAGGGTGACGCAGCCGAGGGCAAATTGCTCTGGGCTGAAATACACGTGGGCCAGGCGGATTTCACCGTTGATCACCCACGCCGACTGATGCTCGGCGGGCAGGATACACAGCTTGTCGGGGCCGCCCTTGGTGCCCGGCTGGTCACGCCGAAAGGTGCCAGTGCCACCGCCGATGTAGCAGGATAAGGTGTGATGGCTGGGCGCCTGGTAGTCCTGGGAATCGTGATGGTTGCTCCACAAAGCTGCCGACAAGCCGTCACCGAGCTCGGCGCAGGCTTCAAGGCGTGCGTTGGGCGAGCGGTTAAGGGCTTGAAAGACTTGTAGGGATTCCAGATCTGACATGGTGTGTTCTCCGACGCCTTGCATCCTACTCCGCGAGGTGGGCGCTGTGAGCCCACCGCCCGACAAAAGCGCAAGAATCTGCAAGAGCGCGGCGCCGGTTGAGGGCGACACTGTGGCTCAACCGATGGAGCCCGCTATGAACCTTTCCCTGTATTTACTCACCGTGCTGATCTGGGGCACCACCTGGATCGCCCTCAAATGGCAATTGGGCGTAGTGGCGATTCCTGTGTCCATCGTCTATCGCTTTGGCTTGGCGGCGCTGGTGTTGTTTGCGTTGTTGCTGCTCAGCCGCAAGTTGCAGGTGATGAACCGGCGCGGGCATCTGATCTGCCTGGCGCAGGGGCTGTGCCTGTTTTGCGTCAACTTCATGTGCTTCCTGACCGCCAGCCAGTGGATTCCCAGCGGCCTGGTGGCAGTGGTGTTTTCCACCGCCACGTTGTGGAACGCGCTGAATGCCCGGGTGTTTTTCGGCCAGCGCGTGGCACGTAACGTGTTGATGGGCGGTGGCCTCGGGTTGGCGGGCTTGGGCTTGCTGTTCTGGCCGGAATTGGTGGGACACACCGCCAGTCCGCAGACCTTGTTCGGCTTGGGTCTGGCGTTACTGGGGACGATGTGTTTCTCGGCCGGCAATATGCTGTCGAGCCTGCAACAGAAGGCCGGCTTGCGGCCGCTGACCACCAATGCCTGGGGCATGTTGTACGGCTCCTTGATGCTGGCGACCTACTGTGTGGTGCGGGGCATTCCGTTTGAGATGGACTGGAGCGCACGGTACATCAGCGCGCTGTGGTACCTGGTGATTCCGGGTTCGGTGATCGGCTTTACGGCCTACCTGACCCTGGTTGGGCGCATGGGGCCGGAGCGGGCAGCGTATTGCACGGTGCTGTTCCCGGTGGTGGCGCTGAATGTGTCAGCGTTTGCCGAGGGCTACCAATGGACCGCGCCCGCGTTGGCGGGGTTGGTGCTGGTGATGTTGGGCAATGTGTTGGTGTTTCGTAAGCCTAAGTCTGCCAGTCCGGTCTTCCAGGCGAAGACAGTCTAATGGGGGAGGGGGTGTGCCCCCGATGGCAGTGTGTCAGCCAGCCCCTCTATAGCTGGCCCACCGCTATCGGGGGCAAGCCCCCTCCCACATTCTCTGCATTGCATACATTTGGCCGAGCTGTCCTTGCTATTTCAGTCCGAGGCGCTTGGCCATGCGGCCCAGGTTGGCGCGGTCCAGGCCCAGTTCGCGGGCCGCGCTGGCCCAGTTGTGTTGGTGGCGTTCCAGGCAGGCGCTGATGATCTGGCGTTGATAGTCTTCGGTGGCCTGGCGCAGGTCGCCGGTGACCACGGGTGCGGCTTGAGCCTGTGCTTCGATGACCGGCGCATTCACCGTCGGCAAGTCCAGATCCTGCGCACTCAAGCTCAGAATCCTCGGCCGTTCGCGACAGTTGCCCAATGCCTTCAACGCGCTGCGTCCGATCAAGTGTTCCAGCTCCCGCACATTCCCCGGCCAGTTATAGGCCAAAAGCGCGGCCTGGGCATCGCTGGTCAGCCGCAGACTGCCCAGGCCCATGCGTGAGCGGTTCTGTTCGAGGAAGAAACCCGCCAGCAGCAATACATCGCGCCCGCGCTCGCGCAGTGACGGCACTTGCAGCGGGTATACGCTCAGACGGTGGTAGAAGTCCGCGCGGTAGTGGCCGTTGCGGACTTCGTCGGCGAGGTCGCGGTTGGTGGCGGCGATCAGGCGTACGTCAACCTGATGCTCCTTGTCCGAACCGAGGCGCTGCAACTGACCGCTTTGCAGCACTCGCAGCAGCTTGGCTTGCACGGTCAGCGACAGTTCGCCTACTTCATCCAGGAACAAGGTGCCGCCGTTGGCCAGTTCGAACTTGCCGCGACGCTCATTGAGCGCGCCGGTAAAGGCTCCGCGTACGTGGCCGAACAACTCGCTCTCCACCAGCGTCTCCGGCAGGGCGGCGCAGTTGAGGCTGATGAGCGGTTTATCCGCACGATTGGATGCCGCGTGGATAGCCTGGGCCACCAATTCCTTGCCCACTCCGGTTTCGCCGGTGATCAGCACGGTGAGGTCGCTGCCGCCCACCAGTTTGATTTCCTCGACCAAGCGTTTGTGGCTTTTGCTCTGGCCGATCATTTCCTTGTGCTGCTGGCCGCTGGCTTGACGGTAGATCTCGGCACGTTGGTGTTCGTCTTCAGCGCGCAGCGCCAGGCGCTCGATGCGTTCGGCGACGTTGACGGTGGCGGCAGCGAGGCTGGCGAAGGCTTGCAGGGCGTCCAGTTCAACCCGTTCGAAACGTTCGGTGTCGAGGGCATCCAGGGTCAGCAGGCCCCAGGGCTGGTCGTCGACAAACAACGGGCAGCCCATGCAGTCGTGCACTTCCAAGTGTCCGTGCAGGCCATCGACCAGGCCGTCGTAGGGGTCGGGCAATTCACTGTCGCTGTCAAAGCGCGTCGGGCCGGGGCTGCCGAGCAGGACGGCGAAGCGCGGGTGCTCGCTCACCTTGAAGCGTCGGCCCAAGGTGTCGGCGCTCAACCCGTCTACTGCCAGCGGCACCAGCCATTCACCGTCCAGGCGCAGCAACGCTGCGGCGTCGCACGGCAGCAGGGCACGCATGGCTTGCAACAGGCGGCGATAGCGCTCGCCTTCGGGCAGGTCGCGGGACAGGTCGGCGACCAAGGGCAGGAGGGTGGTGAGCAATGATTGCGCAGTCATAATGACTCCTTGTAGTCCTTATGACTATAGAGTGTAGGAGGTCATACTGACTACACAATGTTTAAGGTATTGAAAATTAACGATTTATTAGTTGGCATGAATACTGAGTAGCTAAGGGTAATCAGTAAAGAAGCCCAGGAGGCTCTCATGCTTAGTGCCCAAGACCGTGCCATCGTCAAATCCACCGTGCCCCTGCTGGAAAGTGGCGGTGAGGCGCTGATCACCCATTTCTACCGCATGATGCTCTCCGAGTACCCTGAGGTGCGCCCGCTGTTCAACCAGACCCACCAAGCCAGCGGCGACCAGCCTCGCGCCTTGGCCAACGGCGTGTTGATGTACGCGCGGCATATCGACCAGCTCGACCAACTGGGCGACTTGGTGGCGAAGATCATCAACAAGCATGTGGCGTTGCAGATCCTGCCGGAGCACTACCCGATCGTGGGCGCCTGCCTGCTGCGGGCGATTTCCGAAGTGCTGGGTAGCGAGATTGCCACGCCTGAGGTGATGAAGGCCTGGGGCGCCGCCTATGGCCAGTTGGCCGACATTCTGATCGGTGCCGAAGCCGCCATCTACGAAGAGAAAGCCCAGGCCCCCGGCGGCTGGCGCGGTGCGCGGGCGTTTACGTTGGTCAAGCGAGTGGAGGAGAGTGCCGAGATCGTCTCTTTCTATTTCGCGCCTGTGGATAACGGTCCGATCCTTGCCGCCGCGCCAGGCCAATACATCGGTATGAAGCTGGTGCTCGACGGTGAAGAAGTGCGCCGCAACTATTCCCTGTCGGCCCTCAGCGATGCCGGGCAGTATCGCATCAGCGTCAAGCGCGAAGCCGGTGGGCGGGTGTCCAGCTACCTGCATGACCAGTTGCACGTCGGCGCAACCATCGACCTGTTCCCGCCGTCGGGTGAGTTCATCCTGCAGGCCAGCGATAAACCGTTGGTGCTGATCAGCGGCGGCGTGGGCATCACGCCGACCCTGCCGATGCTTGAAGCCGCTCTGGCCACCCAGCGTCCGGTGCATTTTATCCACTGCGCGCGTAACGGCGGGGTGCACGCGTTTCGCGATTGGGTGGACGCGCTCGCCGCGAAGCACCCTCAACTCAAGCGCTTCTATTGCTATGCCGAGGATGACGGCGTGAGCCCAGCGGCGGATAACGTTGGGCTCTTGAGTCTGGAGCAGTTGCAGGCCTGGTTGCCGCAAGAGCGTGACCTGGACGCGTACTTCCTCGGGCCTAAAGGTTTCATGGCCGCAATCAAGCGCCACCTCAAGGCCCTGGGTGTGCCCGAGAAGCAAAGCCGCTACGAGTTCTTCGGCCCGGCTGCTGCCTTGGAATAACACGGTCAAAATGTGGGAGGTGGCTTGTCCTCGATAGCGGTGTGTCAGCTGAAGATAAGCTGGCTGATCCACTGCTATGGAGGGCAAGCCCCTTCCCACATTTGGCTCTCTATTTCTTCAGATTAATCCCCCGTTAACCCCCCTCTGTTTAAACCACTCTCTGTGTGTAAACTTGCGGCCATTGGCACAACCAAACAAAGGGATACGGGGATGAGTGACGAATTGCGTTTAGGCAGGGAGCGGCGCTTTCTGGTGTTGCTGGGCATCATCTGCCTGGCGCTGATCGGTGGGGCGTTGTACATGCAGGTGGTGCTGGGCGAGGCGCCGTGCCCGCTGTGCATCCTGCAACGCTATGCCTTGTTGTTGATTGCGATCTTCGCGTTCATCGGCGCAGCCATGCGCACCAAGGGTGCCCTGACCTTTTTCGAAGGGCTGGTGATCCTCAGCGCCGTCGGCGGGGTGGCCGCAGCGGGTCACCACGTGTACACCCAGTTCTTCCCGCAGGTCAGCTGCGGCATCGATGTGCTGCAACCCATCGTCGATGACCTGCCCCTGGCCAAGGTCTTCCCGCTGGGCTTTCAGGTCGATGGCTTCTGCAGCACGCCGTACCCGCCGGTGCTGGGCCTGTCCCTGGCGCAGTGGGCCTTGGTGGCGTTCGTGCTGACGGTGATCCTGGTGCCGCTGGGCATCTATCGCAATCGCCAGCGCAAGGCCTGAACCCAACTGTCAAACGCCCCGGTCCTTCTTTGACGAAGGCCGGGGCGTTTTTGTTTGTAGGCTTTTGTGAATAGAGCGTGACACGGGACAACTGAGGGTGCGCGAAGCGTGCGACATGTTGTCACACAGAGGCCGCCGCAGGACGTTTCTGCTTCGCGAAGCCATCGCTTAAATTTGCAAAAAACGCCCAAGGTGTGCTGTCAGTTCGTGGTCTGGACGACGTTGCGCACCTCGCGGCGGACACACCTTTGCGTGATGTCCCAATGCCTTGTTTTCTGGGGGGTTAGATAGGTTTTGCATGCCCTTACGACGACTGAAGGCCGTGGCGGTTCAGCCTATAACACCGCAATTTTTGTGGTTTTTGTTGAGAATCGAACGCGATAAAATCGCGAACCGTTGCAATATCGGTGAAGGATTATTGCTGTAATCGATAAAAATTATTTCTTTATAAGACATGGTTTATACATCGCTAGCTAACTACAATCGCACGCACTGAATGTCCCGTGCTGTTCAATATTTGAGCACTGGAGCGGTCGAGGGGCAGATGGATGGCTCTGTGCGACCCCAAGGTTCCGGCAGCCTTTCAACTATCCGCACCAAACGGAATTGGTCTGTAACAAGGCCTTTAACCACGAAATCGAATAAGAACTCACCGCAGGTCCGTGAAACGCTCCGTTATGGCGTGCCGGGCAGGCTCTTATTCAATCGAAGAGAAATGCCAACCCTTGGCAGGGTGAAGTGTTGGCGATCAAAACCCAACTGCATTGCGCAAGCTGCTTTAGAGGTCGTGAGATGAGTAAAAACAGGTACCCCCGATTACTAGGCTTTTTGCCGCTGCTTGGCATGATGTTAATGCTGGGAGGCTGCAAGTGGACCTTGATGGACCCAAAAGGACAGATCGGTCTGGATCAACGAAACCTGATCATCACTGCCACCCTGCTGATGCTGTTGGTTGTGGTGCCTGTGATCATCATGACCTTCGCCTTCGCCTGGAAATACCGCGCGTCGAACACCAACGCGACCTACGCGCCTAAGTGGTCGCACTCCACCAAGATCGAAATCGCGGTGTGGCTGGTTCCGATCCTCATCATCATCGCCCTGGGTTACATCACCTATAAGTCGACCCACGAGTTGGACCCGTACCGTCCGCTGGAGTCCGACGTCAAGCCGATCAACATCGAAGTGGTCGCGCTGGACTGGAAGTGGCTGTTCATCTACCCGGACCTGGGTATCGCCACGGTTAACCAGATCCGGTTCCCGGAGAACACCCCGCTTAACTTCCGGATCACCTCCGACGCCGTGATGAACTCGTTCTTCATCCCAGCCCTGGGTGGCCAGATCTACGCGATGGCAGGCATGCAGACCCGTCTGCACCTGATCGCGAACGAAAAAGCTGAAATGGAAGGCATCTCCGCGAACTACAGCGGCGCTGGCTTCACCGGCATGAAATTCAAAGCGATCTCGACGAGCCAGGAAGATTTCAACGCCTGGGTAGCCGAAGTCAAGGCCGCACCTAAACAGCTTGATCAAGCTGAATACGACGCCCTGACCAAACCAAGCCAGAACAACCCAGTCGCTCTGTACTCCGCGTATGAGCCGAACCTGTTTCAGAAAATCGTCGACAAGTACGAAGGTATGAAGCCAGGCAAGCCGGTCAAGCACGAGAAGAAAGAAGTGGCCGCGGTTGAAGGTTCTGACACGGGCTCGCATTCAACTGCTGGGGCAGAGGAGTAAACGATGTTTGGTAAATTAAGTTGGGATGCGGTCCCGTTCCACGAGCCGATTGTGATGATTACCATCGCCATGATCGCGCTGGGTGGTCTGGCACTGTTTGCAGCAATCACTTATTTCAAGAAGTGGACCTACCTGTGGACCGAGTGGCTGACGTCGGTCGACCACAAGAAAATCGGCGTGATGTACATCATCGTTGCCATGGTCATGCTGCTGCGTGGTTTTGCCGACGCCATCATGATGCGTACCCAGTTGGCCATGGCCACCGAAGGTTCGCCTGGCTACCTGCCGCCTGAACACTATGACCAGATCTTCACCGCCCACGGTGTGATCATGATCATCTTCATGGCGATGCCTTTCTTCACCGGCCTGATGAACCTTGCGGTGCCGCTGCAGATCGGTGCCCGTGACGTTGCCTACCCGTTCCTGAACTCCCTGAGCTTCTGGCTGCTGGTATCCGGCGTTGTGCTGATCAACGTGTCCCTGGGCGTCGGCGAATTCGCCAAGACCGGCTGGGTTGCGTATCCGCCATTGTCGGGTATCCAGTACAGCCCTGGCGTGGGTGTGGACTACTACATCTGGGCGCTACAGTTATCAGGACTCGGGACGACGCTGACGGGGGTCAACTTCCTGGCCACCGTCCTGAAAATGCGCGCCCCTGGCATGAAACTGATGGACATGCCGATCTTCACCTGGACCTGCACCTGGGCCAACGTCCTGATCGTGGCTTCGTTCCCGATCCTGGCCGCTACCATGGCGCTGCTGTCGCTTGACCGTTACCTAGATTTCCACATTTTCACCAATGAACTTGGTGGCAATCCAATGATGTACGTGAACCTGTTCTGGGCATGGGGTCACCCTGAGGTGTACATCCTGATCCTGCCAGCGTTCGGTATCTTCTCCGAAGTGATCTCGACCTTTACCGGCAAGCGCCTGTTCGGTCACCACTCGATGGTTTATGCATCGGGCGCGATCTCGGTACTGGGCTTCATGGTTTGGCTGCACCACTTCTTCACCATGGGCTCGGGGGCCAGCGTCAACGCCTTCTTCGGCCTGGCGACGATGCTGATTTCCATCCCGACGGGGGTGAAGCTATTCAACTGGCTGTTCACCATCTATCACGGTCGTCTGCGCATGACCAGCCAGGTTCTGTGGACCCTGGGCTTCATGGTGACCTTCGCCATCGGCGGCATGACCGGCGTACTGCTGGCCATCCCGGGTGCTGACTTCGTACTGCACAACAGCCTGTTCGTGATCGCTCACTTCCACAACGTGATCATCGGTGGTGCTGTATTCGGTTACATCGCTGGTTTCAGCTTCTACTTCCCGAAAGCGTTCGGCTTCAAGCTGCACGAAGGTTGGGGCAAGGCTGCATTCTGGTTCTGGATCTCGGGCTTCTTCGTCGCGTTCATGCCGCTCTATGCACTGGGCTTCATGGGCATGACCCGTCGTCTGAACGCTACTACCAACCCTGAGTGGGTGCCGTACCTGTACGTTGCCATGTTCGGTGCAATCATGATCGCTGTGGGTATCGCCTGCCAGTTGATCCAACTGTACGTGAGCATCCGTGACCGTAAGCAGAACGCTTGCGACTCCGGCGACCCATGGAATGGCCACACCCTGGAATGGTCGACTTCGTCGCCGCCGCCGTTCTACAACTTCGCCGTGATCCCTACTGCGAACACCATTGATGCGTTCACCGAAGCCAAGGAAGACGGTACTGCGTACCAGCGTCCTAAGCACTACGAGCCGATCCACATGCCAAGCAACACCGCCACTGGCGTGGTGATGGGTGCGCTGTTGACCGTGTTCGGTTTCGCGATGATCTGGCACATCTGGTGGCTGGCAATCGTGAGCCTGGTGGGCACCATCGGCTACTTCATTGTCCACGCAGCACGTGATGATCAAGGCTACATGGTGCCGGTCGAAACGATCGAGCGCATCGAAGCCGAGCAGCACGCTCGCCTGGTCGCCGAGAAGAAAATCCCGGCCAACCGTGTAGAAACCTCGTTGGAACAGGCTTAAACCATGTCGAACTTAGTGACCAATGCTGGACACGCCCATGTCGATGACCATGGGCACGATGACCATCACCACGACTCGGGGCCGATGACCGTTTTCGGTTTCTGGCTCTACCTGATGACCGACTGCATCTTGTTTGCGTCGATCTTCGCGGTGTACGCGGTACTGGTAAACAACGTAGCGGGTGGCCCGTCGGGCCACGACATCTTCGAACTGCCTTACGTGCTTGGCGAAACCGCCTTGCTGTTGTTCAGTTCGATCACCTACGGCTTCGCCATGTTGGCCTTCTACAAGGGCAACAAGAAAGGCGTGCTGACCTGGTTGGGTATGACCTTCCTGTTCGGCCTGGGCTTCATCGGCATGGAGATCAACGAGTTCCACCTGTTGATCTCCGAAGGCTACGGCCCGCACCGTTCCGGTTTCCTGTCGGCGTTCTTCACGCTGGTCGGCACCCACGGTCTGCACGTTACTGCCGGCCTGCTGTGGATGGCGGTGATGATGTATCAGGTCAATAAACACGGCCTGACCAACACCAACAAGACTCGCCTGACTTGCCTGAGCCTGTTCTGGCACTTCCTGGACGTGGTCTGGATCTGCGTCTTCACCGTTGTTTACCTGATGGGGACTCTGTAATGGCTAATGCACACTCCCATGACCATGACAGCCATGATTCGAGCCACGGCAGCGTTAAGTCGTACGCCATTGGCTTCATCCTGTCGGTAATCCTGACGCTCATCCCGTTCGGTCTGGTGATGTACCCGACCCTGCCGAAGTCGATCACCTTGATGATCGTATTGGCATTCGCGGTGATTCAGGTCCTGGTTCACCTGGTGTACTTCCTGCACCTGGATCGTTCTAAAGAGCAGCGCGATAACGTGATTGCGTTCGTGTTCGCAGGCTTAGTAATCCTGCTGCTGGTTGGCTTGTCGATATGGATCATGTTCAGCATCCATACGTTCATGATGGCGAAGTGAGGTAAGACCCGATGTCGCTTAAGCACTTTATCCAAATCACCAAACCGGGGATCATTTTCGGTAACGTGCTTTCTGTGGCGGGCGGTTTCTTCCTGGCCTCCAAGGGACATGTCGATCTGGCCATCTTCCTGGCTGCGATGATCGGTACGTCCCTGGTGGTTGCTTCCGGTTGTGTCTTCAACAACTGCATCGACCGTGACATCGATATCAAGATGGAGCGCACCAAGAATCGCGTGCTGGTCCAGGGCCTTATCTCCCTGAAGCTGGCACTGATCTACGCGACCGTTTTGGGTGTTGCCGGTGTGGCACTGTTGTACAAGGTGGCCAACCCGTTGGCGGCGCTGTTTGCCGTGATCGGCTTTGTCATCTACGTCGGCCTCTACAGCCTGTACCTCAAGCGCAAGTCGGTTCACGGCACGCTGGTGGGCAGTCTGTCGGGGGCGATGCCGCCGGTGATTGGTTATGTGGCTGTAACCAATAGCTTCGACATGGCCGCGCTGGTGCTGCTGGTGATGTTCAGCCTGTGGCAGATGCCGCATTCCTACGCCATCGCGATCTTCCGTTTCAACGACTACCTGGCTGCATCGATTCCGGTTTTGCCGGTCAAGCGTGGCATCCAGGTTGCCAAGAAACACATCCTGCTCTACATCCTGGCTTTCCTCGTGGCGACCTTGATGTTGACCTTCAGTGGCTACGCCGGCATGAGCTACCTCGCCGTCGCGGCTGCCATGGGCATGTACTGGTTGTACATGGCCTGGACAGGCTACAAGGCGGTGGATGACACCGTCTGGGCGCGCAAGCTGTTCGTGTTCTCGATTTTCACCATCACCGCGCTCAGCGTGATGATGTCCCTGGATTTCCAAGTGCCGAAAGAGCTGTTGCTGACCTACGCACACTGAGTGTCTGAGTAGCAAAAGGCCCCGCCTTCGAAAGAAGCGCGGGGTTTTTTATTGAGTGACCTTTAAACTATGCCCACATCCTACCCATGCAGGACGCAGAACGATGAGTAAAAAAGCCGTAATCGTGTTCAGTGGCGGACAAGACTCCACCACCTGTTTAATCCACGCACTGCCGCACTACGATGAAGTGCACTGCATTACCTTCGACTATGGCCAACGCCATGTGGCGGAAGTCGAAGTCGCCCAGCAGCTTGCCAAGCAGTTGGGGGCCACCGTTCACAAAGTGATGGACGTGTCGTTGCTCAACGAGCTGGCCATCAGCAGCCTGACCCGCGACAACATTCCTGTGCCGACCGTGAACAGCTCAGGTGAAAGCCTGCCCAGCACCTTTGTGCCGGGGCGCAATATTCTGTTTCTGACCCTGGCGGCAATCTACGCCTACCAGGTGAAAGCCGAGACCGTCATTACAGGCGTGTGCGAAACCGACTTCTCCGGTTATCCGGACTGCCGCGATGAATTCGTCAAGGCGCTGAATCAGGCACTCAAGCTGGGCATGGAATATGACGTGCGCCTGGAAACCCCGCTGATGTGGCTGAACAAGGCCGAGACCTGGGCCTTGGCCGATTACCACCAGCAACTGGACTTGGTCCGCCAGCAGACCCTGACCTGTTACAACGGCGTCCTCGGCAGTGGCTGTGGCGAGTGTGATGCGTGCAACCTGCGTGCACGGGGCTTGAATGAATACCTGCAGAACAAGACGGATGTCATGCAGAACCTGAAGCAGAAGTTGCAGCTGAACTAAGGTGATGAAGCCGATGGGCAAGGCCCATCGGCGTGTTTCAATCAGGCAGCGTTGCCGGTGATATAGCGCTTGAACAACGAACGCGCGCCATAGGCCGGCAGAATATTAAAGAACGCAAAGCCCACCTTAATTGCGATCTGCACATAGATCATGCTCAGGATATCGCTGGTCTGCATGGCGCCGTAGAACGCAATAAAGCAGAACAGGAAGCTGTCGATAATCACCGCAAAGAACGTACTGAGGAAGATGCGCAGGTATAGGTATTTGGAGTTAGTCAGCTCTTTGATCTTGCACAGCAAATACGAGTTGATGTTTTCCGATACCAGGAACGACACCGAAGACGCGATCAACACTGACGACACCTGCACAATCACATCGTTATAGGGACCGTCGAGTTTCCAACCGGGCAAGCCGGGTAAGAAGGTGGAGCCGTAGAGCAAAATGATGATCATCGCGTTGCTGGCAAAGGCAAACAGGATGGCCTTCCGGGCGAGCCTCAGGCCAAAGTTTTCGTTGAGCAGATCCACGATCAGGAAGGTCAGCGGGTATAGGAAAGTGCCCGGCGTAACGATGATGTCGAGGGACTCAATGTAGATCGGTTTCGTCGCGGCAATGCTGGTGAAGATGTAAAAGGTGAAGAGCAGCAGGTTGAGGATGATGTAGATCATCCACGAACTTTCATTGCGATCGTTGAGGTCGTACGCCGTCACCGTGCCCGCTTGGGAGTAGTACTTCTTGTACAGGTTTTTAACTTCCATTTTATTCAAGTTATCCATGATTTCGCTGTTTAAGACTTCGCTCAACTTGACCCGAATGATCTTGCCCGTGGCGATGATCATGATCACCGCCAGGCGCTTGTCATTTTCGAAGCCCAGCAGTTTGTATTTACTGTTTTCGATCTCGCTTTCATACGTGGTCATTGAAGCGCTCCTCAATGATATCCCCCAGTACACACAGACGTTCTGAGCTGGCGCAGGCTTCACGGCTGATAAACAGCGTGTGGGTAGCCCTGTCGAACACCAGTTTTTCCTTATCGTCGCTCGACGAACCCTTTTGGATGATCAACAGGTCACCCGGCTCATTCGCACCCGGTATAGGGCGCTCCAGTCGCACGCCGATCAGGTTGTGGGAGGTGCCGAAGTAGTACGTGAGCGGGAAGAGGGTAGCCAGTTCGCCAATGCGCTTATCCAAGTGCTGCATGACCTGGCTTTCCTTGAGCACCGGCACGGCTGCTGGGTTCATGTTGCCTTGGGGCGAGGCACTGCTCTCGATGATTTCCTTGGCTTCAAAATCGATGGTCTCGATTTCTTCGTAGGACACGCCGAAGAAGTCGGAAATCTTGCGCAGGGTCGACTGCTGAACATTGACGACCTTGCCTTCGAGGATGTTGTAGATCGTAGTGCGGGTCAGGCCGGCGGCGTTGCACAGCGACAGCTGGGTCTCGCCACGGCTCTTGATCAAGTACTTGATGTTGCTCTTCAAATGCTCGGTTTTTTCTCGTCTGTGCATCACGCGCTCACCACTTCCCTATAGTAAAAACCGTCGATCTTTGAAGACGCCGTGTAGATTGTTTCAACAGTAAAACGCCCATCCAGGGCGTTTCATACGTCGCGGCGGGCGCAAGTGTTGCACGCGTGCGACCTAACAATAAAGTCCCGGATGCGAGGGATCCGCATTGCGCAAGGCTAATGGCCATCCGCTCGGTAAGGGGGGACAAAAGCGAACATTTAATTTGGAAAATGTTTAATTTCCTGTTTAATTGAACGCCACGGTTCAGGACGAACTGATACGCAGCGACCAAGGAAAGGACACCCGCCATGGCATTCAATACCGTACACCTGCAGGATCAGGCTGACCTGTTGCGCCGAGGCATGGCGGACCTGCGCGCAGAGGACCTGGAACTGGCGATGCTGCTGGACGCCGAAGTGGCACGCCAACATCGCACGCTGTCATTGGTCGCGTCCTCCTGTGCAGTCAAGCCTCGCACCCTGGCGGCTTCCGCGTCCGCACTGGTCAACGTTACTGCTGAGGGTGCGCCCGGCAAGCGTCATCGCGCCGGCTGCGAGAATGTCGATCTGGTTGAGTCCCTGGCGATCCGCAGGGCGCGTGAACTGTTCGACGCCCACTACGCCGGCGTGCAATCGCACTCGGGTTCCAACGCCAACGCCCAAGTGTTGTCCGCCCTGCTTGAGCCGGGTGATACCTTGCTGGGCATGGCCCACGATCACGGAGGTCACCTGACCCACGGCAGCCCCGCCGTGTTTACCGGGGCCTACTACAAAGCGATTCGCTACGGCACCACTGCCGAGGGCCTTATCGATTACGAGCAGGTGCGCAGCCTGGCGCTGGCCCATCGTCCACGGATCATCATTTGCGGCGCATCGGCTTATTCGCGTGTGCTGGATTTCGAGCGGTTTCGTGCGATTGCCGATGAAGCAGGCGCGATCCTGTTGGCCGATATTTCCCATATCGCAGGGCTGGTTGTGACCGGTCGCCACCCCAGCCCGATTAACGCGGCTCACGTCACGACCACTTGCACTCACAAACAGTTGGGTGGCCCGCGTGGTGGGCTGATCCTGTCCGGTCGCGACGCCCATACCAAGGTGCCTGGCTTGAAGGCGACTTTCAGCCGTGTGCTGGATCAAGCCGTCTTCCCGCGTATGCAGGGCGCGCCGGCGGTCAATATGATCGCCGCAAAAGCCGCGGCGCTCGGCTACGCAATGACGGCGGAATTCGACGTTTGCATGGGGCGGGTTCGCGCCCTGGCCGACGAAGCGGCCTACGCGTTTCAGGCCCATGACTATGACGTGGTCGGTGGGCGCAGCGAAAACCATACGGTGTTGATTCGTCTGCGCGGGGACATGACCGGTGCTATCGCCGAGTCGGCGTTGGAAGGCTGCGGAATCGTTGTGAATAAAAGTCGCGTACCCGGTGAGACCCGTTCGTCTGCCGTTGCCAGTGGCCTGTGTATTGGCACAGGTTCCATGGCCCAACGCAATGTGGATGCCGATGGCTGTCGGCAAGTCGTCGATCTGGTGTGCCGGGTACTCAACCAGGTGACGCCGCTTGGTGAATACGAGTACCACTTCGAGCCCACTGCGCAGGCGCAACTGCGCTCTGAACTTGAGCATTTGTGTGCCAAATACCCCATCGCGGACTATTGGGAGCACTGAAAGCCCGCCCATGAAAAAGCCCCGTCGTCGAAAGTCGTACGGGGCTTTTTCATGGGCGCTCGGTTAAATCCGCCGCGTATTGTCTCGTCATACTCACTTGTACGAGCAGTGCGAATCCATCATCCGCCTACAAGGAGTAGTCACCATGGTCAGCGTTAGTCGTCGATCCCTTCTCGCCCTCAGCGCCGCCCTGCCTTTACTCGGGCGCCTGGATTGGGCGGTGGCCGCGTCGTCGGCAACCAAGACTGACAAAGTGCTGCTCAACTACAACGAAAGTCCCTACGGGCCCTCGGCAGCGGCACGCGAAGCGATGCAGCGCGGCATCGACACTGCAGGGCGTTATCCGTACAAACACATGTACGCCCTGGCCGAGTTATTTGCACAGCAACAAGGGATTGCCGAAGATCAAGTGGCGGTGTTTTCCGGCTCCATGGCCGCACTGCGCTACGCGGTGCTGGCGTTTACCAGCGAAACCCGGGGCCTGGTGATGGCGACGCCGTCCTACGAGGTACCACGCCAGGCCGCCCAATCACGCAAGGCGCCGGTGAAAGAAGTGAACCTCAACGCCGAGCATGCCCACGACGTCCAGGCCATGCTCGCGGCTGACCCCCAGGCCGGCATGCTCTACCTGTGCAACCCCAACAACCCGACGGGCACCGTGACGCCGACCGAGGCCATCCGCCAGGCTTTGGCGAACAAACCCAAAGGCTGTGTGCTGGTGGTGGATGAGGCTTACATCGACTTCGCCGATACCCCAAGCGTGGTGAGCTGGGTCAAGGACAACGACGATCTGCTGGTGCTGCGTACCTTCTCGAAAATCTACGGCATGGCCGGCGCTCGCCTGGGCCTGGCGATCGGCCATCCGGCGCTGCTGGAGCGCTTGGCGGTATTCGGCGGCGACAACGTCCCGGCCGGCTCGTCCTTGCTCGGCGGCCTCGCCAGCCTGGAAGATGTGAAGGTGCTGCCCCAACGCAAGGCGCTCAACGCGCAACTGCGCGAAGAAACCATCACCTGGCTTAAGGGCCGTGGCTTCACTTGCACGGCATCCCAGGCCAACTGCTTCATGATTGACGTGAAGCGCCCGGCAGAGCAGGTCATCGATACACTGGCCGCCCACGGCGTACTGATCGGACGAGTGTGGGAAAACTGGCCGCAGTGGGTGCGGGTCACGGTGGGGAATAAGCGGGAGATGGCGCGGTTTCGCGAAGTGTTTGCGGCGCAGATTCAGGGCGCCAGCTGACACCGCGCAAAAAAAATGTGGGAGAGGACTCCCACATTGATCCGAGGGTGTTGGTTACTGCTGCGCGATGCTGTAACCCGCAAACGCCGTCTGCTGTTGCAGTGCAGTAATCACGCTCTTGCGGCTCAGCGGCTGCTCGACGCCGGCGTTGTCCACAAAACTTTCGACTTGCAGCTCGGCTTCATCGCCTTCACCCACAAAGCTGAAGCCCAGGAACTCGAACGCCTCGCGGTCGACGTTCAACTTGGAACGTGGCGTGCGCAGCGGCAGCGTGACGCTGATGCCGTCCTTGCTGATCACAAACACTTCAGCTTCTTTCTTGGGGCGAGCCGCCTTGCCCTTGCTGGCGCTTGGGTTGCTGATGGCTTGGTGAGACTGGTTCAGCACCTTGAGGGCCAGGCCGTAGACCAGTTCCTGAAACTCGGGGTCGTCCTTGAAGCTGGACAGGATGCGGCTGATGGAGAATTTGCTGCTCAGGTCTTCCAGCGCGATGTTATCGGCGGCTTCGGCGTCCTTGAGCTGCTTGAGCTGGCCCATCAGGTCGTAGGCCTTGTCGTCGTCGAAGGCGTCGTGGGCCTGGCGGATGGCGACGCGCAGTTCGCGGATCTGGTCGCTTTCCTTGGAGGTGTGAAAGGCGTCCAGCACCATCTCGCTGATGATCTTGGCGGCTGGCACGTGCTGTGAAAGATTGATGGCGTTTTCGTATTCAGCTTTGGCGTGCAAGGCGACTACGGATTCTTCGGCGGAGTGTTCGGTGTAAGAATCGGACATTGAAATTTCACTACTTCAGTAAACGGGGAAGACAAAAAAGCGTCGCGCATTTTCAGGGGGGAGGGGGATCAGGTCAAGGCAGCACA
The DNA here is from genome assembly GCF_000632245.1 of Pseudomonas sp. RIT357. Taxonomy (NCBI): domain Bacteria; kingdom Pseudomonadati; phylum Pseudomonadota; class Gammaproteobacteria; order Pseudomonadales; family Pseudomonadaceae; genus Pseudomonas; species Pseudomonas sp. RIT357. The sequence continues at coordinate 88,581 of NZ_JFYX01000008.1, forward strand.
ATGCCCCTATCGCGGCGCAAGGCTGCCGACCGGCGGATACGGGCGTTAAACCAATTGCTTGAGGCACGCTTGAAGAATATCCAGTCCTTCTTCCAGCACCGCAGGCTCAATGGTCAGTGGCGCCAACAGGCGAATGATGTGCCGCGACTTGCCGCTGGGCATCAATAGCAACCCGGCGTCTCGCGCCAGGCTCAACAATTGGGTCAGTTGCTGAGGCGCTGGCGTGCCGTCGGTGCTGGTCAGCTCGATGCCGCGCATGGCGCCGACGCCGGTCAGGCGGCCCAGGTACGGCGACAGGCGCTGCGAACGCCAGGCTTCATAACGGCCGACGATCGCTTCTTCCTGCTGCGAGCCCCACTCCTGCAAATGCTCATCGGTCATTGCATCGAGGGTGGCCAGCGCCGCTGCGCAGGCAATGGGGTTGCCGGAGTACGTACCGCCCAACCCACCTTTGGGCAGGTTGTCCATCAACGTCTTGCGCCCGACCACTGCGCCCAAGGGGACGCCGCCGGCGATGCTTTTGCCGAGCAGGATCAGGTCCGGTTCTATCCCCAGGCGCGAGAAGGCAAAACGCTGGCCGGTTCGGCCGAAGCCGGATTGGATTTCGTCAGCGATCAACAGGATGTCGTGTTCATCGCAAAAGCGCCGCAGCGCCTGAGCGAACGCGATATCCAAGGCGAGGAATCCGGCTTCGCCCTGCACCGGTTCGATGATGAAACAGGCTACGTCGCTGATATCGATTTCCACACTGAACAGTCGATCCATGGCCTTCACTGCCTCAGCGCAGCTCACGCCGTTATCGGCGCTGGGGTAGGGCAGGTGATACACCGGGCCGGGCAGGACGCCGACCTTTTGTTTGTAGGGCGCCACTTTGCCATTGAGGTTGAGAGTGGCCAGGGTGCGGCCGTGGAAGGCACCGTCAAAGGCGATCACTGCAGTGCGGCCGGTGGCGCCGCGGACGATCTTCAAGGCATTTTCCGCGGCTTCCGCGCCGCTGTTGGTGAGCATGCCGCTGACGGGGTAGTTCACTGGGATAAACGCTGTCAGTCGATCCATGAGTTCGATGTAGGGCGTGTGCGGCGCGGCGTTGAACGCAGAGTGGGTCAACTTCGTCGCTTGTTCACGAATAGCCTCCACCACACCGGGATGGCAATGGCCGAGGTTAAGCACGCCGATGCCGCCGACAAAATCGATATAGCGCTTGCCCGTGGTGTCCCAGACTTCGGCGTTCTTGCCGTGGCTGAGGCTGATGGGATGAACGATGGAAATCGACTGGCTGATGGTTTCGCGGCTCATGAATCTCGGACTCGGCAGTGGCGGGCGTCGTTTTATCTAAGCCGCAGGCCAGCCCTTGTCGCAAACGAAATAAAGTCGCCGGGTCATTCCAAATCGGAAGGAGCCGTTGCCAAAAGTCGTTTGTGGCAACGCGCTGAACCCGTCAAGCGCGGCCTCAATGCGCTGTGGAGCAGAGGCGGCATCCAGTACCCGGCGCCAGTACGTTGACGGGCTTGACCTACTCCGACACCCCATCTTTCCCCGCCGCTTTGGCGCGATACAGTGCCTGGTCGGCACGCGCCATCAGGGCGGCGGGAGATTCATCCATGCGCCGCTCGGCCACGCCCAGGCTCAGGGTGACGGTGAGATCACCGCGCACCGGGATCTTGCGCATCGTTCGGCAGATGTTCTCAGCCAACGCCCTGGCGGTTTCCAGTGAGCTTTTGGGCAGCACCACCATAAACTCATCACCTCCCCACCGAGCCAATAGGTCGCCTGGGCGAATGCACCTCTCCAGGCATTCCACGACGTGCACCAGGGTTTGGTCGCCCACGCCGTGGCCATGTCGGTCATTGATTGGTTTGAAGTCATCGATATCCACCGCGATCAATGCCAACGGCAGGCGAAAACGTTGTGCGCGGCCGCACTCTTCCAGCAGTACCTTTTCCAGGCGGTAGCGGTTGGCGACGAGAGTGAGGGCGTCCCGTTCGGCCAGGGAGCGGTTCTCGTTCAGCTGTAGTTGTAGTTGCTGATTGACCCGCGACAGCTCGCGCGTCCGCTCGGCCACCAGTGCCTCAAGGGATTGATTGCGTCGCTCCAACTGTTCAACGGAGGATTTGCGCAGATCGATGTCGCGATGGGCGCCCACCATCCGTGCTACCGAGCCGTCCTCATTGCGCGCAATGACATAGCCGCGATCCTCGATCCATAGGTAGCTGCCATCTTTTTTGCGGCAACGGTATTCGGTTTGGTAGTGAGGGGTACGCTGGTGGACGTAGTCATCGAACACCGTCATCACACGGGGGTAATCGTCCGGATGGATAACGTTTTCCCAGGTAAACACGTTGTTTTCCAGGGAATGGCGAGGGTAGCCCAGCATTTCGTACCAGCCTGGGTTGCGGTAGACGAACCCGGTATTGGCGTTCCAGTCCCAGATGCCGTCGCTGACCAGCTCCAGCACGGCATGCAACATGTCGGCGTTAAGGTGGGAAAAATCATGGTCCAGCGGGTTGTTGCCGGAAGTATCGTCCATCTGCGCATTCCTTGCGTGGGCAGGCGCCTAGGCCTGCCAATGTTGTCGCCGATACTCCGTGGCTGGGGCTACTGTACAGCGGGGATTGAAGGCTTTGAATAGGATGGGTGTGCTGCTTTTGGATGATGGCTATTGGCTATTGCTGCGGCGCCACCATCCTTGTTCGAGGTTTGCCGTCCGCGTTGTGCTGGTAAATAGCCTCCGGCTGCCCCCGCTCGTTGAAAAACACTTGGCCAATTCCGGCCGAATTCCATAACCGTTCACCGGCTTCGGCATGTTCCGGGATATGGGGGACCACCTGCATGGTGCGGCGGCGAGTGAACCAGTTCAGGGGCGATCGCGGCGAATAAAGCCAGCGGTTGAGGCGGTCGAACCATTCCAGCAATCGGGGTGGGAATTCGTTCTTGATGCCGCTGCTGGTGATCTGCCAGATTCTCGGGCCGGCGTTGCGGTGGCGGATCAGCACTTCATAGACAAACGAGTAGTGCACGTCGCCCGAGAGGATCACGTAGTTACCCGGCGTGCGCGAGTGGCGGAAGATGTTGAGGATGACCTGAGCTGCGCCGCGATGAGCCATCCAGTTCTCGGCGTCCACCAATAAAGGATGGCCGCACCAACTGAAGATTTTTTGCACGGTCTCGATCAGCTTGACGCCAAAAATCGGCGCGGGAGAGACGATGATGGCTGAGGGATGATCGAGCAGCTCTTGTTGCAGTTCGCTCAAGGCTTCCCAGTCAAGGAGGCCTGATGGGTGCTTGAGCGTGAATTCGCTGCGCCAGCGCCGGGTGCGGGTGTCGAGCACCACCAAGGCCGGCGTTGTGGGCAGGACGTAATGCCACTGCTGGAACTTCAGCAGTGTCTCCACCAACTGGTCCTGCGCGAGCGCGTCCAAGTGATTGTCCTGCGTGTGGGTGACCAGTGTCTGCGTTTGGCCCACCAGCTCAACAAAGGCATCCGGGTTATTCCCCCAACCCTGGCACAGCAGGTAGGCGAGCAGCGCGTTACCTATGATGCGTTTGGAAAACGGATGGCCGTAGGCGGTTTCTTCCCATTGGGCGCTGAGGTTCCAGTCGTCGGTGATGTCGTGGTCGTCAAAGATCATCAGGGTGGAGAGGTGGGCAAATACCCGTGCTACGTCCGGCAAACCCTCACGGAATGTATCCAGCGTCACTTGCTCACGCGCATAGCGCGATGCCTCCTCGCCGCTCAGTTGCGGCGGTTGTGGGGTGATCAGGTTCCAAGGCGCAGGCGACCACACCAGCAAGTACATCGCCATGACTTCGGCGAAGGTCACCAGATGGTTGTCGGCGGTGCTGCTGGTGAAAATCGGTTTTTTCACGCCGCCAAAAAAACGTTCACGCAGGGTCTCGTTGCTGTCCAGCGCCGGGAGCAGATCGGCGCGGTTGTAGTAGCTGGCGTGATGCCCGTAGAGGCTGGCGCTATCGTCTACCACGGCGCCTTCCAGGTATTCGTCGAACAGGCCCAGGCGCGCAATCAGCCCATGGATCGCTCGCAGCATCGGCCCGGCGACATCGTCGGCATACACTTGGTCGCCGCTCATCATCAACAAGGCCGGGCGCTCGGTTGGGTTCTGCGCATTGGCCAGCAGGCGATCAACGCAAAGCAGGCCTTCGTCGGCACTGTGGTGAGGTTTGCGGCACGAGCCGTGCACCAGTTGATGGATACGGCTGTGCAGCACGAAGCTCGGGTATTGGGCGTTGGCGTACAGCAAGTGGGGCGCCCACTGGGCTATGCCGGTGCCGTCGACGAGCAAGTCATAGTCGATGATCACATCCTGCGGCAGCGCCTTTTCCAGCCGTATATCAATCAGGTGGACAAACGCCTCGCGACCCACCTGCACGACTTGGCATTGGTCCTGGCCCAGCGGGATATCCAGGTGCTGCTCGGCAGATTGCAGCCTCAGGGTCAGGGTTAATGCTCGGCTTCCCACCAGCCACAACACCAAGCGTTGGGGTTCCAGGCGCCGCAGCAGAGGGCCGGCGAGTACGGCGGGCAAGGTGTCGGGATGTGGCATGCAGTAAAAGGCTCCGGCCAGGGTTGAACCGGAAAGGTTAGCGCAACGGATGTCAGTGTTTTGTTAAGACGCGACGACCTACAAAGACGAGGGGCAGTGCACTGCCCCTCGTACGACGGTTTAAGGCAAGTTGCCCTTGCCCAGGCTGTCTAGGCTGCCGGTATTCCTGTGTCGGCCATCGCGCGCCGAACCGTCAGCGTCCTGAGGTTCGAGCTGCGATTGAGGGCCGTCGATGCTGCGCTTATTGCGTTGAAGGGGGGCGTCGTCATGCGGTGCAGTGGGGTATTGAGCAGGCAGAGGGGGAGAATTTATAGGGCCGAGCATGGAAGTATCCTTCTATCAGTCGAGGGTGACTTCGCCCTGTTGAGCGAAGTGGCGACAAACTTATAGAGGACGAGGGGCGTCGAGCTATAAACGCCCTGCTGCAAGATATGACGGAGGTTGAGGCCCGCTCTCTAGAGCAAGCCATGCCTGGCTATTGCCACAGACCCCTTGCCACAAGGTCGCTGGCGCTTAGGTCGGTGAGTTTTCAATTACGTTCGGCACCGTAAACCGGAACTCGCTGCCGCGCCCCACTTCACTTTCAGCAATGATCTTGCCGCCGTGGGCGTGGACGATGCCCTGGGTGATGTAGAGCCCCAAGCCACTGCCCGTTGGATTGTTTTCGGTCTGGGTCCAATAGCGGTCGAACACATGGGGCAATTGCTCCGGCGCAATGCCTTCGCCGGAGTCGCGCACCGAAAACACGGTCTCCTCACCATTGCTCATGGCACTGATGCCAATAGTGCCTTGGCGCGGCGTGAACTTGATGGCGTTGCCGATCAGGTTCGACAGCACCTGGAACATCCGCTCAGGGTCGCCGTTGATCACCAGATCAGGCTCGGCGCTGAACGACAGGTCGATGCCTTTTTCCATCGCCAGCGGTGCGAGCAACGAGTAAGCCTCTTCGAACATCTGGCTCACATCCAGCGCCACTGGCTTGACCACATAGCGCCCGGCCTCGATTTTCGAAGTGTCGAGCAAGTCTTCCAGCAGCACATTCATACGCCCGGCGGCTTGCTGCATGGTGTCGATGGCCGTGGAAATCCGCCGCGACGTGTGTGGGCCATCGGAGCTGAAGGCCTTTTGCATCATGCCGCACAACATCGAAATGACCGTCATCGGGTTGCGCAAGTCGTGGGATACCACAGCCACCAGTTCATCACGGGCGCGCACGGCTTGTTGCTCACGCGCTACCTGGCGTGCCAGGTCGTTTTCCAGGGCGGAGCGACGCAGGTCATTGGCGGCAAACAGGTCACCATGGCTCCACTTGGTGGAGATGCCGGCCATTTCCACTTTCCAGATTTCAAACGAAGTGCGTGGGCGAAGGCGCAAGCCAGAGTCGGAGTTTTCCAGATCCAGTGGCTTGTTCGGGTCGCCGCTCCAGTTGATGTTCTCCTTCACTTCCGGGCGGAACCACAGCACACCGTTATCCACCGGTTTAGGCAGGCTCATGGCCAGGACACCGCTGGCCATCTGCTGAAACTCAGCGGCCGGCGGGTAGACGGAGGCCAGGTTATGGCTTGAAAACACCGTATCGCCGCTCTCTTGAAGCCACTTGTGCAACGCGCGGATCTGCGCCGGTTCAGGGCAGTTGCCGTAGCGGTGCAGTTGCTTGTCTTCGATGATCGCCACTCCGCCGGACAGGGTCAGGTCCATCAGCACTTGGCCTTGCAGGGCCAGGCCATCGAACACGTTGTCCGCCGAGGCTTTCATCGCCTGATCCAGCAACGCCAGGGCCTCGACTTTTTCCTCGCGCTGGCGGCTCAGGTCCAAGGCTTCCATGGCGCTGATCTGCAATGACAACACCTGGCCGATGGTCTGGCAGGCGGTGCGCAACTCGTTGGGCACCAGCAGCGGTTCACGGTTGCCGCAGCTGATCAGGCCCCAGAGTTTGTCGCCCTTCATCAGCGAGATGCTCATGGACGACAGCACACCCATGTTCTGCATGTACTGACAGTGAATCGGCGACACACTGCGCAGGGTGGCGAAGCTGAGGTCCAGCGGCTCACCGTTGTCCGGGCGCAGTTTGGGCAGCAGTGGCACTGGCTCGTAGGCCGCGTTGGGAATGATGCGCAACCAGTTGGTGCGATACAGCTCGCGGGCCTGCTCGGGAATATCGGACGCGGGGAAGAACAGCCCGTTGAACAGTTCCATGGACGGCGCGGACGCTTCGGCGATCACTTGGCCGTGGCCTTCCTCTTCGAAGCGGTAGATCAGCACGCGGTCGTAGCCGGTCATGGCTTGGATTTCATGCACGCTGATTTCGTACAGCGCTTGCAGGGTTTTCGCCGCCTGCAAACGTTGCAGCATCTTGCCCAAATCACTGGTGCGACGATTCATTGCACGCGGCTGGAAATTCTCCAGCAACGGTTCGAATTCCAGTATCAGCACGCCCTGATGGCGATGAAGCAGGCCATCGAACTTGGTGCCGTTGAAAGTGACGTGCAGCGGCGGCGCGTCGATAAAGTTGTTGAGCTCGACCATGTGTTGCACAGCCTTAGCGTGCTCTGCGCCCAGCAACCGATGCAGCGGCTGGTCCAGCAGCGTCTCCGGTGCATGATTGAACAGGCTGGCGACGTTGGCGCTGACTTGGATGATCTGCAAGCCGGGGTCAGACAGCGTCAGCAACACACCATGGGGCTGGATGGCCCCCGGAATGCGAATAGGCTCGTCCGCACAGTTGGCAAGCAGCTCTTCAAAATCATCGGGTTTCATAGCAATACCTCCTGGCTGTCGAGCCATTGCTCAAAGCAGCGGAATGTCGAACGGGCCGCGTCTACCGCGTGTTGTTTGGCTGGTGCGTCCAGCGGCTGGTGGCCCAGATAGTCGAGAAAGTCTTTCCAGCGCCGACCAGTCTCGGGGCCATACACATTGAGAAACGCACCGCCGTTATCGGCGTCCAGATCCAGGCGCTGAGCCATTTCCCGGCGCAGTACCTGGCCGCCCAGCGTAGCGCCTTCGAGCACATACAAGGCGCCCAGGCAGGCAGCAGGGGTATCGAGGAGCGGCAGTTGGGTGCAGCGGGGCAGGTCGTTGATAGCCATGTCATTCAGGCCAAGGGCGAGAAGATCGCTCAACAGAGTGGGCGTTTTCACACGCAGTTCTGTGTCATAGCCATCAGGGATCAACTCACAATCGTACAGCGCTGCTTCCATTGGCCCATAAAACCCGTAATACGCCTGGAGCAAGCGTCGAAACCAGTCGGCATTCAGGTATTCGCTGAAAAACGGCAGGCGCTTTTCCAGCGCTACATGCAGCAGAGCCGTGCCTGTGCGCAACGCTTCCAACAACGAGGGCACACCACCGTCAGGGGCCTGTGAATGCATTCAATAAGCTCGAACTGTGGGCCTGCCGGCCATAAATGACGCATAGAATTGGGCAGTTATTCTACACACCTCATGGCCATTGGCTGTACGCACAAGGCGAAAAGCCTGACCAGCGGATCAGAAAAGTCTCTCCTTGCTCATTAATGACCGCAGTGTTTGTCCCAAAGTTCGGCTTCAGTGATGTTGCGATGCTATCAATGCAGGTGCGGGCTTTGCTGGGTCAGTGCCGTTTGCACGCACTCAATCAGGTGTTCGGCGCTCCACGGTTTCGGTAGAAACCGCACAGAGCTACCCAGTTCCGCCGCGATCTTAGTGTTGCCGGATGTCAGCACTACCTTTACCTCTGGCCAACGATGGGCCACTACCCGGCTCAAGTCATAGCCGTTGAGCAAACCTGGCATCTGAACATCACTGACAATCAAGTCGACCGGTTCATCATCCCGCTCCAGAAAAATCATCCCTTCATCCGCCGAAGGAAATGACGTCACATGAGCCCCAAAATCCTCAAGTACATCCACCATTAACGAGCGAATGATCTCGTCGTCTTCCAGTACTAAAATCGATGGCTGAGCCATGATCGTTACTCCACCATCAGGGTTCAGTAAGGTGGAGTGGAAGACCATCGGATAGGTTCGATTGGATATGTCCAAAACGATGGGTGGTTACTCAGAGGGTCTATTTTGCTTGTTTGCGGGGAGGTGCGGCACGATCCCTGTGCTCTGCAATGCACGCAAAAGGCTGTCGATCCTGAATGCTCCCCTGATCGAGCGTGGACCGAAGCGCTGATCTGGATGGGCATGCGTTCCTGACAAACAGGCATAATCGCCCGCATTCGCCGATGTGGAGTTCCCATGAAGTACGTCCTGCTCACCCTCGCCCTGATCCTCAACACCCAGTCAGCCCTCGCGGCCGGCGACGCCGAGGCGGGTGGCAAGCTCTTTACCAAGACCTGCGGCGGCTGCCATAGCGTCGGCGAAGGGGCGCGCGGTGGGTTCGGCCCGGAACTCAACGGCATCATCGGCAGGCCTGCCGGCACCACCACCGACTATCAGTATTCTGACGCGATGAAAAACTCCGGCGTGGTCTGGACGCGGGACAAACTCGCCGCCTATATCGAGGCACCGAAGAAGGTAGTGAGCGGTACGCGGATGATCTTTTGGGGCATCAGTGATCAGGAGAAAATCGACAACATCCTGGCCTACCTCGAAACCTTCCAACCCAAATAATCACTCCCGCACATTTCTGAACAGCATCAATCGCGCGCTCTCATGCAGCCCACGGGTCAGCGCCTGCAAACGCTGAAACTCTGCGGGATGTTGCGTTGCCACATCCTCTCGCGGCGTCTTTGAGGCCAGGTCATGCAGGGTCGGTGAGCTGCCGTCGTGTTGCATTTGCAACAGGAAGTGTTGGGTCACGCCGCCGATGATTGGGAACGTTCCCTCACGCAACACCAGCGGCACCACGCGTTCCCCTTCCGGAGCAGGCTGTTGGATATCCCGGCCCATGGCGCCATTGGTGAACGGCACGCCTGCCATGCCCGCAACGGTCGGCAACAAATCCGCCAGGCCCACCGCCTGTTCGATCACCCTAGGTGCCAGGCCCGGCGCGTGGATCAACAGCGGCACGTTGTTGCTTTCCAGCCCCAGCTGTTCAAAGGCAGGCGGCATGTGCGGGATCTGGCTGATGCGCGTGTTGTGGTCGCCGAAGAACACAAAAATGCTGTTGTCGTAGTAACCACCGGCCTTGGCGATTTCCATCAAGCGGCCGATGTTGTAGTCGAGCAGGCGCACTGCGTTGTATTGCTCGACACTGCGCGAACCGGCTGCCTGGACTTGCTCCAGGGTCACGTTCGCCACCTGGAAACCGTCGTTGTCTTTGGGAATCGTGAAAGGTCGATGGTTGCCGGAGGTTTGCAGGTAGGCGAAGAACGGCTGGTCCTTGGGCATCCTGCTCAACAGTTCGTCACCTTCCTTGAACAGGTCCAAGTCTGAAATACCCCACACATCCACCCGTGGCGATTGCCAGTCGCTCTCTTCAAACAGCTGCACGTCGTCGATGCTCTGGCGGATCAGCGCGTTGATGTTCGCCCAGCCGGCGTTGCCGCCGATCATGTAGAACTTCTGATAGCCCTCGAATGCGTTGATCAGCGTGTGTTGCCGGGTGATCAGCGGATTGCGCGTGGCAGTCTCCTGGCGGGTGACGTCGGGCACGCCGGTGATGCTGGCCCAGACAGTCTTGGCGGTGCCGGTGACCGGTACGTAGAAGTGCTTGAAGAACCAGCTTTGGCTGGCCAGTTTATCTAGGTTCGGCGTGGGATTGAGCGGGTTGCCGTAGGCCCCGACGGCGCTCGTGCCAAGGGATTCGAGCATCACGAAGATCACGTTCAGCGGGCGCTCGCCGGCCAGGCGATAGGGCTGCACACCCTGGTGGCGGGTGAAATTCAGTTGCTGGGCGTCCGGTTGATCCACCCCCAAGTACTGGGCGACTTGCGGGTAATGCTTACGCACCTGGGCTTCATCGAACTGCGATTGGCCGACCTTGAGGGTGTCGTACAAAAACAGCACCGGGTTGAGGCCCACGGCGGCCACCTGGCTGTTGCCGGAAAAGAACGCATCGCTCCAGCGCAGCGGCACCGGGTTTTCCAGGTTGAGGTTGGCCACGCGCCCCAGCAGGGCGAGCAGCACGGCGACCACGCCAACCACTGAGACTGACGTCACCGCCCATCGATTAATGGGGGTTGGCGCACGGTCCAGGGTCAGGCGCTCCAGGCAGATCAACGCCCATACCCACAACCCCACTGCCGCCAGCCAGCAGGCGGTTATCCACAGCACTGGATAGGTTTCCCACACCATCTGTTGTGAAATCTGTGCGTCTTGCAGGTAGCGCAGCACCGTCGCATTGATACGTACGCCGAGGTAGGCGTAATGGCCGAAGTCGATGATGTACACCAGGCCGATCATCGCCAGTGCGACCACCAGGTAGGCACGTGCCAGCCAGCGCAGGACTGGCAGCGTGGTGAGGTTCCAGCGCGGCAGCCATGCCAGCACGGCCAGCGGCAGCAGCAGCAACACCGCCAGGCGCAGGTCGAAACGCAGGCCGATGCCGAGGGTTTCCAGCAGCGCCGGGGTTGTCACATCGAGGCCGGAAAAACCCAGCACAAACACCAGTCGCGACGCAGCCAGCAGCACAAACACCAACCCGATCGCGCCCATGCCGTAGCGCAGGCGACGTGATTGCAACGCACTCATCAAATTTTCCATTCTTTAAAGCAGTACAGTTTGAGTTGCATTAATCCAGCGACGACGCAGTAGGCTGCCAAGAGCGGATCAACCAGATAATCCCAATAGTTCTCTGAGGCCTTGAGCCGCAATGCGAACGCCAGCGTGCCGATCACCAACATCCACACCGCCAGCGCATTGCGCAGCCACAGCATCAACAGCGCCGCCACCGCGACCAGCACAATCATCGGTCGAGGGTTGAAGCCCAAGCGGTACGGGTCGAAATAGGTCAGGCCTAACGTGGCCGGGTAGAGCACCAGGCTCAGCAGGCCAAACAGCAGCAACATCTGCACCTGATGTGGTCGAGCCAGCGGCTGCACCACGCCCAGACGGCTCAGCGCAACCCACCCCAACAACACCAGCGTGCTGATCGCCAAATCATCGGTAAAACTGCGGACATAGGCCGCCAATGGCAGCTCATTGATCGGGATAACGCTCACCACCACCAGGACTGGCAGCAACCACGGTCGCCATCGGGCGGTAAATCGAAACGTGCTTAACAGCACAAACCCCAACAGCACAAAACTCAAATGCGCCTGCCATAGCAACACCATCACAGACGCTCCGCGAGCCAGGCTTCGTTGAAGCTGACATGTTTGATAAACGTGTTATTCCATGAGTACACCAGGTGGTACATACCGTCCGGGCTGCGGCTGAAGTACGGGTACTCGTACTCGAAATCGCAGCCACGGGGTTTGCACACGCGGTAGTCGAGGCTGCTGAGAAAACGTTGCTCCAGCGGTAAACGCTGCGCGCCGCTGGAGGCGCGAAAGCCTTCGCCGATGATCTCTTTATAAGCTTCGGGGGCGAACGGTTGGCCGAGCGGGTCCGGTGATTCGTCCAGTTGCACCACAGTGCGCCACTGGCTGAGCTGGGCGTCGGTGCCATAGAGGCTGAGCTTGAAGCGGCCGTCCTGCAGGTCATTGAGCGCCACCAGCAACCCATCGTCCACCGTGCCCACCGCCGCCAGCGACGAGTTAGGGTTGGCCGGTTCCAGCGGGTACGGCTGGCTCCAGGTTTGCCCGGCGTCTTCAGTGCGGCTGGCCAGCACGCGGTGATGGGTGTCGCCCGCATAGCGCAACATCGCCACGGCGCGTTGGCCGTCCAGGGGCACGATGGTCGGTTGCAGGGAATTCTTGCCGCGGCTGATACGGAATTTGTCGATCACCGCTCCGTCGGCGCTCAAGTACAGGTACTCGGCAAACTTGCCCATGAACTCGTGGTACACCGGCAGGCCGATGGAGCCGTCGGCGTGGAACACCGGCGCGGCGCGAACCAGGGTGCTGATATTGAAGAACGGCGAGGTCACCAGTTGCCGAGGGGCCGTCCAACTGCCCCCCAGGTCATCCGACACCATCACGTTGATCGCACTGGTGGCCCAGCCGCCCACTGACACCGACACATAAAACATCCACAGGCGTTTATCCGGCGCCAGGGCAATTACCGGGTTGCCGAGCTTGCGGATATAACGCTGGGTTCCGTCGCGGGTGCTTTCCCGCGTGGCCAGCACCTGTTCGGCGCCCCATTCGCCGGTACGTGCATCAAAGCGCGCGGTGCGCACCTGCACATCAGCGGCACCTTCGCGTGAGCCGGCGAACCACACCGCCATCAAGTCGCCGCCGGGCAGGGCGGTCACGGATGAGGAGTGCACAAAGTCGGTGAGCTGGGTGGATACGAACCGGCTGCTGTACTGCGCCGGCGCCGCCACTTTTGCGGTGTTCGGGCTGGTCTGGGCAAACGGCGCCAGCACATGGGGCGGATGGCTTTGCCAGGCAGCGAAAAACACTGCCAGCAGGCTGCATATCAATAAGGCGGAGCGCATAGGGAACCTGTGGGTAAAAGGATTACTGCGCACGTTCATCCGGCAGGCGCTTCCTGCGACCGGTGAGCATGGATAACGGCAGGTTGTCCCGCACCTGGATACTTTCAAACACGGCAGCCAGTACATGCAGGCAAACCAAGCCAAGCAGCGCATTGGCGGCGGTCTCGTGGACTTGCAGTGGCCAATCGGCGCCCCAGAGGGCATCGACTTCCTGCATCAAAAAGCCACTCACGCCGACGGTGAGTAACGCCAGCAACATCAACAGCATCACCAGCGCGCCAATCGGCGAATGCCCCAAGCGGTGTTGCGGCTTACCCTTGAGCAACGAGCGCGCGTGGGCATTCAGCCTTTTTGGCGTAGGCCAAAAGTCTGCCCACAGTGCGCTGCGCGGTCCGACAAATCCCCACACCGTTCGCACCAGCAGCCAGGCCATGGCGTAATAACCCAGCCAGACATGCCAGTCGTCGCCGGCTTCGTTGAAGAAGTAATTGGCGACGAAGACCCCGGCGATGGAGGCGTGGAACAGCCTCACCAGCGGGTCCCAAAGGCGTAGGGATTCGCTTGGCATCAGCCTTTGATCTCAGTCTTCACGGCCTTGCCGGTGACCGGGTCGTGGTAGATCTCAACTTTGCGCTTGTCCTTGTCGAACCCGTAGATCTCATAGCAGTTGCCATCAGTGACCTTGAACTTGCTGATGGTGTAGCCCTCGGCCTTGAGCTTGTCCTGGAAGGCTTTTTCGTCTTGCCATTGCGAGCGCTCGGCGGTGGTGCATTGCGGGCCGGCGAAGGCCAGGGGGCTGGCGAGGATCAGGGACAGCAGGAGAATTTTGCGCATGGAAAAGCTCTCAGCAAATGTGGGAGATTTCACAGTGCAAAACCAACCTTAGGGCAACCTTAGTTGGCAACGAGCCGTAACATCTTTGCTGAAATAGCCCCGGCCATAACCCGGCATGATGCCGCCGATTCCTACAGAGATTTTGCTATGCGCCTACTCCTTGTCGAAGATGACCGGGCCCTTGGCCAAGGGATTCGTGTGGCCTTGGGCGCCGAGGGCTACACCCTGGATTGGCTGCAGGATGGCGTTGCGGCGCTGCATGCGTTGCGCACGGAGAGCTTCGATCTACTGCTGCTGGACCTCGGCCTGCCCCGCCTCGACGGCCTCGACCTGTTGCAGCAACTGCGCGCCGAGCAACATGATCTTCCGGTGCTGATCCTCACCGCCCGCGACGGCACCGCCGAGCGCATCGCCGGATTGGACGCCGGCGCCGACGACTATTTGGTCAAACCCTTCGACGTCGAAGAGCTCAAGGCACGCGTGCGCGCGCTGTTGCGCCGCAGCCAGGGCCGCGCGCAACCGATGCTCGAACACGCCGGCGTCAACCTCGACCCCGCCACTCAGCAGGTGCGTTACCTGGATGAGGACATCATCGTCACCCCCATGGAATATCAACTGCTGCACCAACTGATGGTACGCCCCGGCAAAGTGGTGACCCGCGAGCGCTTGTCTCGCGCGTTGTATGGCTGGCAGGACCGCGTCGAAAGCAACACCTTGGAAGTGTTGATCCACAACCTGCGTAAAAAGTTATCCACAGAGCTCATACGCACCGTGCGCGGCGTTGGCTATGTGCTGGTACTCAAGCCATGACCTCCGTGCGCGCGCGCATCCTCGTGCCTGTGCTGGTGTTGATCCTGCTCGGCGATGCCCTGATCAGTTGGCTGGTGCTGCGCGACAGTCACCACGAAATCGAAGAAGTCTACGACGCCCAACTCGCCCAAAGCGCGCGCCTGCTGCAAGGCGTACTGCGCCAGCGCGACCCCGGCGAGGCGGATTGGGACCGCTTGTACCAGGCGTTTGATCAGGCCATGAGCCGCGTGGGCGAAGAGGGCGTGGCTCATCCCTATGAAACTCGCCTGACCTTCCAGGTGTGGCGCAGCGACGGCCAGCTACTTGTACGCTCAGCCGAAGCGCCGGTGCTGGTCGCACCGCCCGCGACCCTTGGTTCCCACGACATCATCGACAACGGCAACGACTGGTGCGCCTTCCTCCTCGCCGACCCGCAACAGGGCCTGTTGATTTGGGTGGGTGAGCGCGACGACATCCGCCAAGACGTGATCCAACGCATCATGCGTCACACCCTCTGGCCGACCCTCATCGGCGTGCCGCTGCTGACGGTGTTGATCTGGCTGTTAATCGGTTGGGGTCTCAAACCCCTGCGCGCCATGGCACTGTCGATTCGTGGACGCAATTCCGACACCTTGCAACCGCTGCACCTCAAACCGCTGCCCTCCGACCTGGAACCCATGCAAACCGCGCTCAACCGGCTGTTGGTGCAGGTGGACGAGTTGTTGGAACGCGAACGCCGGTTCATCGCCGACGCCGCCCACGAACTGCGCACCCCCCTGGCGATCCTGCGTATCCATGCGCAAAACGCCCAAAGCGCGGAGACAGTAGAGCAACGACGCGAGGCATTGGAATTTCTGGTAAGCGGTGTCGACCGCGCTACCCGTATCGGCAGCCAGTTACTGACCATGGCGCGCATCGAGCCGCAGTTGAACAACCCTGTGCGCAGCCGTGTGCAATTGACAGAGTTAGTACGCGAAGAATTGGCAGAACTTACCCCGCTGGCCATGGAGAAAGGTGTGGAGTTGGTGCTGGAGGGTGACGAAGAATGCTGGGTCGAAACCGAGCCCGTGGCACTGGCCATCGCCCTGCAAAATCTGGTGACCAACGCTCTCAACTTTTCCCCGCCGGGCAGCGAGGTGAAGGTGGTGATTGGTGCTTTTTGCCTGAGCGTGCAGGACCAGGGGCCGGGGATTGATGAAGCGGAAATCGGGCGTTTGTTTGAGCGGTTTTATAGCCGTGACAATGCCAATGGCGCCGGGTTGGGGCTGGCGATTGTCGAGATGATCGTCGGCAAGATCGGCAGCCGGCTGGCGTTGCACAACCTGGAGCGTGGTGGGTTGTGTGCGCGGTTGGTATTTAACGAAGAAATCCAGAACAGCAGCCCTTCAACTGCCTGAGCTGAAAGGGCATGTGTAGTGAGCGGGCTTGCCTCGCGCAGGTCTGCGAAGCAGCCCCAACTCGGCCACCGAGATTTTCCATAGGAACCGCAGGGCTTGGTTTCAGGGCCGCTTCGCGCCCCAGCGCGGGGCAAGCCCGCTCACCACAAAAAAAGCCCGCTCACCAGGGAGATCCTCGTCAGCCTTTAGTCGGCGAATGGAGTTTGAATGCCCCTTGGCTCACTTAGTCGTGTGAGGTAAGGAATAAGTCAAAGTGAGTGGGCAGCTTTAGAGCAATCGCTTTTTCTATCTTGAGTACTTGTTCTTCCGTCAATAGATAGTCAAATACGCAATCCTCCAGTTTTTCCCACCCCATAATGTCCATCAGGTCTTGAGTGGACAGAGGTAGCGGCTGTTCAAAGGATGCAAAGTCCTCGTTAGGCAAAACGCCCATAACTGAGTGGTTCATGGTTCTACCGTCCTTTCAGGCTTGGCTGGCTTACGTTGGTTACCGGTCAAATGATCGAACTCGCCGAGATGAATTCCGCGCTTGGAGGACTTTTCCACAGCGCCATGTTGAGCGTCCCATTCATAGATCGTCCCGTCGGGATCTTTCCATCTTGGGCGTTGGCCACCCCCGTCATTGGAGTTTTCGAGCGAGCCCACTTGGCTTTCGGAAATGCAGCTAGGAGTTTTGGTTTGGGGTGATAGGTATGATCCCCAGCCCGAACACTGACCACCACATACAACGGCCGAACCCCCCACTCCACCGGGAACACCAGAATAAAATCCCGATATTCCGGCGGATAAACCGGGTTCACCAAAATCTGCGCAGCCTTCTGGTTTGGCGGGTAAATCCAAATTACCGGCGCCTGCGGTGCAGCCTCCAACGCTGGGATTCCCAGGGCGTCCCCCGGATTCAACCGCAGGCGTCCAGATCTGCTCCACACCTTGGCCCAAATCCGCCACAAACTGATCGCCACGGCTTTGCAACTGCACCACATCGATCATCTGACAGTCGGCATTGTTGCCGGTGTAAAACCCATAGCCCTTGAGCGTGCCGTCCTTCAACTGCTCAACATGCAAACGCATCTGTGAGCGAGCCCGTTGCATCGAGCGCAATTGCTCATCGCTGTACAGCGCGCTATCACCCAGCGCCGATGGCCAAGCCAACGCCACTAACCCCGTCAACAACGCCCCGGCTACAGAGCCGACAGCAGTCGCTGCCGACTCCAACACCGCTGCACGCAACGCCAACTGCCCCAAGCCAACGGGCAATGCGCTTCCGCTGATCTTGCGCAGCGAGACCGTCCCCCGAGCGTCCACTTCACGCCCGCCCAGCAGGCTGAAATGTCCGTATTCCTTGACCAACTCCAGCGGTACGAAACCGCAGGGATCGGCGTAGTGGGTGATGCCGTCGGGCAGTTGGCAGGGTTTGGTGAATACGCAGCCGGGAGGCTTGGTGGGGGAGGGGGCTGGCGCGGGAGGACGGTCGAGTAGATGGAGCGGTGGCGAAAAAGGCCGTGCCGGTTGCGGTGTCAGGATTCGCTGTTTGAGTTGTTGTTCTTCGGTGAGAGGGTATGCGCGCTCTGACATGACAGGCTCACTTCCTTGTGTGGGGACGTGAGCCTAAGAGGGGGATGAGCGGACTAAATCGGATTTGTTCGATGATGGGTGTGGGAAAACGAGACAGGGGTCAGAAGGGCGCTATCGTTTCGAATATTTTGATTTTTACCTGCTGATCAGGTCAGCAGGTGCTTGGAAATCAACCGCGAAATCTCAACAATCGACGTCTTCCCCGTAAATTCAAATTTCACCTTCCCCAGCGAAGAAAAGTAAATCTCCAACTCCGAATCCAGATCAAACGTGCCGGACGTTTCCACCGAGTACGCCACGATATTTTTATACGGCAGCGACGTGAAGTCCTTCTTGCTCCCGGTAATCCCCTGCACGTTCACGGCGATGATGCGCTTGGTGGTAAACACTACGCCGTCGCGCATGGCTTTGTAGGCGTCGACCACTTCCTCGCCGTCCAGCAGCAGGGCGGCTACGCGTTCGGCGTATTCGTTGTTTTGTTTGAGCTTGAAGAAACCTTTGTTGTTGAAGTCGATCATGGGCCTGCCTCGTGGGTGTATGCCGATTTGCTCGTGGATCTGTATCTAACGCGGGCATTTTGAACGCCCTACCATGGCGACCAACCTTACAACCTTGCCCAGATGTTTCAACAACCGGAGCCGCACCATGCCTGAACTATCCAGCTGGCTTGCCTATGCGCTGATCTCCCTCGGCATGGTGCTGACGCCCGGACCGAACATGATTTACCTCATATCCCGCTCGATTTGTCAGGGCCGTACGGCTGGATTGATTTCCTTGGGCGGCGTGGCGTTGGGTTTTTTGGTTTATATGCTTTGTGCGGCGTTGGGAATTACCGCGTTGGTCATGGCGGTGCCGTTTGCCTACGACGTGCTGCGGTTTGGTGGGGCGTTGTACCTGGCCTATATGGCGTGGCAAGCGATCAAGCCGGGCGGGCGTTCACCGTTTCAGGTGCGCGATTTACCCAAGGACAGCCCACGCAAGCTGTTCACAATGGGGCTTGTGACCAACCTGCTGAACCCCAAGGTGGCGGTGATGTATTTGTCGTTGCTGCCCCAGTTCATCGACCCGAACGGCCATGGCAGTGTGCTGACACAATCACTGGTGTTGGGCTTTACGCAGATTTTTATCAGCGTGGGTGTCAACGCGGTGATTGCCACCCTGGCGGGCTCCATCGCGGTGTTTTTCGTCACCCGGCCCGGTTGGCAAGTGGTGCAGCGCTGGCTGATGGGCTCAGTGCTGATGGGGTTGGCGGTGCGCATGGCGGTGGAAGGGCGGCGGTAGGTCGCCTCACTGGATGTCTTTCAGATAATCCTTGAGGGTGGTTAACGGCTCGGGCAGCTCATCCAGTTGATGGGCATTTTGCACAGCCGCCGCCAGCCGTTGCAGTTCACGTCCCAGTACTGTGTCGGCACCGCCCACCGCCATCAAAGCCTGGCCCGCACAGTCATCAATCTTCACCAAGATTTCAGCCAAATCCCCCTGCCGCACCAACAGCCCAAACACCTCCCTGTCATAGCCAACCATCACCGGATCATCCCGCAAAACCGGGCTGCCACCGTCCACCTCATGCACCAACTTGAGTGCAAAAAGCGCCACAGCTTCCAGCGTCAATTCCATGGTCTTGGTTCCTCAACATACGGGGGGAGGGGGATGATCACTGTTCTGTGTGTGAAAAAAAAGACCTGGCCCACTTTGCGGCGTGCATCACATTAAGGCCTCTGCACAAGGAACGATACTAATTGGCCATGTTCCAACTCGCCGTGCCAAGCGCACCCAAGCAGCCCGCTTTATCTACTTACAAGGACGCAAGCCCCCATGCCCTCATCCCCTTTTCAATCGCCTTCCAATACTGGTGAGCTGATCGCCAGCTTCCGTCATGGCAAAGCCTTTCTTGTGGTCAGTTTGATCTTTGGTTCTGTGATGCTGGGGATGGCCGGGTTTGTGCTGTACCTGAGCACCATCCTGCCGCAGGGCAACAATGGCCCCGTCACTCTCCAGACGTCACGCGGCATGACCTTGAATTTCAGCGACCCGCTTATGGTGTTTTATGCCACCAGCGCCTTGCTGGCGGTGATCGGCCTGAGCATGTTTGCGGTCTACGCCTGGCACAAAAAGCTGCGTGCGCCCCGTTATGACGTGTATGAGCATGGCATCGAGCGCTTCGTGAACGATGAGCGCGAATACACGGCCTTTGCCGATATCGAGGACCTGTATCTGTTCGGCTCCGGCCAAACCGTGTTGACCGGTATGGTTACCAACGTTGCCTATCGCCGCAATGCTTCGGAACCGTTTCACCGGGTGATCGAGACCCTCAAGGGCTTTCACGATTTCCAGCAACTGGTGCGTGAACTGCACGTACGCGCACGCCTGCCGGCGGTGGCGGCGACGCTGGAGGCGGGCGGGGCGGTAACGTTCAATTGCATCAGCACTGCGCAGGTCTGGGGCAAGCGGGTCAGCGGCAACTTCCTCAAGATCACCACGACGCCAATTCTGGTCAGCGCCGCCTTCCTTGAGTACCAGGGCCGCAAAGTGCCGATGGCATCGTTGCGCACCGTCGACCTCAACGCCTGGACCGAGAACGTGGTGATCAAGGACGACAGCGGCAAGCCCGTGCTGTCGACCATCGCCACCGGCATCCTCAGCCATGACCTGTTCCTCAACACCCTGGATGTGGTGTTTGCGGTTGAAGAACAAGCCCGTGAGTTGGCCTAAGCCCAGGAGTATCAAACGATGATTTATCGCGGCGCAGGCTGGCTCACGCTGTTCACTCCGGTGGCCATGGTGCTGTTGTTGATGGGGTTGTGGCCTGATCCCAGCGTCAAGCCAGGCAATGTCTCGCTGATGCAGTTCCTGATAGGCGCGGGTGTTGGCTCGGCGATCAACGTGGTGCTGGGCTTCGTGCTCAATCGGCATCCGCACGCTGATGGGGTGCGCCATCACTTCTTTTTCATGCCGATGCAGTGGCCGGCGCTGGTGATCACCGTGGTCTGTGCGCTGATCGCCCTGTTGAAATAAACCTACCGGCCGCTCGGCAAGGGCGGCCGCGTGTCGCGTTGTTCCAGATTGACGCGGAACGTGGTGTACGTGTCGCCATCGGCCAGGTAGAGGTTGCTTCGGTACACCTCGACTGCGCCATCGAGTTTGATGTGCAGGCCATTGGCGACCCGTTCGATCACTACATCCTGCAAGTCGCTGTCCGAAACCAGAAACGGTGGCTTCTTGCCCAGGCGCACCTTCATCACCTCGTCGCTGCTTTCGTAATCGTCTGCGTAGAACCGCAGACTTTTGGGCTCCCCTGCGTTCCTCGCGCCTTGCACGATGTACACCCACTGCCCGGGTATGAACGCTTGCTTGAGGACTATTTGCGACGGGAATTGCGGTTTATGTACGAGCGCGTAAGCCAACAGCACTGCCAGGCAGGTTAGAAAGGCCCAACCGAGAAGCGTTTTGGTCCGTTGAGTCATCACTTTGCTCAGCTGTAGTCGAAGGTAAATAACACCAGGCCTTCAATCGGCTCGTAGAACATCACGATCAAGTCGGCCCCCGCGGTGCGGTAATGCCAGCCCGGCACGCTGGCGACGTGGAAAAACCGGTTGCCGGCCGGGCTCAAGGGATACACGTTCGAATCGCCACGGTCGGGGTCCAGTTCAATGATCTGCATCGGAAACTCCACCGACTCCACCCAGTTAGCCAAGCCGTCGACTTCGCCGCCCAGTTGGGTGACAAACTCCACCGCATCCAGCGGCTCGCCGTCTTCGCGTGCCAGTACCCCGTGGGTGTTGAACCGCTCGACCGTACGGGCAAATGCGCGGTGTTGCTCAGCACAGTGACGCTCCAGGTCCGCCCGCGCGCCGGGGTGAGGGTCGGCCAGTTGCGCGTTGCCTGCATGGAGAAAAAAGTAGCGCGGGTCGCCGCATAGGCGGTATCGCCCCTGCTCAAGCTGAAATCCGATCCAGTTGGTTTTCAGCAGGTCACCGTGAAAGCCGTCCCATTCGGTCAGCTCGCCGACAAGACTCTCATAGGGCTCCAACGGGCTCAGCATGTGCACGACGCCCGACCATTCGGGATTCACCTGGCTCAGGTCAAGGCTGAAGAGCGGATGCAGATGCTTGGCCAGTTCCAGTTGATCGGCGACGAACACGTCTTCAATCGCCGGAAAGGGCTGCATACCTGTGGGGATTTGGGTGAAGTCTTGGGAGAGCGTATTGGTCATGGGGTGTCTTCCTTGATCGTGGATATCAGCGCAAAAAATCAGGTAACGGGCATGTTAACGCCATGCCCCTCGGGTAAGCGCGGTGCCGGGCAATTCCAACTGTATATACGCAATCACCGCGACCATTACTGCGCAAAACAGCCATTGGAGCGCACTCAGCCCGGCAATCCGATAGATCGCCTGCAACGGTCGCCGCCAGCGGTACTCATACTCGGCAGGTGCCCAGCGTGCCGGCTGGAGCACGCCGATCAAACCGGTCACTGCGTAGGTAGCAAGCCCCAACCACCCAAGCCATTGCCACACGACAAAACCCAGCGCTACTAATGGGCCGCCGTTGCGGATCACCCGATAGCGGCGGTCGGGGATCCATTTGCGGCGCACACACCAGCGGCTGACGCGTTGGTCGAGGTCTTGCAGGCTCTCGGCCATGACGGTCCAGTAGGTCAGCAGCCACTGGCCGACGCGGGCCATCAACCAGCCGCCCAGTAGGTATAGCGGCAGCATCAATAAGGTCGGGCCGAGTGCGAATCGGCTGGAGAGACTACCCAACGCCAGGCAGGTTGCAAGGACGGCGGTGGCTCGTTTCAGGCCGTGGCGGGTGGGGCGATAGCCGACGAGGGCGTGCCAGAACCACGGGTTGTGATTGGGGAACAAGCCCAGCAGGTCGGGGAACCGTGTGGAAAACGCTGCGGACAGTTGCTCGCAGGCCTGCCAATCGGCTTCTCCGAACGTGGCGGCCAATTGCGCTTGCTGCGCGGGTTTTGCACACATCAAAAACAACGCCGCCGCACCCGGTTGTTGCGCCTGATCTCGCAACGCGTTCAGCCAGACGTATTGCTCGCTGCGCCGGACCAGGGCCTGCCACTGGGCTTGATCGATAGGCACCGCAGCGCCAGCGTCCCAGGCGAACAGCTGGCAGACCTGTTGGAAAAGAGTCGGCGACCAGCTTTCTTGCACCGTGAACAGGTGCAACACCTGCACCTGCAACGCCTGGTGATGGGTCAGGTCAACCAGCCAGCCCTGGCGGCATGCCCGTTCCAGTCGTTCGAAGAACGCCTGAGGCTGGGCGTCTGCCAGGTATTTTTCAAGGTCGTCGTACAGCGCGCACTTGAGTGCGTGGACCAGGCGTTGATGGGGAAAACCGCCGCTGTTTATTTGCTGCCATGGCGTGAGCCATTGGCGTTTTTCAATGCCCCAGGTCAACAGCGGTAGATGCCGGTCGGGTGCGTTGACGCAACGCTGGAACAGCAGTTGTTCAAAGTCGGCGGCACACCCTTGTGCCACGGCGCGGGCCCAGCATTCGTCGACTTTCCAGTCATCGAATTCGGCCAGCAGCGCCATCGCTTGTTCATACGCAGCAGGGGGGAGGGCGTGGGCGACGAGGCTGTCGCCGTCACGCAGTCGCTGCAACGCCCGCTCGTACGCTTCCCGCAGACGCTGGAAGGCGACGGGGTCATCGTCCGGCCGCGTTACCTTGAGCAGCTTGGCGTACTGGCGTTTGAGGGTGCGCTCGTCAGGGCTGGCCAGCAGATCGTCCATGTTCAGCATCGCCAACCGTTCTTTCAGGGGGGAGGGCGATGATCACTGTTCCTGCGCGCTAAAAACAACCCCGCTGCTCACCGCTCCAATATCCACTCCACCCGGCGGTTATGCGCCCGCCCTTGCGTCAGGCGATTGATAGCGGGACTTATCAGGTCTGCGCGGATTCAGTGTGAGGGGAGCTAAGTCTGTGCGCCGGGCGCGCATTGCTGGGGTGGGCTGCTGCATATATTTTGGATCGTGCGGGCTGATCACAGGCTATGCATCTATCTATAGCTGCGCTGCTGCTGGTGTTGCGTGTACCGCCAGTGATGCGCCGAATCCCACGGCTTATTGCGAAAAAAGCACCTTCTGCAACAAAAGCGTAATTAACGCTTGACCGCAGATTCTGGGAGCCTATAATTCGCCCCACTTCCGGCGCAGTCGAAACGGAAAACTCCTTGGTAAACAATGAGTTACGCAGTTTTCGGCA